>NZ_POSF01000015.1 GCF_004343605.1 Dehalobacter sp. 12DCB1
TCTTGCGTCTTGTCCATATTTTTGAGTGTATTTCAAGTCCTGTTTGAGCAAGTTGCCCATGAAGGAACTTTCGGCACCAGTCGCCCCCTTGCGGGCTTGTAAATTACAGGCCAACGCTCACAAGCTGAGGTTGTCGGTATGAATTATACAGGTAAGCTAGGAAAGGAGTGGGTAAAATCCTCCAGAATAAAAGGAACTGTGCATTTTGCGGCATAGATATGCACAAGGAACAGCATACGGCAGTCCTTATTGACTGCTGGATGAAGAAGCTCGGAGAAATCACCTTCGAGAACAGGCCCCAAAAATTTGACGGGTTTATCCGGGAAGCCAAGAAACTAAGCGAAGATAAAACGCTCATCTTTGGTTTGGAAGATACCAGAGGGTTTGGCCGGAATCTGGCTACTTACCTGAAAGCCCATAAGTATATTGTCAAAGACATCTATCCGGCTTTGGGAAACGCTATGCGTTTAAGCAGTCCCACAGTGGAGAAAAACGATGCTTACGACGCTTTTTGTGTTGCCAGAATACTAAGGGATATGGTCGACAAGCTACCGGACACCAAGAATGAGGACATCTTTTTCACTATCCGGCAGATCGTCAAGCGGAGGGATAGCATCAAGAAACGAGGAATCATCTTGCAAAGCCAACTGCATGACGCTCTTATGTACAATTACCCGAGTTACCGGAAGTTTTTCTGTGACATTGACAGCAAAACGGCCCTTTGCTTCTGGGAGAACTATCCTTCCCCCGGATGCTTAAGCGGAATTAAACTGGAAGATTTGGCCGAAACTTTACGCAAGGCCAGCAATAACGCTTGTTCTACCAAGAAAGCACAGGCTATTTTGAGTCTTATTGCTGAGGACGGAGAAGTTAAAAAAGCTTACCAGCAGGAACGGGATTTTATTATTCAAGGCATTGTCAAAGAGATACGGTATTTAAAGCAGGAACTGACTGCAATTGATACCGAGTTAAGAAGGTTAATCCAAGAAACCGGCTACAAGTTACAGACTATGCCCGGAATAGACGTGATTACAGAAGCGCAAATAATCTCAGACATCGGAGACATCAACCGTTTTCCTAATGCCGACAAGCTGGCCCGATTTGCCGGGGTCGCTCCTGTTCTCTTCTCATCCGCAGGAAAAGGAAGAGAACAAAGGAGCAGACAAGGCAACCGGAATCTTAATGGCGTCCTTTATTTTCTGGCTATCCAAATGATTCAGGTATCCCGTGGCGGCAAAGCAAGACATCCGGTATTTCATGAATATTATAAACGCAAGTTGGCCGAAGGTAAACGGAAGCCCCAGGCTCTTGTATGTATCCAAAGAAGAGTCTTAAACATCATTTATGCCATGATGAAAAATAAGACTGAATACCAAGCTCCTAATTTGTGATAAAATGGTAATAACCTATTAAAAAATTGAAAAACGATTTTTCTGTTTAGCTTCTGCTTTTTTGGTTAACCGATAAAGCTTCATTAATCTTTCCCCTTAAGCTTCTATGTGGAGGGGGCGGGTCGTGGCGCAAAAACCACTTTAGACTATTTAAAGGATGTCGAAAAGATTAATGGTAATTATTATGCACCTGGAAAGACTCTTAATGAGATTGGACAAATTGAAGCAAGAGACGTTGATTTTACAAATTTAAGTAAGAAAATGACTTCATCAAGAAGCTCCACTGAGGGCGGATTCTCCAGGGTATATAATTATTCTGACCAAAGTGGCGTTAAATTTATTATTCATGAGGTAACAGATGCTAGAGGGAATATTCTCCATCGTGATTTTGATGCAGTAAGAATTCAATCTGGCCAGTTAATTAATAAACTGAAGTAGGAGCTTTGATATGAGCAGAGATGAGATAATTCATATATTTGTCGATTTGCTTAAAAAGTATATTTTTGAAGGGGTTGATCGATATGAAATTGCTGATGAACTCATAAAGAAAGTAGATATTAATGCAATATTTAGTTCTGATGATTTTATTATTTCAGATTGTTTCTACGCCATAAAACACTTGACTGAAGATAAATATGAGACGTCAATAAATGAACTGAAATATTTCCTGGAATGTTTTGAAGGATTAAGGGAGTATAATCTTGAGGAAAAGAACAATATAATTAATCAAAAATAAGGCCTAAAATGAGGTCACACAGTTTCGGCTGCTGTGGCCTATTTTTCTTATACCGGACACAACAGAAAGAAAAAGCGGAACCGGAACCGGCCCACCCCTAGTCGATTAATAGCTTTAGGTTAATTGTCTTTGCCGTCTGGCACCGTGATTTGAAATTTTTCAAATCATCACAATTCAGACGGTAAAGACTATAGCTGTCAGCATATCAGCCTGACTATTTTAATTAAGATGCAAGTAATTATAACCTAAAAAAAACGCTTCGTATTATTGGCTTACCGCTATGCTGGGGATTTGAAAAGGCTGAATGGTAGCAGTCATCTTTTTCAAATCCCCCAATGCCGAGGGATAGCAAATCGCTTAATGGGTACACATAAATCCTGCTTGCTTAAAAAGTTGCTGTTTCCCGACTTCCGGAACCGAAACAGCGTTGTAAGTATACCCAGGATCGAAACGTTAGATCAATTTCTCTCTATTCTTAAAATTATTGCAGCCTTGCCCGAAACACCAAAGCGAGCGTCAAGTGCCAGTGGCGTTATACAAACGGGATGAGCGTAGAAAATGTCAAGGGTTCACATGCAGAAAGCCCAGGGGTTTTGACATTTTAGCGAGGATTCCTATTTGTAGCCACGAAAACGTGCGAGCGGGGTATTTTGGGCAAGGCTGCATACCCCATAATCACCAAAAAGTCAGAAATAAGACTAACATTTACAGTGTTATTTCTATGAAAGCGATAGACAGTTTGTCCCAAAATCGACACTGGTGTCGAATTTGGGACAAGCCTATATTTGAGGATAACTAAAAAGCTTAATTAATCTTGATTTTAGCAGATTGAAACAATTATAATGGCAATAATCATCATTAACATAATTTGTAATACCGAAGGAACATAACAATGATCACAAAAGCCGAAACCGTCAAAAAATATGCCCAGGATGAAGAAAGCAGACTGCTGCTTGCGCGGGCGCTGGACAAACTTGAAGAATCGGAAAAGAAAAATATTCCGGCTTGCACGCGGTTCTGCAGTGAACAGCAGCGGGTGCTGCTTGGAAATGCACTGAAAGCGAACGGAAACCCCCGGTACTTTTTCTGGGGAGGCTATGAAGGGGCTGAGCGTACCGTATTGATCTTTCTGCCGGACTACTTGGAGCCTGAACATGTCATTCAGGATGATGAATATTGCCCATTAGCTTTTATCCGGGCGGAATATACTGCAGACAGCGGTCTGTCGCATCGGGATTTTCTAGGCAGTTTGATGGGGGCAGGAATCAAGCGGGAAACAGTCGGTGACATTCTGGTCGGGGAAAATAGCACGGATCTGATTGTCTTGAAAGAAATCCTGCCGTTCCTGATAAACAATCTGGAATCAGTCGGCCGTGTCAAAATAAAAACAGCAATCATCTCTGCGGGATTGCTGCAAATACCGGAAGAAAAAGTTCTTCTGCTGAAAGACACCGTAGCCTCATTGCGGCTGGACAGTGTGGTCGCGGCAGGTTTTAACTTAAGCCGCACCAAAGCGGGGGAATATGTTGAATCCGGGAAGGTCATGCTGAATTCGCTGGCATGTGACAAAACAGATAAGACGGTTGCGGAAGGGGATACGCTATCTCTGCGCGGCCTTGGGAAAATCAAGCTTCAGGAAATAGGTGGACTCTCTAAAAAAGGACGTCAGTCCATCGTGATCAAAAAGTATGTCTAGTACAACGCTCTTGAGTACAAGGTACATAAAATAGTTACCCGACATTTATTCCCGTGCCAGCCGTTCTGCTTCGGCCTTCGCTACCCGAAAGCAGTCTTTGATTTCTTCCACGGTCAACGTGGAATCTTCCGCCTGCTTCCTGAAATATTGCATCAATACTTTGCCAACTGCATAGCAGCTAATAAAAACAAGCGAGGCTGTTCCCGGCGTGCTGCGTGTGTCTGTGTTCAAACCAACCTTGGTCAATCCTTCCAGACCATATTTGGCAGTTAGCGCAAGGCCGGCCTGCCCGGAAAGTTCGCGGAAAAGACGCTGGGCATTCTCGGGAGCCAGCGTTTGACCGGATTCCTCCGCCAGACGAAGGGTCAGGTAGACTTCAGTAATCTGGAGCAGGATCATATCTTTGTGTTCAGCGGCTGAGGCAGCCGTGCCGGCAGTCAGGACGATCAGCCGGTTCATTCTGTCTGTGGTTTTATTTAGAGGGAGCTTATTGACGGCTTCCTCTATTTTATTGAGATATTCTTCCGGGGTTATGGTTTCCACGCCACTGCAGACAGGACAGGATTCAGCGTCATGGACATGGACGGCATGACCCGACTGATGAGAATGGTCATGGCCGCAACTACAGGATTGCTGATGCTGACTGGAGTGATTGTGCTGATTAGGTTGATGCGGATGTTTTTTTTGATGGTTCGCAGGCATAGAACGTCCTTTCTATCCATAAAGGATAAGCTAGTAGACTGATTCGTAAATTCCCTAAAGTGTTTTGTCTTAATATAACACAATCTGCAATTTTATTTAATTACTTTTACTTAAACGAATAAGCCATAAGGTTAAAAAATGAGAATGTCAGATATTATTCGATCTGGACATTCTCAAAAAAATGAATAGAGTTCACTGATCAATGAACATAGTTCAGCTGATCGCTAAATGACGCGTTTCGCCCCGATATAGACAGATTTCCAGTAGGTACCGAAACTATAGACAGCAACACCTTTGGAGCTGGAAGCATTAATAAACTGGTTATTGCCAATGTAAATCCCGTCATGATCAACGACACCGTTTCGGGCCATCGAAAAGAAAACAATATCCCCAGGTTGTAAATTAGCGAAACTAACCGCTTTGCCAACCATGTACTGGTCCCTGGAAATACGCGGCAGGGCAATTCCGTTTTGTTTAAAAACATATTGAACAAATCCGGAACAATCAAAGCCAGTCGATGGGGAAGTACCTCCATATTTGTAAGGCACACCAATGTATTTCTGGGCCGTCGCGGCGATCGAGGAGCCCGTTTTAACATTTTGTACATTGCTGACGTAGGCCTTGTTTAACGCTGTGGCTGTAATGGGTCCGACGATCCCGTCGGTAAGTAAATTTCGGGATTTTTGAAATGCAATTACGCCGGCCTTGGTTTTGAGTCCGAAAATTCCGTCCACTGTGCCGACGCTGTAACCCAGACAGTTAAGTTTGGTTTGCAGTTCGATGACATTCGGCCCTGTCGAGCCTGTCTTCAGAAGTGTATCACCAAGAGCAGCATTCGTTACCTGAGCTAGACCAAGAATCAGGACTGCAGAAAGAAGCAGCATCACAACAATTTTTTTCGTCATTGAAATCCTCCACTCCGCCAAATTTTTTCATCTGGATTCTGTACAAATCTTGTTCGCTTCTTACAGTATTTTAACAATTCACTGGAAAAAAGGCATGTCCAAAATTCTGGAAATATTTATAACGCGGTAAAAGGATGATAATTTGCCTTCAAGATGATATATTAGGTGTAATCGGTTTTCAGCTGATGGAGGCGCAGGACGCTAATTTGCCGTAAGGGGAAATTGCATGAGAGAAAAGCGAAGTTATTGGAATATCCATCCTTCGGAGCAAATATTTATGACCCAATGGCAGCCGGATACGCTCCCCGCCAAAGCAATCATCCTGATGATTCACGGCATATCGGAGCATTCCGGCAGATATGCACCGTTTGCCAGGGAGTTGACGGATGCAGGGTATATGGTTTATGCCTACGACCAAAGAGGCCATGGCAAAACAGCTGAAAAGCAAGGCTTTGACATATCCGCCGGCCACGACGGCTGGAATCTTATGGTGCGCGATGTCTATGATTTGGTTGCTCTGATTAAAAGAGACAATCCCAGACTGCCGCTGTTTATTTTCGGTCATAGTATGGGAAGCTTTATTCTCCGGCACTATATGCATCTTTATGGAAATAAGCAGGGAATACAAGGAGTCATTTTATCCGGCCCAGGCGGAGACACGACGTTTAGGCTATACTATGGCCTTTTCTTATGCGGGACCATGGCGCTGATCAAAGGAAAAAGCTATCAAAGCAAATGGATACAGGAGCTTACTTTTAAAAATTTCAATGCCCGGTGTCCTGAAAACCGGACCGCCTATGACTGGCTGACCACGGACCCGGCTGCAGTTGACCAATATATTCAGGACAGCTACTGCGGAGGCATATGTACGTTGGCGTTTTATCGCGATTTTTTTGGCGGCATCCTGGAAGTTCAGAAGCAATCCAATGTCAGGAAAATGCCAAAAGAAGTCCCGGTCCTGATTCTTTCCGGCCAAATGGACCCTGTTGGGCACTACGGGAAAATTAGCATAGCCTTGCACCATGGTTATCAAAAAGCCGGTATAAGGGATGTCACACTCAAACAATATGAAAAGAGCAGGCATGAACTGCATAATGAAACGAACCGCGATCAGGTTCTTCTGGATATCATTCAATGGATGGATGCCAAGACTGAGCATAATTAGAATGGATTAAAATGAGGGGGAAGATGATGAAAAGAATTAAGTCTGCTATGGCCGTTTTCCTGATTGGCGCAATGCTCGTATTATCCATAAATTCTCCGATTTCGGCTGACGATACTCAGAAGAGCATGACAATCTTGTTTACACATGATATGCATGACCATCTCTTGCCGGTCAAAGATGAACAAAACGGTGTAATCAAACAGTCCGGCGGATTTGCCAGACTCCAGAGCGCCATTACTGCCGGGAAAGAGAATGATCCGGATGCTTTGCTCGTCGATGCCGGAGATTATTCGATGGGAACACCATTTCAAACGATTTTCCGGACAGACTCCCCGGAGCTTCGCGTGATGGGGCAGATGGGATATGATGCTGTAACTTTGGGCAATCACGAATATGACTACAGGGCATCCGGACTGGCCGACAGCTTGCAGTCAGCGGTGGCCGCCCGTAAAGCCGGAGAAGTTCTGCCGGAAATTGTTCAGGCCAATGTCTCGTTTCCCGCAAAACAGGACGGCAGCCTAACCCCTTCACTCGCAGCTCTGCAGCAGGCTTATCAGGATTATGGGATCAAGGAATACACCGTCATTGAAAAGAAGGGTGTGAAGATTGGCATTTTTGGTCTAATGGGGAAAGATGCAGCTTCCAATGCGCCAAAGGCAGAAGTGGAATTCACAGATCCTGTGGAAAATGCTAAACGGATTGTTTCCCTTTTAAAAAAGGAAAACGTTGATTTAATCGTCTGCTTATCCCATTGCGGAACATGGAAGGATGTAGCCGAATCTGAAGACCAGATCCTGGCAAAAAAGGTTCCGGATATCGATGTAATCATCAGTGGCCACACCCACACTAAAGTTGAAGTACCGATCATCGAAGGGAAAACATTGATTTGTTCCGCTGAAGACAGCTGCAAGAACCTCGGTGTCCTGCAAATTTCCCGGAAGTCCGGTACGGATTGGGAACTTGCCGCTTACCGGCTGCAGACGATTAATGAAAGCCTGCTTGACGATCAGCAGGTTGCTGAAACTGTCAACCGCTTCAAGCAGCAGGTTCAGGACAAATTTTTTACACCGTTTCAGTTGAATTTTGATCAAGTGTTGGCAGAATCCCCTTATAACTTCCGGAAAGTCAACGATATTTTGAATACGCATCAGGAAGACCCTTTAGCCAACCTGATTTCTGATGCCTATGTTTATGCTGTGAAGAAGGCGGAGGCTTCAGACTATATTCCTGTGGATGTCGCAGTTGTACCTGCCGGGACGATCAGAGGTACCTTTTTTAAGGGGGCCATTACAGCTGCCGACGCCTTTAGCGTAAGCTCCCTCGGGACCGGACCGGATAATATTCCAGGGTATCCGCTGGTTTCTGTCTATTTAACCGGCCAGGAGTTAAAGACCCTGTGCGAAGTAGATGCCTCAATCTCATCGATGATGGCTGAAGCTCAGTTGTTTATGTCAGGTATTGATTTCACGTATAATCCGAACCGGATGATATTCAATAAGGTCACTAACGCCGTATTGCAGAAACCGGACGGCTCTGTTGAAGAAATTGACGATACCAAATTATACAGGGTAGTTGCCGGTTTGTATTCTGCTCAGATGCTTTCGATTGTCGGCGATAAATCTTTCGGTCTGTTGTCCATTGTACCCAAAACAGAAGAGGGTACGCCGGTTACCGACTTTGAAACCCGGATCGTCAGAGACGCAGCCGGAAATAATACCGAAGTTAAAGAATGGCAGGCACTCGCCTTATATCTTCAGTCATTTGCCAAAGTCGGCGGAGTTCCAACGATTCCCGATGATTACAGCAGTGTACTTGGAAGAAAAGTGGCTGACAACAGCCACAATCCAATATCCCTGCTCAGTAATCCGAACAAAATTACCCTGACGGTCTACGCTGTAGTTCTTGTTGTCCTAGCGCTGATTAGTTTTGCGATTTACAGGATCGCTACCCGCCGTAAACGTTTGACCCAAACCAAACATAAATCTGTTTAAACCTCTTATTTAAGCATTATTTTGGCCAGAAAGAATTCTGGCTTTAATTTTTAAGGCAAATTTTAAGGCTGAAAAGAAAGAAAGTTCCAGTGATAAGCAGGAATTTGCCTGGGTTCCCAAGAACATTTTTTACGATAGGGAACTATTATTATCAGAATAACCTAATGTGCAAGGATAGATTGATGTTTTGGTGTCATTAGGGTGAGGTGTAAAAATGGCGGAAACGATTCGTTTTGTGCATTGTGCCGGATTTCAATTTGACAGCCGTTCCTGGGAAGGCCCGCCTTCCTGGTCAGCAATGCGCAATCAAGACTTATGGCAGACTTTCGAAACCGTCCTGACATTATGTCAAAAAGAGAAAGCAGACTTTCTGTTTGTAACAGGCGACTTATTTGATCAGGAATACACCCGTAAAGAAACAGTCGAACGTGTCTACTGTTCGTTCTCCAGATTGAAGGACACCTATGTCTGTATCACGCCTGGGGATCAGGATCCTTTGGTCATCTCTTCCGCCTACCGTTTTGCTGAATGGCCTGATAATGTTCATATCTTTGCAGGGGGCATCAGCCATATTGAAATTCCGGCCAAAAGAACTGTCATCTATGGCTCGGGATGGACGAATTACCGTCAGGAGCGGATTGATTTGGGGATGATTCAATCTGTCTTACACAATGTGCCCATCCAGATGATGCTGCTCCATGCAGAGATAGCGTCCCCACGAAATACGGATGGGTTTATTCCTCTGGAACCAGAGGCGATTATAGCGAGTGGTTTAACTTATCTGGCGTTAGGGCATCAGCAGAAATTCAGTGGGCTGCATCAGGCTGGTGATACTTTATGGGCGGATTGCGGATACCCTGAGGCCCGGAGTTTTCGGGACAGCGGACCGCATGGCGTACTTTTCGGAGAAACAGACGGAAAATTAACGCGGGTCGATTTTGTGGAACTTGGCAGGCGGAGCTATATTGAGAAATTCTGGCCGCAGGCGGTTGAACCGAAAGAAATTGCTATCACGCTTTTAGCGGATACAACAAAAGAAGAAAGGCAAAGAGATTTGTTCCGGATTACTCTGTCTGGGCCATTTCCGGATCCGGAAAATACAATCCAGGTTTTACAGAAGCTTCTGTCTGAAGACTTCAGCTACTTTGAGGTTTATCATACATCTCAATCTGATTCGGTCCTCAGCGATGATAGCAGCGTTACAAGGCGTAAAGCCAGTGGTTTCCCGGATTTAATCGAAGTATTCAGGAATGAGACCCGAAAACGCCTTTCTTCTGAGAACCGGCCTGAAGAACAGCGGCGCTGGGAATTGGTTCAGAAAATTGGGTTGGCTGCAATCAGTCAGGGACGGGAAGATTATGAGGATTGATAAGATCGGGTTTCAGGGTCATCCACTGCTCGGGGATGCAGAGTGGTCCTTGCCCGAGGATTTTACGGTGCTGTATCTGGAGGAACCCGGACTGGGAAAAGCTTTGTGTCAATTACTGCAGGAATACTATGACGACCGGGTGTCATTAGCACCATCGGACAAGCAGAAAAGACAAGGATTGGCAGAAATCTTGCTTTCCGGTGAACAAACAGGCTTGGATATGACTTTTGAGGCAATCCGGCAGAGCGGTTTTATTGTCTGGCCGGATTGCAATAAGCATGAGCTATACCGACGGGTCTCCAACCTTCAGCAGGTCGGAAATGAAGAGCTTTCCCTGGCACGGGTGCGTGATGCTCTGGCCAGGGCTAAAGAACGCGTCGAAGAACAGGCGGATGGAATGGCTCAGGTCAAAGCCGAATATGATGCGTTAAGACGAGATTGGGAAGAAGCAAACCACCGGCAGGAGGAACAGCGTTTTCTACAGATCAAAATCAAGAACCTGCAGGCTGAACAGCATCTCCTGACGGAAAAAATTGCTGAGATGGAAAAGGTTCAACAGCGTCTTAGCATCCTGAGAGAGAACCCTGATTACCGGGAATTACGCCGTCTGCAGGGTGAACTGGCCCGCCTCGAAGAACTGCGCAGGGATACCGGGATTCGATTTACGGCCGTTGTTCAGGATAAACAGGTCAACTGGGACATGATTGAAGGTTTGCGGGAAGAGTGTTATGCCTGGGCCTTGATTCAAAAAGAGGCAGAACAGGGCGAAGCTTTGATCACCCGGCAGACTCGGGCCATTCATGAGCTTCAGGATTCACTAACATCATCCGGCTATCGGCAAATACCGGAAAATGAGGAGCAGTACTTACGCAGCGCCGAAGAAGAGCTTCGTGCAGCGCAGAAGGAGCTTGAAGGCTTTGCCGGTTTGGCTGATACCGTGAAGGAACTGGAAAGGTCTCTTCTTGAAGAAAAAGCCAAGCTCAAAAAATATGTGCTGATCGCCGGTGTGACTGACAAAGACCGACATTCACTTGACCGATCATACATACGTCTGAAAAAATGGCAGGACTCTGTCTTAGGACGCATGATTGACCGCAGGTTCATCCGGCGATTCGGCGCAGTCAGTGTCGGAGACCGATTGGCTTCACGTCTGACAAAGCTTCTGCAAAAATATCAGGCTGCAGACTATCAAGAATTCATGCAGCAGATCGAAGCGTATTGGAATCAGAAACAGGCCGTTGACCAGCTGCAGAAGGATTATAACGTGGTTAGGAAAAAAGCTGCAAGGAAAGAAGAACTGCTCAGAATCATCCTGTCCCGCGGTCAGCAGCTGCAACAAGCTTTTAAGATGGTTAATGCAGCCGATTTCTCGTCCTGGAAAAACGGTTGGGACGAATACCAGCAGAAAACCATTCAGATCGTTGGTATGCTGGAGGCCTTGGAGGTGCAGGGCGGACAGCAAGAGGAAACAGAACAGAAACTGCAGGAATATGCATCACAACTGCGCGAAAAATTGCAGAACCGGATCTCGTCTGATGCCGATATCGACGAGGTCCTTGAGGCCGTACTGCTGATTGCGCGTGAACTGCGAATCAAAGAAGAAACTGAAAAAGAATATGATTTGCTGAAAAAACAGTATGATATCACCTTAAATAAGCGAAACCTGGATCATTTGTCCAGAACTTTGGAGCCGCTTGCAGAACTGGAACGTGAAGAATGTCTGCCGGAAAAAGAAAGGCTGGCTGCCCAGGAGGCTTCCCGGCAGGCCCTTTCAGAGAAAAGCAGCCAGCTTCTGAAGGCCCGTAAAGACCTTCAGGATAGTCAGGCTGTGAAAATGGACCCTGCCTTGGAGAAAAAACTTGGGAATGTAAAACAGCAATGGCAGACCTATCAGGAATTACAGCATACCCTTGATGATACGACGGAGCTACTTGAAGCCTCGCTGCAAAAATGGCAGACGGAGAATGGCATCCTTTTAAAAATAAAAGCACAGCGGTTTTTGAGCCGGACATTTTCGTTGACCCTGTCGGATAAAAAAGAAATCATGATGGCCAAAGCCTATCCGTATTATTTTGCTTACCGTCTGGCCCTTGCCGAAGCTGCCCTTGAGGAAAGCAGCACCGAGATCCCCTTGTTCTTCCTGTCCGGAACAATGAACGGAACCGAGGAATTTTGGAAGAAGGCGCTGGTGTGTCTGCAGGAACTATCACGCTTCCGCCAGGTTATTTTCTGCACAGCGGATGCCAGGCTACAGAAAATTGCCGATCAGCTCTGCAGCAATAAATGCATGTAACTAGCAATATCTAACATTGAGGCAAATAACAGGGAGGCAGTTTGAATAAATTAGCAGGTCTAGTAGATAAATCGAAAAATATTCAAGAGAAACCGTCAGAGATTGCTGCGTTATTATTGACCTGGTATGACCAAAATAAAAGGGATCTGCCCTGGAGAAGAACGAACGACCCCTATGCGGTTTGGTTATCGGAAATCATGCTTCAGCAAACACGGGTCGATACGGTTATAGATTATTACCTGAGGTTCCTGGAACGGTTCCCGGATATTTGCAGCCTGGCTGATGCAGATGAAGAAGACGTTTTAACCCTATGGAAAGGTCTCGGCTACTACCGTCGGGCCAGGAACCTTCATCAGGCTGCCATCGCGGTCCGCGATAGGTACAGCGGGAATTTTCCGCGCACTTTTCCGGAAATCCGTATTTTACCAGGAATCGGTGACTATACGGCTGGGGCTATCGCAAGCATTGCTTACAATCTGCCTTATCCGGCTGTCGACGGGAATGTACTGCGGGTCGCAACCCGTCTTCTAGGACTTGAAGATGACATCAGCCAGCAAAAAATCCAAAAGCAAATTGCTGAAATCATCAAAGAGATGATTCCCAAGGAAAGGGCAGGAGATTTTACCCAGGCGCTGATGGAACTTGGCGCAATGTGCTGTACACCCAATACTCCCGGTTGCCGGGACTGTCCCTGGCGTACCGTCTGTACTGCCCATCGTACGCACAGGGAGACTGTCCTGCCGGTTAAGAAGAAAGCAAAAAAAGCAACCTGCTTCAATTACTGGACGGCGCTTGTCTGTAACGACGGGGATATTCTGATGGAGTACCGTAGCAATACACAGCTGCTTGGCAACATGTGGGGACTGCCGCTCGTCCGAAAGGAATCTGGTTCATCTGCGGAAGAACTGTTCCATCGCGACTGGGAGTTAGATCTCGAACCTATTAAATACTTGGGCAGCGTTCAACATGTTTTCACACATCAGGTCTGGCAAATGGATGTTATTTTGTTTTCGCTCAAGCCGGACTCAGAAGTAAAATCAGGGCTTGCTTGGATTTCCCGGGAGAGACTAAAGGACCTCCCGATTCCAAAGGCATTTCAAAAAGTACTTGAGCTAATGAATAATGGCGTCGTCCCAGTCTGTCCAGTTGGGATCGATATTAATGATTGAAAAAATCCTGCCGATGCAGGAATTTTCATTTAGGAATGTATATCATCGGCCTCCATATGATTTGTTTTTTGTGGTATAATAATTCGCTATATAACCTTCGTAAAATATTTAGTCTAATACATTGGAGAGAGAAAAGTGGAACTACAAGGCGTCTATAACCAACTTGGAATTTTGTTTTTAACGATTCTGCTGGGTTATGTCCTGGCCAAAGTGAAAATTATCTCGCCGGCAGCGACCCAGGTTTTTTCTAAATTTGTCCTGACAATTGCACTCCCGGCCTTGATCCTGTCTGGGATGAGAGTTTCTTTTACAACAGAGAGGTTACATACGGCACTTTTTGTTTTCCTGCTTACGATACCCTGTTACGGTCTTGCCTTTCTTGTCGGAAAACTAACAGCGAGGATCCTGACCAAAGATCTAACCAGAAAATCCGTCTTTAATTTTGGAATTGTCTTTGCAAATACAGGCTTTTTAGGCTTTCCGATATTTCAGGCACTCTATGGCAAAGAAGCAATATTTTATGCCGCGATCTACAATATTATGTTTAACTTGTTGCTGTATACGCTCGGTATCAAGATCATGAATACGAATAAAACCGAGCATACAAGACTAGACCTGAAAAAGATTATTAATCCTGGAGTGGGAGCGAGTGTCATCGGATTCATTTTATTTATCACCGCCGTTCCGCTGCCTGAATTCATGACCGGCACGATTGATGCGATCGGAAATACCTGTGTTCCTCTGTCCATGCTGACCATTGGGGCAACCTTAAGTGAACTACCGCTTCAAAAGATGTTTAGTGATATCGGTATTTATATCCTGTCGGTCGTCAGATTGCTCGTGATGCCGTTATTAACCCTGGTTTTGGTCAAATATATCTTTCAGATTGATCAGATGTGGCTGATTGCTATACCGGTCATCATGGCCGGTATGCCTATCGCGACCAATACGGTTTTAATGGCGATTGAATATAAAAATAATGCACATCTGGCATCGCAGACGGTGCTGATTTCAACCTTGCTTAGCTGTTTATCGATTCCATTGCTGATACTTATACTGTCTCATTTTTAAAAACCTATTTTATAAAATGTATAGAATAGCCATAATTTGGATAAAATGATCCTATATCATGTAAGGGAGGATCTGTATGGGCGACAAAAATCCAAAAAATATTAAGAAACAGAAAAAGAAAAGAACGGAAAAGAAACCAGAAACGCTTAATCCAGAAAATAATCTGTAGAATTTGCAACGATAAAACTCAATATTTCTGCATTGTTTTTAACAATACCAGAGTTTCCAAATTAATGTTTGGACTCTGGTATTTTTTTATCCGGACAAATCCGTCGCATATTATTCGCAAATTTTTGCGGGTATATTCGTTGTGGTTCTATCCAACATCATGTAAAATGGTATTTATCAGGAAAAACGCATCACATGATTTTCAAACTGTTTCATGAGGTGATTGGATGGAAGTCTTTCAGGAAAAACGAAAGTATTTCCGCGTCGATTTGATTCATGATATTCCGGCCACAGCAAAAATTTCCGCGATTAACAACCAGAAGGTCGAAGTGGAGAAAACATTTCCGATTACAATCCTAGATTTGAGCACAGGCGGGATATATGCTTTTATCCCCGTGGATATTCCCGTCAATATTGTCATCATCGATATCATGTTTACGTTTGAAAATGAAGAATTCTCATTTAATGCGTTGATTATCCGCAAGACCCCCAAAGATGACGGCTTTGAATACGGGATGAAGTTCCTTTTTCACTCCCAGAAAGATGAAAGCCGGATCACCCGATGTCTGAATCAATATAAAATCAAGCATACCCGCTTTATGAAGATTCAGCTTGATTTACGCAAACAGAAATACATCGGATGCTTTGTCAAGGTCCTAGAGCTGATCGAAGAACCGGCTTGTCTGATTACGAGCCGACGGATCGTTGTCGCCACAAATAAAGCAGCGCAAGAAAGCGGTGTCAAACTTGGCGAACGCTGTTATTCCACGGTCGCCAAACGGCATCGTGCCTGTCCATTTTGCCTGCTGGAAGACGCCCAAAAAGCGGACCGTCTTCTTGAGGCAAATGCCGTTGTGCAGGAACAAAGCTGTAAGGCCCGCTGGTTATACCTCGAGGATCATTACATGATCCACTATTTCACGCGAAAGGAAGGATTGAAAGATGAATGAAAAGGTGAGGGATATTGCCGAGAGAATTAAAGGCTTACGATTACTTACCGGTTGGGCCGAAGAAGAAGCTGCGCGTAAAATCGGACTGCCTGTTCAAGAATATCTGAAGTATGAAAAAGGCGAAGATGATATTCCCATTAGTATTCTATATGAGATTGCCGATTGTTATCAGGTTGATTTAACGGATGTTCTTACCGGTGTCTCACCCAAGCTGCATGATGTCTGCTTCATCAAAAAGGGAAAGGGTCTCAAGGTTGAACGCTATGACCAGTATGATTTTCAGAGTCTGGCTTATCAGTACGTTAACAGAAAAATTGAACCGCTGCTGGTGACCCTAGATGCTGAAAATAGTCCTGAACTTGTTTCTCATCACGGACAGGAATTTAACTTTTGTCTGGAAGGCAAAATGAAAGTGATCATTGGCAGTATGGAATATGTGCTGGACCCGGGAGACTCTCTGTATTTTAATTCCTTAATTCCACATAAAATGCTGGCCCTTGAAAAAAGACCGGCAAAATTTTTGACCGTCATACTTTTATAAAGGATGTGAACAGATGAACCTCGCTTCAAGATATATTGGGAAAACCGATTTTGATTCTTATGAAGATTTTTGTGCGAATTATCAAGTGAAAGTACCGAAAAATTTTAATTTTGCGTATGATATTGTCGATGAATATGCCCGTCTGGAACCAGAGCGTCCAGCGCTGGTTTGGTGCGACGACCACGGTAATGAACGGGTCTTTACCTTTACCGACCTGAAAAAATACTCGGATAAAACGGCGAACATGTTAAGCGAAGCCGGGATTTGCAAGGGTGACAAAGTCATGCTGATTCTGAGAAGGCGTTATGAAGTGTACATAGCGATTCTGGCTCTGGCCAAAATTGGTGCGATCTATATTCCTTCTTCCAATCAGCTTACGCAGAAGGATATTGTTTATCGCAATAATGCCGCATCGATTAAAGCGATCATCGCCTATAATGATCCGATAATTCTCGACCATGTCGAAGCTTCCAGGGAAGAATCAGTAACGCTTGAGACGCTTTTTCTGGTCGGGGCTAAGCGTCCAGGCTGGGTTGATTTTAGCAGCAGCATGGAGGCCGCTTCCGAAAATTGGGTCCGGCCGACAGGTGCTGACGCCACAACGAACGACGACACGATGATCATCTATTTCACGTCAGGGACCACGAGCATGCCCAAAATGGCTATTCAGAGCTTCACCTATCCGCTTGGTCATATTGTGACGGCCAAATACTGGCAGCGCGTCGTGGATGGCGGGCTTCACCTGACGGTTTCCGATTCCGGTTGGGCTAAATTCGGCTGGGGAAAAATTTACGGCCAGTGGATTTGCGGAACGGCACAGTTTGTCTATGATATGGACAAGTTTATACCTGAGAAGCTGCTGGAAATGATGCAAAAATATAAGCTGTCTACGTTTTGCGCGCCTCCAACCATTTACCGTTTCCTGCTGGAAAACGAATTGGAAAAATATGACCTGTCTTCAATTGTCCACTGCTCCACAGCCGGGGAACCTTTGAATCCGGATGTCTTTAACAGATTTAAAAGTCTGACCGGCTTAAGCATTTTAAATGGATTTGGTCAGACTGAGACAACGGTATTGGTCGCGAACTTTGAATGGCTGGATATTTATCCGGGAGCGATGGGCAAACCGAATCCGGCCTATAAGATCGATGTGGTTGATGAAAACGGAGCTCCATGTCCTCCAGGCGTTGAAGGGGAACTGGTCATCCGCGAGGCTGATTCCAATAAGCCTGCCGGGTTGTTCTGCGGGTACTACAGGGATGAAACTGGAACCAAAAAAGTATGGTATGACGATACTTACCACACAGGGGATATGGCCTACTGGGACGAACACGGCTTTTTATGGTTTGTTGGCCGCAATGATGATGTTATTAAGGCGTCCGGCTACAGGATCAGTCCTTTTGAAGTTGAAAGCGCGCTGATTGAACATCCCGCTGTCGTAGAGTGTGCTGTAACCGGCGCCCCGGATGCCGTCAGGGGAACGGTCGTTAAAGCAACTGTTGTGCTGGCCAAAGGCTATACGGCTTCCGAAACGTTAAAAAAAGAGATCCAGGACTATGTCAAAAAGGTGACGGCTCCATACAAATACCCGAGGATACTTGAATTTGTCGACGAGCTGCCGAAGACGATCGGCGGCAAGATCAAACGCGCCCAGATCCGTCGCGAAGATACGGAAAAGTTTCAGGGATAAAGAATAACTTTTAACATATACCTATCAATCATTGAATATTGTGATGATGCACCCCACATTATCGTGGGGTGATTTTATGCCTTGAAAAGTGGTGAGATTTTCATGTAAAATGAACTATAAATAATCAATAGGATAAATGTCAATTTGAAAGTAATGATGGATATATGTTGTTGCTGAAGAAAGGATAAACTGATGTTTCCGAGCGATTTGAACTATAGAATGCCTGCGGAATGGGATAGACACGAACGTACCTTTATTTCGTGGCCAGTTCGGGCATCAATGTGCCACCCCGAAGACTACGAGGCTGTTTGCGAGGGCTATACCGACATTATTCGAGCTATCGGGGAATTTGAACCCGTCACCGTGCTGGTAAACCCCGACGAACGATCTCTGCTCGAAGGCCGCTTTCGGAACAGGCAGATTGAGCTCCTGCCGTTGGCGCACAATGATGCCTGGCTTCGGGATAACGGGCCGACGTTTATCGTCAATGATCGGGGAGATACAGCCGGCATCAACTGGCACTTCAATGCCTGGGGCGGCAAATACCCGGACTGGGATCTGGACAACCAGGTCGCACCGCAAATATTGAAGCACCTTGGACTAAAACCGTTTGATGCGCCCCTGATTATGGAAGGCGGCTCGCTGCACGTGGACGGAGATGGTACACTCTTGACAACGGCCGAATGTCTGCTCAATCCGAACCGTAACCCTGATTTTTCCCGGGAACATATTTTGGAACTATTGAAGAAATATTTGAGTATCCACAAAGTCATCTGGCTGGAAAAAGGCTTATACGGGGATGAAACAGACGGTCATGTTGACAATATCGCTTGTTTTGCTTCGCCTGGCAAAATCGTGATTCAGATCTGTGACGACCCTTGCGATCCGAATTATGCGATTACCCGGGAAAACCTCGCGGTGTTAAACCAGGAAACGGACGCCAAAGGAAGAACCTTTGAAATCATCCCAATACAACAGCCTCCCGCCGTATTTGCCGACGGTAAACGCCTGACGTTGAGTTATTTAAACTTTTACTTTGTTAACGGCGGAATTATTTTACCTGTATTTGGGGGCCAGGCTGCCGAAACCGATGCCCTGGCTATTCGGACCCTGAGCGGGATTTTTCCGGAAAGACGGATCCGCACCATTGATGGAATGGCAATTATTGGGGAAGGCGGCAATGTTCACTGTACCACCCAGCAGATGCCTGCGGTAGATCTATAAAAATAATAGGCAGTAGGGAAGGAATTTAACGATGAGAAACGTCAAAGTGGCAGCAACACAAATGCGCTGCACCAGTAACGTTGAAGAAAATATTGCCGGGGCAGAGACACTGGTCAGGGAGGCAGCGGCCCGAGGAGCCCAGATTATCCTGTTGCAGGAACTGTTCGAGACCCCATATTTCTGTCAGAAAGAAAAATCAGATTATTACGGATATGCGAAAGAGCTAGAAAATAATCAGGCGGTCAGGCATTTCCGGCAAATCGCCAGAGAGCTGGAAGTCGTCCTGCCAATCAGTTTCTATGAGAAGAGAAACTATGCGCGCTACAATACAATTGCCATGATTGATGCCGACGGTGAGATCCTCGGCAAATACAGAAAAAGCCATATCCCTGACGGGCCGGGCTATGAGGAAAAATTCTATTTTAACCCCGGTGACACAGGCTTTAAAGTCTGGCAAACGCGCTACGCCAAGATTGGGGTCGGCGTCTGTTGGGATCAATGGTACCCGGAAGCTGCCCGCTGCATGACCCTGATGGGGGCAGAGATCCTGTTATATCCGACGGCCATCGGTTCAGAACCGCTGGACCAGACGATTGATTCCAAAGACCATTGGCAGGCCTGCATGCTCGGCCACGCTGCCGCGAACCTGATCCCCGTGGTCGCTTCCAATCGGATCGGCGTCGAGGAAGATGAAGATTCCAGGATTACCTTTTACGGTTCCTCCTTTATTGCCGGACCACTTGGCAAAAGAATTGCGGAAGCAGGGCGTACTGAGGAAACTGTACTGGTGGCTGAGTTTGACCTCGATCAGCTTGAGGTCCAGCGCCTGGAGTGGGGAATCTTCCGGGACCGTCGGCCTGATTTATATGGGATTATTGCTTCCTATGACGGAGAACTAATAGACTGATTCGTAAATTAAATAATTATACAATAATTGATTATTCATACATTTATTGACAGATTTCGTGTATTTTACTATAATTAAATCAAATCAAATGATCCTTAGGCAAACCTGTTGAAAAGCAGGGACGCAAAGCTACGAGTCTAAGTGCTGAAGCATATTGACAGTCGGGTTGCACACAGAAGATGAAAACCGCGGCTGCTTTGGCCGCGATTTTTTTTGAGGGAGGATCTACATGACAGCCGATTCCATCGTTGCAGCCAGTATTTCGATTACCTTGGTCTTGTTAATATCTTACGGATTTTTATATTTTTCCGAAAAGAAACATTATTTCTTAGCATGGAGTCTTTCTGTCTTAACGCTGATGATAACCTATCTTTCCAGAACTGCATTGCTGGAAACCAACAGCCCGTCCGTGGTGCTTCAGATTATCAACTATGCCTCTTCGATCGCAGGGTACTGGCTGGTATTCAAGGGTACGCAGTTGTTTTTTAGCAGAAGCTATCCGGTGTTCTGGGATATCGGCACGGGCTTTCTGATCCTTGCTTTTATATGTATTGCTGTTCAGGGAATCCCGACAACCGCTCTTTTACTTCTGTCTGTTGTCTGGATCATTGCATTATTGTCCAAAGCCGCTATGACATGCTTAAAAGCAAAAACACCGCAAGGCCCGATCCGAATAATACTTGGCTATACCTATATTTTTTGGGCCTTATCGATTTTACTTTATCCGTTGTGCAAATTAATTAACGTTATTCCACCGTCTGTAGGTTATTTAGTTGCCGGTGTTGTTGGTCTACTTGCTTATCTCAATATGCAGGCCCTGTATTTTCAAAGCATCCGGGAGGAGCTTGAAAGCAAAGAAGCAAATATCAGAAAACTTGTCATTTATGATAAATTAACCGGGGCCTACAGTCGTACCTATTTTGAAAATACGTTGGAAGATTTCCTGGATAAAACCCTCATGCCTGCAGCATTGGTCATGGGGGATTTTAATGGTCTGAAACTAATCAACGACACCTTTGGTCATGAAAAAGGGGATGAATTACTTGCGGACGGGGTCAGAATTATGCAGGAGACCATTGGCCCGGAAAATGTGATTATCCGATGGGGCGGGGACGAGTTTATCATTATCATGCCTGGTGTGCCGCTTGATCAGGCTGGCGTGCTTTTAAACAATGTCAAGGATAACTTAAAAATCTCCCGCCCGAAAACAGTACCGATCGATATCTCGTTTGGCTCGACGTTTTTTGAGAACAGGGAACAGCCCTTGGCAGAAATGATCAACCAGGCTGAGGAAAAAATGTATAGCAACAAACTGAATGAAAGCAAGAAAACCCGCCTTGCGATCATCGAGTTCCTGGAAAAACTGCTCTGGGAAAAAGATTATCAGACGGAAGCCCATGTCATGAGGCTGAAAAGTCTGGTCAGTAAATTTGGCAGTCAGATCGGCTTATCCGCAAGGGAAATCGTTGAACTGGTCCAGGTTGCGATGCTGCATGATATCGGCAAGATTGGCGTTCCGGGGGAAATCTTAAAAAAACAAGGTGACTTGACCCCGGAAGAATGGAGCATCATGAAAAAACATTCTGAAATCGGCTATCGGATTACGCAGTCTTCCAGGGAATTAGCGCATGTCTCGGAAGCCGTTCTCGGTCATCATGAATGGTGGAATGGGAAAGGTTACCCGCAGGGGCTGAAAGAAGATGAAATTCCGCTATTCTCGAGGATTGTATCCATTGTGGATTCCTACGATGTGATCACGCATGAAAGGCCTTATAAACGGGCCATGGACCCGTATAGTGCACTTGTTGAAATCAATAAATGCGCCGGCAAACAGTTTGATCCGTATCTGGTTACTGTTTTTAATAAGATTATGCAGGAATCCCTTGTTGTGAATGATAGGTAGCTGCCAAAAGGCGAAGAGGAATATAAATAAATACTTGGAGTGATATACTTATAGTAACGTTAACCTTATGAAATAGAGTTATTGGAGGAAAACAACATGATTTTAACAACGACACCGTCCGTAGAAGGACGCAGGATCACCGAATACTACGGGGTGATTACCGGAGAAGCCATTATGGGGGCCAATATTGTCCGCGATATTTTTGCGAGTATCACCGACGTAATCGGTGGACGTTCCGGAACGTATGAAGGCAAGCTGCAGGAGGCCCGCAATATTGCGTTGAGAGAAATGGAAGACCGGGCGTTCCAGATGGGCGCCAACGCCGTAGTCGGTATCGATCTGGATTATGAAGTTATCGGAGCCAACGGCAGTATGTTGATGGTCAGTGCTTCCGGGACCGCCGTAAGAGTAGAATAATCCCGAAATATTCAAAAGATACCCGCGAGCTCTGTACCAGCGGGTATCTTTCTGCTAGGCTAAGGGTATTGGAGTCTCTCAACCAAAGGATTAAATAAAAACCATTTATTAATATCTTCATCATAGTTTGTACTGTAAGCAGTACGTAGTAACAATACTTCGGGATACGCGAGATTTTCTACAACATACATGCAAAAGCCAGATAAAGACTGGAGGCAGTGATAGATGAACGCTATAGATGATGAGAAAACGAAATGTCTAATCATTCACGGGTTTGGTGGCGGGGTACACGAAGTGAAGCCTTTGGCCGAATATTTGACTGCTCTTGGTTATGATGTTATTTGTCCTATATTAAAAGGCCATTCAACAACCAGACATGAAATGAAAAAAGCAACTTATCTGGACTGGATAGATTCTGCTGAACGTGAACTTTTAAGATTAAAAGAAATTGGGGATGAAATTCTGCTGATAGGGTTCTCCATGGGAGGGCTGATTGCATTTAATCTTGCTTGTAAACATGATATTAAGGCCATTGTGACAATCAATACGCCCATCTTCTATTGGAACATATACCAAGTGTTTCGTAATATTGCGGATGACGTCAAGAACAAGAAGCCTAACCACATCAAGAGGTATTTACAAGCAAAAAAGATCTCACCGTTTTTGTCTATGATCCAATTCTTATTATTATTGCACCAAACGAAGCCAAAATTAAAGAAAATAAATTGTCCAATCTTAATTATTCAGGCTGAAGATGATGATACTGTAAGAAGAAAGAGTGTGGATTATATCAATAAACATGTGTCTTCGGATAGGAAAAAGATTAGATATTTCCAAAAAGGTGGTCATTTGATCCTTCTAAGTCCGATGGCCGAACAGGTAATGATATGTGTTGAAGATTTTTTACAAGACAAATAAGTTGAGCTTTATTTCGTAAAGCTGTACAAATGTATTGCAAAACGGTTCCTATGATGCGTTTTTCTTATAACCTTTAAATAAATAATAGCGAAACAGTAGTCCTAGCGTAATCCCAAACACAATTGAACCGATCATTTCTGAATAATAATCATTAATAGGTCTATGCGGAATAAAGTTACGCCCTTCAATAAGCCACATGAAAATGACTTCTAATGTTAACCAGTTTAATAAACTAATGCCGATACTTTTGACTATAAAATAGTCATGATCTAAGAATTTAAGTGCGTAGTAAAAAACAAGAGATAATACACAACCTAATATGATGGAATATATCGCTCCGAGGATATCATTAGGCCTGTCCAGTGTTATCATAAAGCTAGTGAGCTGATATACACTATACTTGGCAAATCCAAAGGTCATTAGAATTCTTGTCACGATTTCATAGGGAATCGTGGATAAAGCTCCCATAAACATAGCTAAAGTGGGTTTATCGTATTTCATCTTTCGTACTACCTTTATATCATAATATTCAAGACTAGTATTCCCAACATAAACATTTTTACAATTCTTTTTTTGCAATTCCTATGATAAGTTTGAGCAAGCCCATGCCCGCTGCAGTCGGGGCAGGGCCTTTATTTATACTGTCATGGGATAAAATATAAAATTCGACAAAACATTCTATTATTCACTGAAGGAATATGGCGCTATTTGAAGAATTTTCCTTATAAATGATCAAGCTGAAGGGAATTCATCAGAATGAATGGAAACTTTGACAAAGACTACTTTCAGTAAGACAAATGGTAAATTTTTTTATTATGAAAGGGGTTTTCAGGATGAACTATGAAGGTATTGCCAATTTTGTTCACGAGTGCGTCAAAAATCCCAAATTGCTAACCCAGGCTGACCAGCAGAGTAAAAATATCGTAAAACCCACTGAACTTCCTGTTATTCAAAATGTTTTTTCAAGGGGTAAGGTATCCGGGGGCGCCATTGCCATTGAAGTCAGTCCGCTTATTCAGTGGGCATAGAATAAATGAATTTTCAGCTTGATCAAAACATCTTTGCAGAAATTAATAGGATTATGGAAGCAACGAAACTTAGTGCTGAAATGTGTCAAATGATTCAAAATTCATTGAATGCAGACAGTAGTACGGGTGAATTATTTAAATGGGCCTATTTAACCACTATGAGTTGCGAGTGTACAGGGGGAAAGCCAGAAACTGCGCTGCCGGGAGCAATTGCGATGGAATTTTTTGCCTTGGCAGCGGATATTTTTGACGATATTCAAGATCAGGATCATGATGATCTGCCCTGGCGAAAAATTTCGGAGGCGAAAGCTATAAGCCTGGCAAATTGTCTTTTAATGTTAAGCGATGAGGCAATTAGCGAAATTCAGGATGATAGGATTTATAGAGAAATCAGTAAGACTATACACCACGCTGGGGTAATTGCCAGTGATGGTCAATTCAGGGAGTTCCTTTATGCTGACTGTGATCATATTTCTCTTGAGCAATGCTTTGAAATAGTCAAACGAAAGTCAGGAAGTTTGACTTCCTGTGCGTGTAAAATAGGAGCGATCCTGGGAGGGGCTTCAGATTCTATTAAAGAGTTGTTAGCAGAGTTTGGCCAAAACTTTGGGATCATGAACCAAATCCGCAACGATTTAAATGACTTTCTGGATTTTCAGAAAAAGCATGATTTTACAAATAATATAAAAACCCTACCCTATGTTTACCTTTTACACACAGCAAAAGAAGTGGGCCAGTTCCATCTGCTTAAAAAGGAAAAAGGCTACCGGTCGCAACAATTATTGGATAATGAAAAAGAATTGTTGAAAAGAACTTCTGCCGAAGAAGGGGTTAGTCAATATTGTGCCGTCATGTTTGAAATTTATCGCCATGTTGCTGGTGAAATCCTTGAAAGGCTTCCCGTTCCAGAAAAACAAAAGGAGAAGATGAAAAAACTTGTGGGAGAAATTTATTAATCGGCATATTTATTATTTAGCAAGTGTGATTTTCATTGTGCTAGGACTTGTTTACTTTGTTGCTTGTCTGGAACGGCCATATATAGGTCTTGATCTAAAAAACGTAAACGGCCACTGGCTGGTGGTAACATGCGATTCTATTGGCGAAGCGTATCAATCCGGGATAGAGTTGGGGGATGAAATCCTCAAAATTGACGGTAAAGATCCTAGTAAAAACCCTATTGTTCAAAAATGGGACATACTGGAAGATGCTACAACAATCGAATTCGTCAGTCCGGGGCAAATGACTTCCAAAGCAATTACTATACATAAACAAATTGATTTGTTTACAGCATTGAGTGAAATTCCGTTAATCATATTAGGGTTTACGTTTTGGCTACTGGGTTTTTTAACTTGGTACAAGCGACCTTTTTTAAAACAAGCTCGTACTTTATTTTGGATGCTTTGGTTATTTGCCTTAGCAATTATTTTAACTCGGGCTTCAGGCCGTTGTTTACTTTTGGCCAAAGAATTGGAGTTTGTTACGTTTTCATTAGCGCCTGTTTATCTTATTCGTTTTTTTTCAATCTTTCCTGTTGATCAGCCAAGAAAAATCAATAAATATGGCCAATTATCAATACTAATTATTCTTACGTTCATAATTATTTTGACAATTATGCAATTTTCAGGCATTGTCCAATTAGCAAGGCTAATAAGAAATCTGTCATTATTGAATATGCTTATTGGCATTATTATTTCGATATGGAACTTAAGTCAGGTAATAAAGTTACCAAAAGAACGGCCAGAAAAGAATGAAGCTGGTATTACTTTGTTAGGAATGATTATTGGGTTTTTGCCTAACATATTATTTGTTGCTATTCCGTTATTTTTCACTTTAAATATAAGGGTATATACCGAATTAAGTTTTCTATTTGTCGCCGCTATTCCTATTTCACTCTATTACGTTATTGCAAATAAATATTTACCGGATAGTCGAAGGTTGTATGAAATCATTATTACAAATTCTTTAGCCGGGATAATCATTAGTATCCTCACGTATTTTATCCTATACAAAATTAAATTTATTCAATCCATGAACTTCGAACTTTATTTAGCTGTATTTATTTTATCAATATTATTTATCATTTGTTTTTATTTAATACGAACAACAATAAGTAAAATATTTAATAATAATATAAGTCAAAGCAAATCCGGTGTTAAACAAAGAATCATTCAACTAGAAGAAAATACCACATTACTGTTAGCCAAAGATCAGCTCTTTGAAGATCTGATTCAGAATTTAGGGATTGACGGGGCTTTTGTTATTGTAGAAAACGAACAGACTGGCTGTTTTGAAAAGTCAGTTGGCCGGTTTAAAAATAATTGTAAAGAACAGTCAAAGTTAGAAGGGTATTTTCGTCAAAATCAAAAGCTGGACCTTGAAGCAGAGTTCATTCCAGAGGAGTTTCCAGCCGAAGTTTTTGTACCATTTGTTTCTCACAATTCTCGCTGTGGAATCTTCTTTGGCCATCGCTATTCTCATGTTAAATTTGATAAGTCCGAATTACCCTTTCTGACGTTACTTGCCGGTCAGTTAGCTTATCAGGTGCTGATGCAGCTCGTTGTTGTTGATCTGACTAAAGAAATTAATTACCTGAACAAAACATTCTCGAACTCTCATAGAAGAAACCGGGAACTTCAGCGTATTACCAATTCCTTAATCCGAATGATTGAACGAGGCAAAGGAAGTCTGGCCAAAGAAATATTGGATGGCCCGGTACAGAGCGTTCTGGATATCAGCCGTTGGTTGAAAATACTGGAAAAAGAAAATATAGATGATGATATGTTCCAACAGGCAATTTCGCGGATGAGGGATCTGATTAATGATTTGAACTATGATCTAAATCAAACGGTTCACAATTTACTTCCGCCAATTTTAGCGGATTTGGGTTTAATTCCTGCTATACAATTGCTGTTTCAGGATATTATGCTAAAGGAGCCAAGCTTCATTCTGCTGGAAACAGAAGGAATTGGATTAGACGATCGTTTTCCAGAGGATATCGAAATAGCCGCTTACCGCTTCATACAAAAAGGAATAATCAACTCCCTGCGTTATTCCGGTTCAAAGAAACAGACGGTCCGTGTTAAACTAAGTGGAGACAAATTGGAATTAACGGTAAGGGATAATGGCCAGGGATTTGATCCCGATCAACTTGGCAAAGGGTTCTTAGACGGGGCGCATTCCGGTTTAGCAATCATGAAAGAACGTATTGAGAGACTGGGTGGACAAATACTGATCAGTTCCGGTATGGAGCGTGGCACAACACTTCAAGCAACAATACCGATATATTAAGATGAATTGAAGTTAGGTGGGCAAATGAACGTTAAAGTTTTAATCGTCGACAGTCACGGGCCGTTTACGGAAAATACCAAAGTTCTTTTTTCCATGGAGCCGCAAATCGAAATCGTGGGAATTGTGAGAAACGAGGGAGAATGCCTTGATTTTGTCCGTCAATCTCCGCCTGATATCGTATTGCTGGATATTCATCTGAATGATGGCAACGGAATCTCTTTGATTGAACAAATCCAACGAATTGCGCCCATAGTAAAAATCATTTTGATGACTGAATGTAATCAGGAAGGGTATGTCATTGCAGCAAGGAATAAAGGGGCCCAGGGGGTAATCTTAAAGGATATGTATATCCGGGAAATGGTTCAAGCCATTCTAAGGATCATGGACGGCGGTTCTTACTTTTATCAAAGTCCTTTAGCTTTTCCAAAAAAACAAATAGACATCGATGATATGCACTTCCCAGTTAAACCTGTGGAAATTCTGGAAAAAATACTAACGCCTGAAGAAAAAGAAATCATGAGATTATTGGCCAAGAGGTTGTCCAACAAGGAAATTGCTTCTATTTTAGGCGTGTCGGTTCGTATCCTCAGTGAACGGATTAATATCATCCTTCTGAAATTTGGCGTGAATACCAAGTTAGAGGCTGTTTTAACCTGGCCTTTTGCAGAGCCTTAAGCTCTCCGTTTTCCAGTACCGATATGGGTCCATGCCCGCCGCAGACGAGGCAGGGCTTTTTATTTTTGTCTTCTAATTCTCCCAGCAGCCTCATGATCTGCTTGCGCATCTCGGTTGCTTTTTGCGAGTCGATGTTTACACTCCGCATCAGGTAAGGTGCCAGGGAGTTGAACGCGGCTCTTTCCTCGGAGAAGCCGCTGATATTCACGAGGTTATCACCGGTGAACACCAGGCCGTATTCTTCGCAGACAAAGATCATCTCGCCGTAAAGATGGCCGCCGCTGCCTTCGAAAACCTGGAATTTCAGATCAGCAACGGTGAATTCTGCGATCGCGATCAGTTCCTGATGTTCTTCGAGTGCCGTGGTCGGAAAGCCGGCGTCAAGTACTTCGAACTGCTCGGGATTTGGCGGGGTATAGCCGGAGATGATCCGGCTGAGTTTGCTGTAGCCCCAGCCAAGATCGCTGTTTTCACGGTAATCGGGGATTCCAGCGGCTTGACACCTTAGACTGTCGGCGCTCTTTTGGTTTAAGCCGATACGTATGCCGAGTTTAGAGAGCAGGCCGCAGTGGTCGACGTCGGCGTGGGTGATAAAAACGCGTTTTTTCAGGGTATCCCAGGCCGGAAAAAGCTCCTTGAATATCTTGAACATTTCTTCGGCATAGATTGCATAGCCGGTATCAATTAAAACGAGTTCTTCAGCTAAAGCAAGCACATAGGTGTTGCTGCCGCAGGGCGGCTGGATGCTGTACAGTGTGACCTGTTCGCTGATCCGGACCTGATCGATGTCGGCGCTGAAATGGCTGCCGCGGTATTTGCTGATAAAATATGCAAAACGACGGATATAGCCAAAGACTTTTTTGGGGCTCTCACCGGTCTCCTGCAGCATCTGGAGGATCCGGTTCGATTCGGAGATGAATTCAATGGTTTGTTCTGTACTTAAAGAAAGGATATGCTGCATTTCATTCGCCAGCCGGATATAGAAAATCGTATTGTCCAAATTCTTTTCAAAATCGTCATATTCGATGATATCAATCTGATAAACTACGCTGATATCATCGAGCAACATTTTAATCATATCCGGATTTTCGATCAGCAGGCCCATTTTGAAATCCTGATAGGGTGTACCGTTGGCACTCGAATTCAAATACGAGATATTAATATTATAGAGGTCCAGAATTTTAAGGACAGGCAGTACGGCACCAGGCCGGTCCGGAATTTTGATATTGACCTCGATGACGCGTGTTTCAGAGAGTTCATTTTTAAGATAACCGACCGTTTCGAGTTCTTTGGCGATTTTCTGATGGTTTTCGGCAGTGGCCTCGACATCCAGAAACAGCATATGCAGGTCAACAGCCTTATTGTAGCTCACGCGGACAATATTGCCGCAGTATTTGGCAATGATCTTGGAAGCGAGCAGGAAAGCTCCTGTCTTATCAGGCATACGGGTAACATAAGATTTTCTGTTCATAACTACCTCAAATCAAATAATTGGCTGTATTTATTATAAAGTTCTGCTCGTTAATTTTCTACAACATCATACATTCAACCCTATTTTAGAAGCCAAGAAAATTTATATTTACATAATGAAAAATAATACGTATTATACATATCGTAACATAATTCACAAATAACTTTATTTTTGTCTAAGTTCGGTATGTTTTTCAGAGAGATGTACAGGTACGTATTTTTAAGAACGACAGAGGAAAGTTAAAGAATATGAAATTAAACGTTACACGACAGTCCCAGGTAGCCGCCGTTGGCATACTTTTGCTGGCAGTTGTTCTAATGGCTGGAAAATTATTAATCTCAGTTAATATCATTAAATTTCATACTCCGAATCACTTATTCAGTCAGGACACTATTTTCTCTTTCCGTGATTATTTAGAAAAGATAGGGGCTATTGTAACCTTGGATGAAAAAGCCCAAGAAATTACAATCCAAACAGGCTTGGATAGCTATTACCTTGAAATCAAGACCGATTCGGTGAAAGGAATTCCAATCTATGTCAACAACGTGTATATCGGCAAAACACCGCTTAAAAAAAGGCTTTTAGCAGGAAAGTACGTGGTTATGGCGAAAAATTCCGGACATGTGAGCTCAATACGCTATTTAACACTTAAACCGGAAACTGCTTCGAATAAACAGATTATACTACCGGTGGACCAAAAAGACTATGAAGGATTCCTGGATGAAATTATCTTGCTTGGCTACAAACCTATAAGGGTTATGGATTACTATAACCATGCTCCAATTACCAAGAAAACTATCGTTTTAAGGCATGATGTGGATGTATCCGCTGAGAAGGCCTTAGCTATGGCAAAAATCGAACACCGCAGAGGAGTTAAAAGCACCTATTATTTTCGTTGGTGCACCGCCGATCCTGAAGTTCTCAAAGAAGTAAGGGCGCTGGGACATGAAGTTGGACTGCATTACGAGACTTTGGCAGATTATTCTCGGCTAAATCATCTCAAATCTGCACAGGATATAACGCCGGCTGTCAAACAAGAATTGCGAAGACGATTAAAGTCAGAGATTGCTCATTTCCGACAGCAATTTGGAAATGTATATACCATTGCTTCCCACGGGGCAGAAGAGAATATCAGGCTTGGCGTTACGAATTATCAGGCAATTATGGCCGGAGAGGATCCGCACGATTATAGTATTATCGGCACTGCCTATGGCCCCATAATCCAACACTTCACGTATATGAGCGATTCAGGCGGTATCTGGGAACCATTTCCTTACCCAAAACTCGAAGAAAGTAACGCCGGCCCGTTTTATATCTTGATTCATCCCATCCATTGGGCTTCCGGTTTAAACTGATAACCTTATAGCCGCTGCACAGGCATGCTCTAAAAAATGTCTTTGCATATTTGCTGCTTCAATAAAAGAAACTATGGGATCGTTATTTTTTGTAAATAATGGTATGATATAGTATAATAGTTAAATCATTTTCATATAAAGGATTTTGTAAGAACCTAATCTGCTGTGGGTTGAAAGGAGATACAAAGTGAAAAGATACGCAAAACAATGCCTTTCAGTAATGTTAACTTTAATCTTATGTCTGGGTGCATTTGTCCCCGAGGCTTTAGCATCGACGATCCCTACCCACCGTATTTCTGGGGATACACGGTATACCACTGCCGCTAATATTGCCAAAGAAGGTTGGTCCGGAGGCTCACAATGGGCGATTATCGCCTGTGGAAGTAACTTTCCTGATGCTTTGGCGTCAACCCCTCTGGCAGCAAAGTATAATGCTCCAATCTTACTGACGGAAAAAGACAGTTTAACAGCAGTTACGAGGTCCACGCTGACTGCGCTAGGCACAAAGAATGTCTATATTGTCGGTGGACCAGCTGTCGTTTCTACGGCTGTTGAAACCCAGCTGAAGTCGATGGGAATCTCAGTTACCCGACTGTCCGGAAGCGACAGATATTATACCTCGGTTGAGATAGCTAAACGTATCGGTAATACATCCGGAATGCTTGTCGTCGCTCCTGGGGGTGATTATCCGAATGCGCTTTCGATTTCATCCTACGCCGGCAAAAAACAAATTCCAATGATCCTGGTGGATAAGAGTACGGTCAGCGAAAGCCTGGAACAATATATTGCAAACAACAGTATTCAGCAAACTTATGTGATCGGCAATACTGCTGAGATCAATGATTCAGTCTTCAACGCCCTCCCAAGCCCGACACGCATTCAAGGAAGTGACCGCTATGCTACAAATCTAGCGGTTTTGAAAGCTTTTGAGCCCGAATATGCCTTTGACAATACATTTTTAGCAACCGGTAATAATTTTGCCGATGCTCTGGCAGGCTCATCCTATGCCGCGAAATTGAGCTCACCGATTATCTTGACCGGAAAAACATCAGACAGCCGCATTAATAATTACTTAGCAGCCATTAGCTCCAGTATTACACAGCTGAATATACTTGGCGGGGAAGCTGCAATTTCATCATCCCTAGTCAACAGTTACCTTGGGATTGAAACGGGAGGGACCTTAACCGCCAAAGAGATTTTTGCCAAGGTCAGCCCTTCTATCGTTTACATTGAGACTTATGACAGCAGCGGGAATGCTCTGGGGAGCGGCAGCGGTTTTATTGTTGATTCCAGCGGCAAGGTTGCGACGAACTACCATGTAATTGAAGGCTCGTACAGTGCTAAAGTAAAGACCGCGGCAGGGACATCCTATGATGTCCAAAAGGTCTTAAGTTATAACGAAACAACCGATTTGGCCATACTTAAAATTAGTGCGACAGGATTGACTGCTGTCTCCCTCGGTGATTCTAGCCTGATTGAAACAGGAGATAATATCTATGCAATCGGTAACCCGTTCGGATTGGAAAATACTTTGTCTAACGGTTTAATCAGCACAAAATTCAGAGATATTAATGGAACGACATATATTCAGATTTCTGCCCCGATCAGTTCCGGGTCAAGCGGCGGTGCGCTGGTGGATGAGCAGGGAAAAGTCATCGGTATCACAGCCGCCGTATATTATGGCGGCCAGAACCTGAACTTCGCAGTTCCGATTAACCTGTTAAAACCTATGCTCTTGGAGAATATTAATAAAACACTGCCGGAAATTTTACCGGCCATTTACAGTGTCTTTGCCAATATGGCTTCTTATATTCAGAATGCCTATGGCACAAATGTGATTGCAGGCCAAACAATCAAATATTCCGTTACCGTGACTGCCTATCAGGGTAATACCGATACTTCCCATGATGGAAGTGCATTTATTGTATTTACGGTGACCCCTGAGACAGATGCTGCTGAATCGGACGTGCTGGATAATCATTCCGAAGCTTATCTTGTGTGGCTGGAGGCTATGCTGAATGACCTTCAAACAAGATATGGCCCGAATGTGTTTAACGGTGGAATGTACTACGGAGACTCATTCTATATCTTATTTGATAATTGGGACGGGTATACTCAATACTGGTATTAGGAGATTCGTTAAAGGCTTTTCAATCCTGCCAAGTCGTGCTAATCTACCCATAGAGAATTAATCGGAAGGGTGGTGGTACGATGGGTCTTGGCAGAGTGCGTTTCATCGATGATTCAGTGGAGCTGCCAAAAATTACGGGCAAAATGCTGGCCAGAATCTTCCGGTATTTTATTCCGTACTGGAAACAAACCGCCGTGATCATCCTGTCCCTGGTCGTTTCAGCGCTGCTTGGACTCGTACCTCCCTTAGCGACCAGGAGTATATTAGATGAGGCTCTGCCTCAGCACGATATGAAGTACCTGGCGATTCTGATGCTGGTTGCCATCGGGGCAGCTATCTTAAGCGGTTTGTTGATGGTCGGACAAAATTATCTCAAAACCTTGATTGCCCGGAATATCATCTATAAGATGAAAAACCAGATGTTTGACCATATTCAGCATATGTCCCTGCGTTTTTTCTCCTCGGTCAAACCGGGTGAAATCATCACGCGGATGAACAGCGATATCAATGGCGTCCAGGAAATGCTGAACAGCACGATCATCAATACGCTCAGTAGCACCCTGACGCTTGTCACCACAGCTGCGGCGCTGATCTCGATGAACTGGAAACTGGCGATTGTCGGCATGGTAATCGTTCCGCTTTTTGTCATACCAACACGCAAAGTCGGCAAAGTCAGATGGAAGATTGTATCCCAGACCCAGGCCAAGGTCGATGAACTGAACCAGATTTTACAGGAGACATTCAGCATCAGCGGTTCGATCTTGATGAAAATTTTTACGAAAGAAAAAGCGGATTATACGAAATTCGAGAAAGTCAATCGGGAAGAATCCCGCCTGCGGACAAAAGAGTCTTTAGCCGGGCAATGGTTTACGATGACTATCAGCATCTTTACCTTCATTGGGCCGATGCTCATCTATTTTTTTGGCGGTTACCTCTATATGCATGGGGAAATCACTGTCGGGGAAATTGTGGCTTTTGTAGCACTGCTGGCCAGGCTTTATACCCCTGCAGCCCAGCTGTCAAATATCCATATCAATGTTGTCCGTTCGTTCGCTTTATTTCAGCGGATCTTCGACTATTTTGACCAGCCGTTTGAGATTGTGGATCGTGACAAAGCGAAAACCATTGTCTCAGTTGTCGGTCAAGTTGATTTTGAACACGTTTCCTTTTCATATGATCATAAAATACCTGTTCTCCAGAATATCAGCTTCTCCGTTGCCCCCGGAACCATGGTCGCGCTGGTCGGTCCGAGTGGGGCAGGGAAGACAACCATCACGAATCTAATCCCAAGACTGTACGATGTTATGGACGGCTGTGTTAAAATTGATGGAGAAGATATCAGGGATCTGACACTTCAGTCCCTGCGCAGGCAAATTGGCATTGTAATGCAGGAGCCTTATTTATTTAATGACACAATTGAAGAAAACCTAAAATACGCCCGGGAAGATGCCACGGTAGCTGAAATGATAGAAGCCTGCAGGGCAGCCTATATCCATGATTTTATCATGACGCTGCCGGACAAATACCAGACGGTGGTCGGAAACAGGGGAATCAAGCTGTCAGGAGGGGAGAAGCAGCGGATCTCGATTGCCCGCGTCATCCTGAAGGATCCCCGGATCATTATCTTTGATGAAGCAACTTCTTCCCTGGATTCAGTGTCCGAGCTGTACATTCAAAAAGCAATGGTTCCTCTGCTGCAAGGGAAGACAAGTTTTATTATTGCCCACAGGCTTTCCACGGTACTGGCAGCCGACCAGATCCTTGTCGTAGAAAAAGGACGGATCGCGGAAGTAGGAAAACATGCGGACTTATTGTTACGGGACGGGATCTATAAAAAGCTGTATGATACACAGTTCAAGAACCAGACAATATAAAATATAATTCTTAATAAGTATGATCTAAGTTAAGCGAAGGCAGACGAAAGATCCAAACCAATTACTGTTTGGATCTTTCGTCTGCTATTATCTGCTGCTTATTCAGCTAAATTAAATAGATTCGTACTCAGATATTTTTCCCCGCGATCAGCAAACAGGACCACGATCAATCCTTCTTCGATATCTTTGATGCATTCCAAAGCTGCAATCATTGCGGCTCCGCTGCTCATGCCGACAAAGATGCCTTCCTGGAGGACGATGGCTCTGGCCATGACAAAAGCGGCCTCAGATTCAATCATGACTGTCCGGTCTATCTTGCTAGGATCATAGATTTCCGGCACAATGGCCTCTTCCATGTTTTTAAGACCCTGAATATAATGGCCCTTCTCAGGGTGGGCTTCAATAATTTGAACCGCAGGATTCTTGTCCTTTAGACCCATGCCAACGCCCATGAGCGTCCCTGAGGTACCAAGCGCGGAAACGTAGTGAGTGACTTTTCCGTGGGTCTCCTCCCATATTTCATGCGCAGTCGTATAATAATGGGCGAGCTTATTGTATTCGTTTGAGAATTGGTTCGGCATGAAATATTTCTCTGGATACATCCTGCAGAGCTCATGCGCTCTGCGGATTGCTCCGTCAGTTCCCTGGGAAGAGTCGGTCAGGATTGTCCTGGCACCAAAAGCTTCGATCATTTTGCGGCGCTCCACGGATACGGCTTCACTCATCACGATTTCAACCTTATATCCTTTAACAGCACCGATCATGGCGAGGCCAATCCCTGTGTTACCGGAAGTCGGTTCAATAATGGTCTTGCCAGGGACAAGCGAGCCACACGCTTCGGCTTGCTCAATCATTTTTAAGGCAATGCGGTCTTTGATGCTTCCAGTCGGATTAAAACCCTCCAGCTTTGCGTACAGCGCAACGTGCGGCTTCGGATTTAATCTGTTGATCCGGACCAACGGAGTATGTCCAATGGTCTCGAGAATATTATTGTACACAAGCATCTTCCTCTCTGATCATTCAATACTAAGAATACTATACACTATCTTTGTTGGCAGGGAAATCCTGTTAAACTCTCTTTTTTGCTATGAAATAAAATTTAAATTGTCTGAATTTCTGTCAACATCTTGATTTTTGAAAGGAATGTGATAATATTTAGCGAATAAGAATATTTCTGGTTAAATTTTCGTAGTTGATTTTCAAGAAGACTTGGCTAGCGCCTGATATAAATGAAGAAGTACAAGCTTTATGCAATAAAAATGCTTTGAACGATTAATATTAATGATAAAGGAGAGATTGATATGGCTACTTATTTTGATGAACCTTCTCATACTTTTGGAGAATATTTATTAGTACCCGGGTATTCTTCAGCAGACTGTACCCCGTCAAATGTAAGTCTGAAGACTCCCGTTGTAAAATACAAAAAAGGTGAGGAATCTTCCATTAACATGAATATTCCTCTGGTATCGGCAATCATGCAGTCTGTTTCGGACGATAAAATGGCAATCGCTCTGGCCAGAGAAGGCGGTATTTCGTTTATTTATTGCTCTCAACCGATTGATACACAGGCTCAGATGATTGCGCGTGTCAAAAACTATAAGGCAGGTTTTGTGACCAGCGATTCCAATATCACCCCGGACAGCACGCTGGCGAACATTTTGGCCCTGAAAGCCAAAACGGATCATTCCACAGTGGCTGTGACCTCAGACGGTACAGCTTCGGGTAAGCTGCTGGGTCTTGTTACGACCAGAGATTACCGCGTCAGCAGAATGTCCAAAGATACGAAAGTCAAAGAATTCATGACGAAGTTTGAGGATCTGATCTGCGGAAACGATCAAGTCACCCTGAGTGAAGCCAATGATATTATTTGGGACCATAAGCTGAATGCTTTACCTTTGATTGATAAAGACCAAAACCTTAAGTATCTGGTCTTCCGCAAAGACTACGATTCCCATAAAGAATACGAGAGGGAGCTTCTGGATACCTCCAAACGGTATATTGTCGGAGCTGGGATTAATACCAGGGACTATGAAGAACGGGTGCCTGCGCTGGTCAATGCCGGAGCGGATGTTCTTTGCATTGATTCTTCCGAAGGCTTTTCGGAATGGCAGAAAAGGACGATTGACTTTATTCGCAAAAAATACGGTGAATCCGTAAAGGTGGGTGCCGGGAACGTCGTGGACCGCGATGGATTTTTATTCCTGGCCGAAGCTGGGGCTGACTTTGTCAAAGTCGGTATTGGCGGCGGGTCGATCTGTATTACCCGCGAACAAAAAGGGATAGGCCGCGGACAGGCTACCGCGTTGATTGAAGTTGCCAATGCGCGCGATGAATATTTTAAGGAAACCGGAATCTACATCCCCGTCTGCTCGGATGGCGGTATCGTCCATGATTATCATATTACGCTGGCTCTGGCGATGGGTGCCGATTTTATCATGCTTGGCCGGTATTTCTCACGTTTTGATGAGAGTCCGACGAACAAAGTCAATATCAATGGCAGCTACATGAAGGAATACTGGGGAGAAGGCTCTAACCGTGCCAGGAACTGGCAGCGCTACGATCTCGGTGGTGACGGCAAGCTTTCTTTTGAAGAAGGCGTTGACTCCTATGTGCCATACGCCGGCAGTTTAAAAGACAACGTAACCCTGAGCCTGAACAAAGTCCGTTCAACCATGAGCAACTGTGGGGTTCTGACGATTCCAGAACTGCACAAAAACGCCAAACTCACGCTCGTATCCGCAACAAGCATCGTGGAAGGCGGTTCACATGACGTCTTACTGAAGGATAACAGCTATATAAAATAAAAAATTGCCTTAAAAACAGTAATGTCGTTGACGATCATGCCAAAAAAGAATTATACTTAAATATGTTATTTTGCAATTTCAAAGCTTGTCTTTCTTCAAAGGGCAAGCTTATTGGTTTGTTGGTCAATATTAGTCTATTGGTCTTGATCTGCTTTAGGAGGACGATTCATGGAACAAGTACTTTTAATGGGGAATGAGGCAATTGCTATGGGAGCTATCCGGGCCGGCGTTGCGGTTGTAACCGGCTACCCTGGCACGCCTTCCACAGAAATATTGGAAACTGTCGCCCGGAAAAATCCCGGGAATATTTATGTTGAATGGTCGGTTAATGAAAAATCTGCGCTGGAAGTTGCGGCTGGTGCAGCCTATACTGGTCTCCGAACGATGGTGACCATGAAACAGGTTGGTCTTAATGTTGCTTCCGATCCATTAATGAGCCTCGCTTATATCGGGGTAGAGGGGGGAATGGTCATCGTTGTTGCTGATGATCCCGGACCTATTTCTTCCCAGACAGAGCAGGATACCCGCCATTTCGCTTCTTTTGCCAAACTGCCTGTCTTTGACCCATCTTCACCGGAAGAAGCTTATCAGATGATTGGCGATGCGTTTGCTTATTCGGAAAAATATAAGACCCCGGTCTTATTTCGTCCAACCACGCGTGTTTGTCATGGTAGCGCCTCTATGATATTTGAACCCGCTCAGGCGGCTTTTTCGGTCGGTGCTTTTGTCAAAAATCCGAAGTGGACGATTTTTCCTCGTCTTTCTTATGAAAAGCATCTGCAAATTGAAGCCAGGCGTCCAATACTGGAAGCGGACTTTTCGTCCTATCCCTGCAATACATTAACCGGCAGCGGTAAAAGAGGTATTGCCACAGGAGGCATCAGTTATGCTTATACGTGTGAAGCAATCCAGGCCCTGAAGGAGTGCCGTCAACGCGAAAACGATATACAGAAGAATAGTTCGGATATTGACTATAAACTGTTCAAAGTTTCAACGCCGCATCCTTTTCCGGTAAAACTGGCCCTAGAGTTCTTAAGTGGCCTCGATGAAGTTCTGGTGATCGAAGAACTGGACCCAGTGATTGAAAAAGAATTGATTTTCCTGTGCGGCCAATACCATTTGCCTGTCAACGTCTTCGGCAAACTGAGTGGCCATAGCCCTCAGGCCGGGGAAAACAGCGTTGAAATCGCACTCAAGGCAATCACGAAATTCTTAAAGAAGCCCAATCAGGATGAAGATTGCCGTCTAAATCTCTCCACATTGAATGCTAAACATGAGGATATAAACAATAAAGAAGAAAACATAGCTGAAGAGGATCAACAGATTGTAGAAGTTATACAGCCTGAGCAGCAGCCGGACCTGCCGGTCCGGCCTCCGGTACTCTGTGCCGGGTGTCCGCACCGCGCTTCTTTTTACGCGGTGAAAAAAGCCATGAAAGGTAAGAAAGCGGTCTTTTCCGGTGATATCGGCTGCTATACGCTTGGTAATGCAAGTCCGCTGGAGATGGTCGACACCTGCCTCTGCATGGGTGCAGGCATTACGATTGCCCAGGGACTGCACCGCGCTGAACCGGATACGGTTAACTTTGCATTTATCGGTGATTCAACCTTTTTTCATACAGGCATTGCCGGTGTGATTAATGCTGTTTACAATGAAACTGATATCGTATTGATTATCCTCGACAATTCGACAACGGCGATGACCGGCCATCAGCCACACCCGGGCACAGGGAAAACCATGATGGGAAGTATCGCTGAAAAAATTAGTATTCCGGTTGTCCTTCGGGCCTTGGGTGTTAAACAGATTACGACATGCAATCCGCTCAACTTAAAACAAGCGATCGCTACCGTCCAAGATGCTGCAGCGGTGCGCGGCGTTTCAGCGGTGATCTTTGAATATCCGTGTATTGCAATAGCCAAACCAGGGCCCCGATTTACGGTCGATCCCGGAAAATGCAGTGGCTGCAAGCGCTGTATCAAAGAATTGGGCTGTCCGGCCATTACTTGGAAAGTGGATAAGGCTGAAATTGATTCGGCTTTATGTTACGGTTGCTCCCTCTGTACACAGATCTGTTCTTTTGCTGCGATAGGAGGTGAGCCGGTATGAATATTATCTTAGCTGGGGTAGGCGGTCAGGGAATTGTCCTGGCTTCCAAAGTTATTGCCCAATCCGCGATGCAAAAAGGCTTAAAAGTTCGTACAGCGGAGACGATCGGCATGGCCCAGCGGGGTGGCTGCGTTGTCAGCCATGTAAGGATCGGTGAAAATATTCACGCTCCGCTGGTAGCACTGAAGACAGCTGATCTGGTGATAGGCTTTGAACCCGCGGAAGCTGTACGGGCGCTTCCTTTTTTAAAGCCTCAAGGGACCGTCATTGTCAGTCAAAAAGCAATTAAACCGGTCACAGCTTCACTCTCGGCTGAAGGCTATGAGGGGAAGACGATGCTGGACTATCTGCAAAACAGTGTCAGCCGGCTCTATATTGTGGATAGCGATGCAGTCTGTTCTGTCTGCGGCTCATCAAAAGTCTTAAACACTGCCTTACTCGGTGCAGCAACAGGCAGCGGTGTACTTGGTTTTACACTTACGGAAATCGAAACTGCTCTGGAAAGCGTATTGCCGGCTAAACTGCTGGACATGAACATTCAGGCCCTTCGGGCTGGTGCCCAAAATATAGAAGAGGGGAATATTTGTGTATGAAACGGATGAATGAAACCCAGTTTGCAGCAATTAAAAATACTCTGACCAAGCTCTGTAGTCTCGACGGCTTTTACAGCAAGAAATTTGCAGGCAACGAACTTCAGAGCATGCAAAGCCAGGAAGATTTTGAAAAATTACCATTTACCAATAAAGATGATCTGAGAGAAGCTTATCCGCTTGGCCTGCAGGCTGTTCCCGACAGTGAGATTGTCCGGATTCATTCCTCTTCCGGAACCACCGGCACCCCGGTCATTATTCCGTATACAAGGCGAGATGTCGAGGACTGGGCCATCATGTTTAAACGCTGCTATGAAACAGCGGGTCTGACCAACTTGGATCGGGTTCATATTACACCAGGTTACGGCTTGTGGACAGCAGGCATCGGCTTTCAGAACGGAGCTGAGCTTTTAGGGGCCATGGTTATTCCGATGGGCCCCGGTAATACCGACAAACAAATTCAAATGATGATGGATTTAAAGAGTACCGTTTTGTGCGCGACTTCATCTTATGCCCTTCTCCTGGCTGAAGAAATTGCCAAAAGGGGCGTCAAGGACAAAATCCACCTGCGTAAAGGCGTTATTGGGTCAGAACGCTGGGGTGAAAAAATGCGCCGACGCATCGCCGGTGAACTAGGTGTTCAATTATACGATATCTATGGCTTGACTGAGATTTACGGACCGGGTATCGCGATGAGCTGCGATTACGAATGCGGCATGCATTATTGGGATGAGTATCTATACTTTGAGATTATCGATCCGCATACCGGCCAGCAGGTACCGGAAGGCGAAATCGGGGAACTCGTGATTACGACCTTAAAGAAGGAAGGCGCGCCGCTGATTCGCTACCGCACCCATGACTTAACCCGTTTCCTGCCAGGAGAATGTGCCTGCGGCCTGGCTTATCCCAGAATCGATACCATTATTGGCCGTACCGATGATATGGTCAAAGTTAAGGGCGTCAATATTTTCCCGGGTCAGATTGATGAGCTTCTGCGCGAAGTAGAAGGCGCCAGTAGTGAATACCAGGTCATGATTGACCATTTAAGCGGCAAAGATATTATGACGCTGTTCTTTGAGACCGAAAACAATGCAGATAAAAAGCAGCTCGAACAAGACGTCAAACAACATTGTAAAGCAAAAATTGGGATCTCCGTCGTCCCGAAGGCCGTAGCTATCGGAGAACTTCCCCGAAGTGAAAAGAAATCAACCCGTATTTTTGATAACCGCTACTGATTTTACATTTTTATAATTTAGCATCTTAATAAGTCAACTGTTGATAAATAAATGTTGTCACGGTAGAACGGGAGGAGATTAAACAATGCCCATTACTGAATTGTTGGTACGCAACGCAACGTTGTACGGACAGGAGAAATGTCTGACCGAGATTAATCTGGATCTTCAGGAAAGCCATAATGTCACCTGGAGAGAGTATGAACTGATCGAAAACAATCCGGCAGGGGAATACCGGCTGGAAATGACCTGGCGGGTTTTTGACGAGAAAGCGAACCGTATGGCGAATCTGCTTCTGAAAAGAGGCATTAAGAAAGGCGATAAAGTCGCCATTTTATTAATGAATTGCCTTGAATGGTTGCCAATTTACTTCGGTATCTTAAAATCCGGCGCTGTTGCAGTCCCTTTAAATTTTCGCTACACAGCTGAAGAAATCAAATACTGCCTGGAATTGTCCGATACAATTGCGTTGATCTTCGGACCGGAATTTATTGGCCGAGTTGAAACCATTTATGATCAAATCCCTAAAGTCAGAGCGCTTTTATTTGCGGGTGAAAACCGTCCGTCTTTTGCGGAGAATTACGACCGGCTAGCAGCAAACAGTTCCTCGGAGGTTCCGCAAGTTGTATTGTCTGAAGATGATGATGCGGCCGTCTACTTTTCTTCTGGGACGACCGGTTTTCCGAAAGCCATCCTACATACACACCGGAGCTTAATGTCGGCCTGTTATACGGAACAAAACCATCATAGACAGACCCGTGACGACAATTTCCTGTGCATACCGCCGCTATATCATACCGGCGCCAAAATGCACTGGTTTGGCAGCCTGCTCTCGGGCAGCAAAGCTGTCCTGCTGCGCGGCGTCAAACCGGAGTGGATTCTAAAGACGATCAGCGAGGAAAAAATCACCATCGCCTGGCTTCTCGTTCCATGGGCCCAGGATATTCTGGATGCAATAGAGAGCGGCAAAGTCAAGCTGGAGGATTATGAGCTTTCCCAATGGCGCCTGATGCATATAGGGGCCCAGCCGGTACCTCCCAGCCTGATCCGCCGCTGGAAAAACTATTTTCCAAATCATCTGTACGATACAAATTACGGTCTGAGTGAGTCCATCGGACCGGGCTGTGTGCATCTTGGCATAGAGAACATCCATAAAGTGGGCGCGATTGGGATACCCGGTTATCAGTGGGAAGTTCAAATTACGGACGAAAACGGCTGTCCGGTCCCACAGGGTCAGGTAGGGGAACTGAGGGTCAAAGGTCCGGGTGTCATGAAATGCTACTACAACGACCCTGAAGCCACGGCTGTGGCCCTGAAAGATGGCTGGCTGCTGACCGGTGATGTGGCCAGGATGGATGAGGACGGCTTTATTTATTTGGTCGATAGGAAAAAAGATGTGATCATCAGCGGCGGCGAAAATATTTATCCGGTTCAGATCGAAGACTTCCTGCGTGCACATACGTCGATTAAGGATGTCGCAGTGATTGGTCTGCCTGATCCGCGCCTGGGTGAGATTACCGCAGCAATCATCGAACTCAAACCGGGAAGTATCTGCACAGAAGAAGATATCGGCGTTTTCTGTGCACCAATGCCCCGCTATAAACGTCCGCGCCGGATTATCTTCGACAAGGTCCCGCGCAATCCAACCGGTAAGATTGAGAAACCGCGTTTAAGGGAAAAATACGGGGCAGCCACCCTAATTGCCGCCCAGACAGAAAATGGTCTATAATTAATGAGATGAAATAAAACCATTGATAAAAATAATCATTGATAAAAGTAATCATAGCTAAGAGGAATCATCCATGAAGTAAAACGAGGGGATCCACATGTTAAATGATTGTGCGCTCAATTTTCTCGTAAAAGATTTTCAAGAGAAAACAGCCGAACTGGCTCAAACCGCCATGGGTATCCTGAAAGCGGACACGGTGATCCGGGGCGGCCGGATCATCAATGTAAATACTTGTGAAATCGAAGAAAACAAGGACATTGCGATCAAACACGGCCGGATTGTCCTGGTCGGTAATGCCGCGCCTGCTATCGGGGAACAGACGAAGATCATCGATGCCTCAGGCTATACGCTGGCACCCGGTTTTCTGGACGGACATCTGCATGTCGAGAGCAGCATGGTCACGCTGAGGGAATTCACCAGAGCTGTCCTGCCGCAGGGAACGACGTGCATTGTTATGGACCCGCATGAGATTGCCAATGTCTTCGGTCTGGAAGGCGTTAAGATGATGGTCGAAGAAGGACAGGCCATGCCGCTTAAAGTATTTGCAACAATGCCGTCCTGTGTACCTGCTGCTCCGGGTTTTGAAGATGCCGGAGCGATCATCGGCCCGGCTGAAATCGAAGAAGCCTTGCAGGACAGCAGGATCATCGGGCTCGGGGAAATGATGAATTATCCGAGAGTCATCTCTGGTGATGCGCAGGTTCATGCCGAATTAAAGGTAACGCTGAACGCCGGCAAGCCGGTTACCGGGCATTACGCTTCTGCTGATCTCGAACAAGGATTGCAGGCTTATGCAGCAGCCGGGATCCTGTCCTGCCATGAAAGTACGACCAGGGAGGATGCCCTGGCCCGGATGCGTCTCGGTATGTATGCCAAACTGCGGGAAGGCTCAGCCTGGCAGGACGTTAAGGAAACCGTCCGGGCCATTACTGAAAACAAAGTAGATTCCCGGTATGCCGTGCTGGTGACGGACGATGTGCATCCGCATACCCTTTTGGCCAAAGGACACCTCAACCATGTGATCCGCCAGGCGATTCGCCAGGGTGTCAATCCGGTTACGGCGATTCAAATGGCAACCATTAATCCTGCTCAGTGTTTCGGGCTTGACCGGCATCTCGGGAGTATCTCGCCCGGCAGATGTGCAGATATTGTTTTTCTGCGTGACCTCGCGGAAGTCACCGTGGAAAAGGTGATGATAGACGGGGAAATCATAGCAGAACAAGGACGGATGCTGGCTGAAATTTCATCCGTCAGCTATCCAGAGAAGTTCCGCAGTTCCGTTCATCTGTCCAATAAACTGAAATCCGGAGACTTCATCATCAAAGCTCCGGAAGGAAGAACGACGGTCAGGGCACATGTCATCGAGATCAAAGAAGCCCAGACCGGAACCCTTCATCGCGTGATCGAGATGGGAACAGCGCAAGGACAGGTATGTCCTGACATTACAGCCGATATTGCCAAAGTTATGGTCCTGGAAAGGCACGGCGGCCCAGGGAATTATGGCCTAGGATATGTAAAAGGTTTCCAGATGAAGAGCGGGGCAGTCGCATCAACAGTAGCTCATGACAGCCATAATCTGATTATTATCGGTGTAAACGACGAGGATATGGCGCTTGCCGGCAATACGGTGGCTGACCTTGGCGGCGGGATGGCCGCAGTGAGAGACGGGAAAGTGCTGGCCGTACTACCTCTACCGATTGCCGGCTTAATGTCGGATAGACCGGTCGAGGAAGTGGCCGGAATGGTGGCTCAGCTTGATGAAGCCTGGAAAGAGCTTGGATGTAATTTGGTCTCGCCATTTATGACCATGGCGCTCTTAAGTCTGCCTGTTATCCCGGAACTGCGCCTGACGAACCGTGGACTGATTGATTGTCTGAACTTTTCATTCCTGTCTTTGCTCGAATGATACGCTCCAATGATACGACTTCACCCGATGAACATTTCAGTGTTAATAATCCAGGGATCTAGTCCATTTAATAGCTTCCACATATAAAAGCATAAAGCGTTTAATGCCGAGTTTATTGATCAGATTCTGATTTTCGACTTCGCTCCATTGCGCATTTTCAAAGTCAATGATGAAATTCAATAAGCGCCGTTGTTTATTATCCTGGCCGAGCAAGGCCAGTTTTACATGATCCGGTAGGGAAAGGCCATGGAGCACCTGCTCCATGCTTTTGTTCAGCAGAATGTCAATGGAAGAAAACATCCCGGTAAAAAAGAATTCAGAACTGCTCATTTTATCTCCCAGTTCTGAAGCTAAAAGTTCCATTAGTTTTCCTCGGATAAGTGACAATTTGATCAGTTCTGCATTCTCGATATTTTGCAGATCTTTCAGCATGATGATTGAGCTCCAACGGTACAGTTCTTTTAAGCCAAGGTGGGCAAGCGCCTGCGGGATAGAATTGATTTTATTTTTTGTCCCAAGATATATGGAGTTGGCAAGTTTAAAAATTTTATAGGTCAGGCCGAGATCACTTTGAACGATATTGCCAATTACCGCATAGCTCGGTTCAGGCATTTTGAGTTCCTGAATGATTTTCAATATATTGCTGTTCAAGGATACAATCTCTTTGGAATTAATGATCGAAGGTTTGCTGAAAAAATAACCCTGAAAATAATCATATCCCATTTCATAAGCGCGCTGAAATTCTTCCCGCGTTTCTATTTTTTCAGCGACAAACTTAACCTTTGTGTGAAATTTCTTGATAAGCTTACGCTGAAGTTCTTCATTTACAGCCGGGTACTCTATTTTAATGATGTCTGCTGTTTCGATTAACGGCAAGTAGCTTTGATCGAACACAAAATCGTCAAGTGCCACCAGATAACCCATCTCTCTGACCCGTTTACAGGCTTCAACGGTTGACTGCGCTACCTTTTTCCGTTCAAGTATTTCCAGCACGACATTGTGATTCGGAAGCAGCGAGGGGATATCACTGTCAACAAGATCCTTAGAGAAATTGATAAAAGCTTTAGCATCATCCGTTAAGTCCTGTATGCCAAAAACCAGAAAGGAGTTGTAGATCAATTCTGCTGTGGCCCGGTCATCATCGATGCCGCTGAAGCTGTTGTCCTGGCCTTGTCTGTACAGCAGTTCATAGCCGTAGATATGCAAATTGCGGTCAAAAATAGGCTGTCTGGCAATAAAAACATCCATTGATTTATCCTCCATAACAACGAAATACATTTCCACAATTGTCCAGCACTACCATTATATTTAAAAATTACGGATAAGTAAATTGCTTAATGTATACAGAAAATGTCTTAATCAAGTGTATACTGCCGTAAAAGATGGTTGACACATTATTATTCCTTCTATATAATACATTTCGGAGTATTTTTACGGATATCAAGATTTCATTTACATCATTGTTTAATTGAATTCTGAAATATTGAAGTAACACTCCCTGAAGTATTGGAGCATGTGAGAAGGAGGTGTTTTTTTTATGCGTTTTTGTCATGAACTCAAAAAATTGGCGAATGCTTTTGAAGCGGATCAATTTGTGGCCGTCAAAAAAGATGTACTCGTCGTCCTCGAAAATATATATGGTGAAACCTCCAGAGAGTATAAAGTTGTCAAACAGACATCTTCTCCTGCAACCATTATCAAGGTTTTGAACCATATCGCTGAAAGATCAAATGATTTGTCCTTTCATGCGCTTGCTGCAAATATGTAATTTAAATCCATGGCGTGGACTACGGCCTCCTTTCTGCAAGGGGGTCGTATTTGTTTAGGTTGCTACTATGCATTTAACGTTAATAAGGCACTTGGAAGAAAGGATAAAGGAATTGATTCCTGATCTGCAGAAATAATACTAAATAGAATAATAATAGTAGATCGATTCGTCAATCGCATTACTATTTTTAATACCATTTTGTTAGGGTTAGTCTATGGGGCACAATACCGCTTTCCGGCTGTTGCGCCATCCTTGGCGAGTCGCTCCTTGCCCTCCATGGCATCGCGACATTAGGCCATCCGTGGCCGTCAAAAAGCCGCGCTTCGCATCGTTCTCCGCTCACAGCGGAACTGTGCCCCACAGACTGATTATATGGTTATTTGAGCAAGTCTGCATGTCGGAATGCAAATCATTATTTATGTGGCTATTTTAAGAATATCAACTAATACTTGGATTCCAAAGTAATGCTAACTAAAAAAACAACTTACTAACTCCAGACTAAGTCAACGAAATGGATGGACAGCGTCAAGCGGAGCATGGATTGCGAAGCACGGGATTTTGTGTCAGAATGACACAACGACCGAAAGCGGCCATCCATTGCGTTGACGAGCCCGAGTAAATCTAAAAAATTTATAATATTCCATTTATACATACTCCTGATAAAGAAAGAGATGACCGTATGCACCAGGTTTCTTTTGACCACTATCCGTTAAGTCCGGAAATATTAAAAGCCCTTCAGCTGCTGAACTATGACAAGCCTACGAACGTCCAGAAACAGGTCATCCCATTGTTTCTGGCCCAAAAAGATGTGATTGTTAAATCTCAGACCGGCAGCGGCAAGACGGCTGCTTTTGCTATTCCGCTTTGCCAGCTGGTGGATTGGGAAGAAAACAAGCCTCAGGCCCTGATCATCACGCCAACGAGAGAACTGGCCATCCAGGTCAAAGAAGATATGTTTCATATCGGCCGTTTTAAAAGACTGAAAATTGCTGCAGTATACGGCAAATCTCCTTTCTATTATCAGGAGAAAGAGCTAAAGCAGAAAACACATATTGTGGTGGGAACGCCTGGCCGGCTGATCGATCATCTTCAGAAAGGAACGCTGGATACTTCTTGTATCAAATACCTGGTTATTGACGAAGCGGATGAGCTGATGAATATGGGTTTTCTGGAACAGACAGAAACCATCCTTCGCAGCTTACCTGCCAACCGCGTAACGGCCCTGCTGTCTGCCACGATGCCTCTTGATGTCAGAACACTCTGTATTCACTATTTGCACGATCCAGACTACGTCGAAACGCAAGAGGAAACATCCGCCGTGGAAAGAATATCCCAGGAAAGATACCTCATTGCCCGACAGGATAAAATAAAGCTGCTTAAAGATCTTTCAGTTACGGAGAACCCCGATAGCTGCCTGATTTTCTGCAATACCAAATATCAGGTGGATGAAGTCTATGCGGAATTGAAATTGCTCGATTATCCTTGCGCCAAAATTCATGGCGGTATGGAACAAGGACACCGCCTGAGTGTCATGGATGATTTTAAACAGGGTTATTTTCGATACCTGATTGCAACAGATGTGGCAGCCCGGGGAATTGACATCGAAGATATTTCCCTTGTCATCAACTTTGATCTGCCGCAGGAAAAGGAAAGCTATGTCCACCGGATTGGCAGAACAGGGCGTCTGAATAAAAACGGCAAGGCTATCTCCTTTATAACTGAAGACGATGACAAGTACCTGCAGGATATACAGAAATATATCGGACGAGAGATCCCGCTGAAACAAAGACCGTCTCAGGATACTGTCCGGAATGCCGAAGCCGCCTTTCATAAGAAAATAACCGTTGTGCCGGATAATAAAGCCATGAAAGGCACCCGGATCAACTTGGAAATCATGAAGCTTCAGATCAATGCCGGAAAGAAATCTAAGATGCGGCCGGCGGATATTGTCGGTACACTGACGAACATTCCGGGTATGACAGCGGCTGATATCGGGATTATCAATATCCAGGATGAATTGAGTTATGTGGAAATCCTGAACCTTAAAGGGACACTTGTCCTTGAAGCCTTGCAAACAACACCGCTTAAAGGTAAACTTCGGAAAGTAAGAAAAGTGAACCATTAAATGCTCAAATGTCACAATAAAACTGCATTTATTGAAATAAAATGAATATTTAATTAGACAACACGAATCCTGAAGGATTTTGAAACTTCTTTAGCGAAAAATACTAGATATACACACTCAGGGAACAGGAAAGAGGAGAGAGGTAGACGATGCAGGATGATAAAGGAATTTTGCTGGAATCCGGGACCAATGAGTTTGAAATTATTGAATTTACCGTAGACGGGAAATTCTATGGGATTAACGTCGCCAAAGTAAGGGAAATTATCAACAATGTGAAGGTGACACACCTGGTTGGTTCACATCCATATATTGAGGGACTATTTACTTTACGGGATAAGATTATTCCGGTTGTCGATTTGACGAAATGCATTACCGGTGTTAAGCAGGCTACAGATAACCAGCAGATCATTGTATGTGAAATCAATGGTGAAATGATCAGCTTCAAAGTCGATGAAGTCACGAGGATTTACCGCGTATCCTGGACTCAGATGGAACCTTTGTCGGATATTGCCGGTTCGGACTTTGCTGTCGGTATCGTTAAGCTGGAAGAAAAAATCATTGTTCTAATCGATTTTGAAAAGATTATTTCTGAGATTGATCCGACCATGAACAAAAAGTTATCAACGATACCCGCGGTAACTGAAGAAATGGACGACCTCAGAAAAACAAAAACGATATTAATCGCAGAAGATTCCCGCATTCTTAGGGAACTACTAATTAGAACACTTAGCGCTGCAGGTTATCACGTGATTTCCAACGATAATGGTCTGGAAGCATGGGATAACCTGAACAAAATGACTGCTGACGGCAGTTTGATCGAAGATAAAGTGCAGCTGGTCATTACAGACATTGAAATGCCCCAAATGGATGGTCATCACCTGACCAAAAAAATTAAAGAGCATGACAAGCTTAAAGAGCTGCCCGTTGTTATCTTCTCCTCGATGATCAGTGAAGAGCTGAGAAGGAAAGGGCAGGCGCTCGGTGCCTGTGCCCAAATCACAAAGCCAGAAATCGAACAGTTAATTGAAATTGTTGATAAAAGGTTGCTTTCTTAATAACAAAAGATGCATGTCTACGGAATGATTATATTCCATTATAGAATGAACACGCATGATTTAAATTTTTAGTGGTGCTTCCTGCGGAACTTTTTTATTCGTCGGGAAGCACCACTAAAAATTAGACATATGATTTATTTTTCACTGCATTTTGGATCTTTAACTTTATCCACGATCTCGGGAACCATATCAATTAATTTTTCGAGCCCTCCTGATTTTTCAATCGGCAGCAATTCAACCTGATCACCTTTGATAACCAGAACTGCTGTTGGCGAAATACGGCCGCCGCTACAGGCACCGCCACCCGAACCCTGGTTGTTTTTCTGTTCAATGCCGCTTCCGCCGCTCGTACCCAAGCCGAATGTAAACTCAATAAATGGAACAAGAATGATTTCTCCGACCTGCATAGGTTCGCCGACGACGGTCTTGGTTTTCAGAAAGCTTTCCAGTTTTTCAAAGACGTTGGTGATATTTTCGCCAATGTTAAAACGGCCCGACATAGGGGGATCCTCCTTTAAAATTTGATTTTTGATCTTCTTTCTTAGAGTCTGGCCGTTCCTAGAATTTTTTAGTCAGACCCAGAATCATCAGCGTCGGTTTCAGTCTTGCATTTAGGATATTGAACAAATTCCATCCCGATTCCGCCAAAGAGCCAGGAAACGGACTCCTTCATTTTTTAGCCCAAAGTACCAGTTAGTTTTATGCTATACTGAGTATTGTGGAAAATTAAACTAAAATTTATTTCAGTGTTACATGCATTTTAGATGGTACTAGGTATCTGTAAGATTCACATGGAAACAAAATTATACGGAAAGAAGATCTTATGGAAAGAATACTGATTATTGCTGAAAAACCGGCTCAGGCCCGGGAATATGCTACAGCCCTGGGGGTAAAAGGCAAAGGACAAGGCTGGCTCGAAAATGACCAGTATGTGATAACTTGGTGTATCGGTCATCTTCTGGAGCTGGAAAGGCCGGAAGGCTATATGGATCTAGAACGTGTCGGGAAACGCTGGAGTCTGAACCGTCTGCCTGTTCTACCGGCTGTCGATTCGTTTCGGCGTACAATCAAATCCCAAACGCGCCAACAATTTCAAGTTTTACAAAAATGGCTGAAATCTTCTGAAATCAAACAGGTTATTTGCGGAACGGACGCCGACAGGGAAGGGCAGCTTCTCTTTCAGGAAGTCTGGGATTTGGTGGGATGTACAAAACCGCTCTCGCGGCTTTGGATTTCTTCCCTGACGCGAGAGGCTATCCTAGAAGGCATGAATCAGTTAAGGTCGGGTCAAGCCGTCGAAGGTCTGTCAGCGGCAGGCAATGGCAGGGCCTTTGCGGACTGGGACTTTGGAATGAATCTGACCGAAGGCTTCACCTCTTTGTTTGGCAGCTTCGACACCATTCGCAAAAAACCGAATGTGATTTCCATCGGCAGGGTACAGACCCCGACACTGGCGCTGATCGTCCGCAGAGAGTGGGAAATTGAACAATTTGTTGCTGAAACCTATTTTGAAATCAGTGCATCCTTCTCAGCGGAGCAGGGACAGTACACCGGACGCTGGTTTGATCCTGCTCAGGAAAACAAACGCCTGAACGACAGGGAAACTGCCGAAAAAATTACTGCAAAAACACAGGGTCAGCGAGGGAAAATCATCCGGGCCGAACAAAGAAAGGTTTCCGAAGCTCCACCCTTGCTTTTCGATTTGACAAGCCTGACAGTCACAGCTTCCAGACGATTCGGATTTAGTGCCGAAAAGGTCCTGGAACTGGCCCAGTCTCTTTATGATAAAAAGGCTATCACCTACCCGCGTACGGATTGTGCTTATTTGCCCGCGGATATGATTCCGAAGCTGCCTGCTCACCTGAAAGCCCTGCGTCAGGAGCCTTATCAGGAAAATGTTGATGAAGCAATGACCTATGGTGTGCCTCAAAACAAACGGGTCATCAACACGATTACGGCTCACCATGCGATCATCCCTACAACGGAAACCGTTCATTGGCGTAAGCTACCGGAAGCCGAACGTCAGCTTTTTGACCTGATTGCGAGGCGTTTCCTGGCTGTCTGGTTTCCTCCTGCCTGGTATCAGCAGACGGAAATTGTTACAGAAGCGGCCCAGGAACATTTTCGCTCCAAAGGCAGGATTCTGCTCAACTCCGGCTGGAAAAAAGTCTACGATTTCGAAGACACTCAGGATTCCGAGGCTGAAAGCAACGGAACAACAGGAAAAACCAGGAGAAAAAACAAGAACCGCGAAAACCGGCAAGACGAAAACACAGAACTCCCGGCGGTCAGTCAGGGTGACTCTGTTCAGACGACTGAAGTCTGGATTGACGAAAAGAGCACCAAACCCCCGAAACGTTTCACCCAGGGTGATCTGCTTAAAGCGATGGAGGGTGCGGGTAAACAAATTGAAGACGATGTTCTGCGCCAGCAATTGAAAGGGAAGGGCCTCGGGACAGTAGCTACCCGGCCGGCGATTATTGAAAATCTGCTTCAGCGCGGCTATATCAGACAGGAGCAAAAAACGCTGCATCCGACCGAAAAAGGAATCCAGCTGATTTCTTTAATTCAAGACAGGCTTCCGCATGCAGCCCAGCTGATCAGCGCGGAAATGACCGGTCAGCTGGAATATGACTTGGCGCAGGTTGAACGAGGTGAACTTTCGCTGGAAAAGTACATGTCCGAGGTCGAGGAAGCGGTGATCCGAATCATCAATGAACTTCGGGCCTATGAACAAAAATATGGCAAAACGCCCCTGGCCCAGGCTCCGGTCCGATTAGCTAAAACATCAAAGGCCACTAGGACAGAAAATGATCCTCCGAGAGCCCGGGAAAACGGACCTGAAAAACTGGGTTCCTGTCCGCGGTGTGGAGAAGGTGTCATTGAAGGCAAAAAAGGTTACGGCTGCTCCAACTGGAAAAGCGGCTGTGGATTTGTAGTCTGGAAAACACCGATTTGCGGTAAAGTACTTAGTCAGGCCCAGATGAAAAGCCTATTGAAAAAAGGTAAAACACCCTTGATCAAAGGATTCAAATCCAAAAGCGGAAAATCTTTCAACGCCTGTCTGGTTTGGGAAGATGCCGCCAATGGAAAACTTAAATTTGAGTTTGATCATTAAATTAATATCATAAATTCTTTCAAGGAACGGCCGCCAACAGGCCGTTTCTTTATGAAAAACTCCTTACAAATTATGCTATAATGGTACATAGGATATCTAAATCGGAGGAATATGCATGAAATCGTTGGTCCTGGCTGAAAAGCCGAGTGTGGCCCGGGAAATTGCCCGGGTTCTTAAATGTAATATTAAAAACAAGGGTTTTATCGAAGGACCACAATACGTCGTTACTTGGGCTTTAGGACACCTGGTCACTTTAGCCGAACCTGAGGATTATGACCAAAAATATAAAGAATGGCGGATGGAAGATCTGCCAATGCTTCCGGAACAGTTAAAGCTCAAGGTGATTCGCCAGACTTCCCAGCAATATCAGACGGTAAGCAAACTGATGAAACGAAACGATATCAAAGAACTGATTATAGCCACTGATGCCGGACGAGAGGGTGAACTGGTCGCACGCTGGATCATGAAACTGAGTAATTGGAAGAAACCTTTCAAACGTCTCTGGATTTCTTCCCAGACCGATGCCGCCATCCTGGAAGGCTTCACGAAATTAAAGCCCGGACCTGACTATAATGATCTTTACGATGCCGCTGTTTGCAGGGCCGAAGCGGATTGGTTGATCGGCCTGAATGTGACCAGGGCTTTAACCTGTAAGTATAATGCCCAGCTGAATTCCGGAAGAGTGCAGACGCCGACGCTTGCCATAATTGTTCAGCGAGAGGACGAGATCAAGAAATTTGTTCCGGTCGATTACTGGTCAATCCGAGCGGACTTCGGTGACTTTTTTGCTGACTGGCACGGCAAAGACGGCAGCCGAATTCATGATTACCGGCAGGTTGAATTTCTGCTGGGCAAGCTGGAAAAGCAATCTGCAAGAATTATGCAGGTCAAGCGTGAGAGCAAAAGCGAACCAGCCCCACTGGCTTATGATCTTACTGAACTGCAGCGTGATGCGAATCGCAGACTTAGCTTTTCCGCCCAGAAAACTTCCAGCACGCTACAGAATTTATACGAACGGCATAAACTGGTTACCTACCCGCGTACGGACTCTCGCTATCTCTCCGCCGATATTGTACCGACCCTGCCGTCCAGGCTCAAGGGACTGGCCGCAGGGCCATATGCCGAAACGGCCAAAAAGCTTTTGGCACAGCCTTACAAGCCGACAAAACGACTCGTGGACGACAGCAAAGTAACGGATCATCATGCGATCATTCCGACTGAGCAGCCTTTAAAGCTCGGGGATCTGACCCATGATGAAAAATCCTTGTATGACCTGATTGTACGGCGCTTTCTGGCCGTTCTTTCTCCGCCGTACCGTTATGATCAACTGACGGTGATCACCGGTATTAATGGCGAAATGTTTTATGCAAGAGGAAAGGTGATGAAAGACCCGGGCTGGCGCTCTATCACTTCCCAGCAGACGGAATCGGAAGAAAGCAGGGAGGATGCTTTGCCTGAACAAATGCTCGGAAAACTGGAGCAGGGCGAGGAACGGACGATCAAAACCCTGAAGCCCCAAAAAGGGAAGACGAAACCGCCGGCACGCTATACGGAAGCCACTTTGCTCACAGCAATGGAAAACCCAAGGAAATTCATTGAAGATGAGGAGCTCCGGGAAACGATGAAGGGGAGCGGTCTCGGTACTCCGGCTACCAGGGCGGAAATTATTGAAAAACTGCTGCATACCAGTTATATTGAACGCAGCGGGAAAGAATTAGTGCCTACATCCAAAGGCCGTCAGCTGATCAGCCTTGTGGCTCCTGAACTTCGAAGTCCTGAGCTTACGGCTCAGTGGGAACAAGCTTTAACAGACATTGCTAGAGGGAACGGAAGCAAGACCGAATTCATTAAAGGAATTCGGATCCAAGCCGTTGAACTGGTTCACAGTATCGTCTCGGACAGCGCGACATATCACGCCGACAATATTACGAAAACTAGGTGTCCGGTCTGCAAAAAATACATGCAGCTGGTCAACGGCAAACGCGGTAAAATGCTTGTCTGTCAGGATCGGGCCTGCGGCCACCGTCAGCCGGAAAAAGAACGAAATACCGGCTTTACCAGTTCCAAGAGAGCAAGCCAGGTAAACCAAAAACTGATTGCCCAATACAGTGACCATCAAAATATTGGCAGCAATCTTGGCGATTTGCTTAAAGAGGCTCTGAATAAACAGAACAAAGATTAATAAATGGCAAGTTTGGAGCCACAACACCTCTTTTCGGCAATTGCGCCAAATCTAAGCCATTATAAGTAAATGTATAAAAAATTAATCATAATAAGGAGAATGTATATGGAAAATGACAAAAAAATTGCCGTGCTGATTGACGCAGACAATGTCTCAGAAAAATATATTAAATACATCTTTGATGAAATTGCGAATCACGGCACCCCGACCTATAAACGGATCTATGGAGACTGGACAAAGCCGAACCTCGCCTCCTGGAAAACAGTGCTGCTGAATTATTCGATCACACCGATACAGCAATATAGCTACACAACAGGGAAAAATGCTACCGACGCTGCCTTAATCATTGATGCGATGGACATTTTATATTCCAAAAGCGTTGATGGCTTTTGCATTGTTTCCAGCGACAGCGATTTTACAAAGCTAGCTTCCAGGCTTAGAGAAGCCGGCATGTATGTAATCGGCATGGGCGAGAAGAAAACACCACAGCCGTTTATCGCTGCCTGTGAAAAGTTTAAATACCTCGAGGTTCTAGGTGTCATTCCTGCAAGCCCCTATGAGACAAACGAACAGGCTAAAACGCGGGTGCAGGGGACACCTCAGGAAGGAATGGCCAGCATTGATGAACTTATTGAAGCCATCAAAATCATTGTCACAGAAAGTTCCGATGAAGATGGCTGGGCATTTTTAGGTGAAGTCGGCATCAAGCTGAATAAGCGCTATCCTGATTTTGATACCAGAAACTACGGCCACGTTAAACTGACACCGCTGATTGCTTCCTTAAAACAATTTGAAATTCAATCCCGCAGAACCAGTAATCCCAATATCAGCCATAAATATATCCGTAACAAGGCGGAGGCTGAAATAGGCAATAAAAAAACACGAACGCCCGAAGCAATCGTGTCTCCTGAAGAATATCGCGTTAAACCGAATGTCCGCTCCCGAACAAAGTCCATCAAACGTTAATTTGAATATTTTTTCTCCCTATACATGCGGAGATCAGCTGTTTTCAAAAGTTCGTCAGGGGTCATTCCATCCTCCGGACATATACTAATTCCAAACGACATTCCAACCCGGCAAATCTTATTGTTTATCATGATGGGTTTGACAAGCTTTTCCTGCATTCTCTGCATAATTCCGTCAAGCTCTGTCTTATTCTGCAATCTGGAAAATAATAGAACAAATTCATCGCCGCCCAGACGCGCTATTACATCCTGCCGTCTGACCACCCCGGCCAGGAGCGACGAAACCTTCATCAGCATTTGGTCACCGATGTCGTGGCCAAAGGTATCGTTAATGACCTTAAACCCATCTAAATCAATAAATACCAGCGCAAATTGCTGATCATGCTTATGATATTTCTCAATGGCCTTCTCCAATTTGTTGTAAAACATTCTGCGGTTTGGAAGATTGGTTAGTTTATCGTAATTCGCCATCTTTTCAAGTGTTTTAGACATAGCTTTATATTCCGTAATATTATGAAGATTGCCAACAACGCCGACAATGCCGTCAAGCTCGGTTTCGGTCACCGAGAATGATGCCATAATACTGATAACTTTGCCTGACGAATCAACCATATCAAACTCAATATTACGCAAAGACTTGTTTTTAAACAACAAATCTGTTCTTTGCAGGTTATACTTTTGAGCTTTAAAAAAATCTGAGAATCTCCGGCCGAGCATTTCACTGGCATCATATTTCAGCAGGTCAAATGTCGCCTGGTTGCATTTACGGATAATTCCTTTATTATCAAGCAGAACGATTGGATCCATCACTGTCTCCAAAATAATGTCCGGTGTCACCGCTATATTCACATCCATCAGTTTATACCTTCGGATCATATAGATGCCGCCTAATCCCCAGAAGATCGAGAAAAAATGAAATAAAGGCGGAATAAATGGAGTGATCAAAGGGAGGATCAAATCAGTACCGATCCCGATCAGCATCATGACGCCCGCCAGAATCGAAATGCTTTTGGCTTGTTTAATGAACCTCCGTCTTTGGCTGTTTTTGCCCCACCTTATGGTAAAGAACAGCGCAACACTTAAGTAAGCAAAAAGCATAAACCAATACAGCCAAAACCAGACTGAACCAATATTGGGTTCATACGTCCAACCCAGGCCGCTTGTACTCTGGACAAAGACTTTGGCGACCAATGATTCATTTGTCAACAGTGTTTTAAACAGTAAAATTGCCGGCAGGCCATACAAGGGGATATACCAATGGATACCCTGAATATTTTTTGTTTTTTCCGATAGAGCCAGAAAAAAGTGAGTGGCCAGCGGACAGAACATCACCCATCCAATCGCCGCGATCCGATGCCAGAATAAAGCATTCTCGGGACTTGGAGCGAGATAAAGGAATGAATAAATGAACGACCAGTATGCAAAACAGAAATTCAGAGAGGCTGATAATCTGTTTAAGGTTTCCTTATGATTCAATTTTAAAATATAGAAACCAAATAAGACAAAGGTATACGCCACAATCATCGATATATAAGACATGGCCAGCATAAATATCACCTGCGTTCTCACCTGAATGCAATAATTCGACTAATTCCAGGATATTTCAACATTATACTGCTGTCAAGTAGATTTCATTTTTCTGAATATATTAAAAAATACGATTGTCTGAATGCAATCGTATTTTTTCAATGATCATGTTTTCCAAGATCAATTCAATTTTCTTATTATTCTGCAACGGGATACTTACGAAGCAGGAAGATCTCAACGCGCCTGTTTTCTGCCCGGCCTTCCTCAACCGTATTATCGGAAATAGGGGAGTACTGCCCGTAGCCCTGAACTGAAAATCTTTCAGGATTCAGTCCGCCCTGATTAACCAGAAAATTCATGACGTTAATTGCACGAATCACGCTTAATTCCCAGTTGGAACGAAACTTCTCAGTATGGATGGGACGGTCGTCCGTGTGGCCTACGACTTTTATATCGTTATCCATATCATTTAGCATTTTCCCGATCTGCAGAAGGAGAGGGGAGAACGCATCGAGGATTTCCGCATCACCCGACGCAAAAAGCATCACATCCTGAATAACGATCTGCAAACCTTCCTTATCCAGATTTACTTTGACGTTATTATAATAACCGCTTTCATAGATTTCCTTTTCAAGTTGTTTTTTTATATCTGCCATCTTATCTTGTTCAAGCTCAGAAGCAAAAACATCCTCAGAACTGGATGGCTCAAGTTCTACCACTTGGTCGCTTTCCTTTTCTAAAAAGCTGGCACCACCTGCAAAAATTTCCTTAAAAGACTCGCTCAACTGCTGCAGTTTTACTTTATCGACTTGACTTATGGCAAACATAACGATAAAAAGTGCAAGCAGAAGCGTCAGCAGGTCGGAATACGGCAGCAGCCAGGATTCATCAACATGTTCTTCATGGTGTTGCTTTTTCTTCGACATCCTTATTCACCGCTGCCTTGTTTATTTTTTTCCTTTTCCTCTAGGATTTTTCTTTCTTTTGGATCGAGCATGCCAGTCAATCTTACTTTAATGCTGCTAGGGTTCTCTCCGGCCTGAAGGGCCAGAACTCCTTCGACAATAATGCGCATATTCTTAGTTTCGGCAGCAGATTTTCTTTTTAAGCGGGAAGCGATTGGGTGACAGACAACATAGCCGAGAAAAATACCAAACAATGTCGCGACGAATGCAGCGGCAATCATATGGCCAAGTTTTTCCGTATCATTTAAATTACCGAGCGCTCCGATTAGTCCTACGACCGCACCTAATACTCCCAGCGTCGGAGCATAGCTGCCTGCCGCGGAAAATATCGAGGCATTGGCACGGTGACGGTCCTCCATATTATCAATTTCCATTTCCATAATTTCTTGAATATAGTCATGCTCCAATCCGTCAACTACCAGGCTTAGCCCTTTTTGCAAATAACGGTCTTCAATTTCCATAATCGTCTGTTCAAGGGACAATAAGCCGTCTTTACGGGCTGTCATCGCCATATCGGTGATAAGTTCAATCAACGACACCGCATCATACGGTTGTTTTTCTCGAAAAAGGGCAGCTAATACTTTCGGAATGTTCAAGAATTCTTTTCTTGGGAATGAGTTCATCACGGCTGCAGTTGTCCCGATCAGAATAATAATGGCCGCAGCTGGATTCAACAGCACAGCTACATTGGCTCCTTTGACAATCATGCCTACGACTACGGCAAGAGCGCCTACAACGATTCCAATAATTAAAAAAATGTCCATTCTTACACCCTTTATTAAATTTTTATCTACAGATAGTCTGCGAATTATAAAAATATTGTATCATTATGCAGATTTTTTAACCAGCTCATTAATAGAAAATATTAGAGAATACTGTCATTTTTAGAAAATATTTATTAGTTTTTAACAGACAGCATATATTATCAAAAAGAAACATATAGCTATAAAATAAATATTGATCCTAAGATAATGATATATATCGGACAAAATATTTATGATATAATAATATCAGAATATTAAGAATATTGTCTAATACACACTAATTTATATTTTAAGGTCTTGATTCTTGAAAGGGGCTTTAGTATTCTGAATAACTAGAAAATTTAATAAGCAAGGGGTGGGCATCATGTTTGTTAGAAAAGGTTTTAGTCGTAGCTTATTCGTTATCATTCCTATTGTTATCCTTGTATATGTTTGCTCTCACTCCGTTCAACAAGCAGAAGGAATGTCTGCTACTGCGCAGGAGATTTCCGTGATTTATGTCATTTTGCCGAATGACCCCCAGGGCATTATCTTTAATCTTTGTAAAGAAAATGATTTGTCGTATGAATTGGTTTTGGCAGTTTATCGAGCCGAAGGAATTAATAATATCCAAATCACTACTGCAAAGTCAGACATAGAGAAGTTGGCATATTACAGAAATTACTGGGTTGATCAAGGCTATGCCGATGAGTTTGTCTTTGATCTGATGCTGTTATCTAATCACTACGGCCTTGAAGACATTCTTAAGATGGTAGAAGACGGCGGCTTATATGATCCTGATGGTTATGTCCAGCGTGTCGCAGATTTAAAATATAATCTTGAACAAAAGAAAAATGAAAGGCTTATTGAATATCGATGAATATGCAAAAAAGACATGAACGGATTATGCCCTACATGTCTTTTTTATCTTTCTTTGCAGATTTTAGAAGTCTCCAGTGGTAACTGCAGCTTGTTCAAATGTGGCCATTTCATCAGCGACTTTAAGGGCTGCCTCGACCATCGGGAACATCAAGGCGGCACCTGTGCCTTCTCCAAGTCTCATATGGAAGTCAAGTCTAGGTTTGAGCCCAAGCTGATGAAGAGCTAGATGCTGTCCAAGCTCTTCTGAACTATGAGAAGCAATCATATAGGAAGTGGATAGGGGTGCCAGTTTTGCTGCGGTTATTGCTGCAGCAGATGAAATGATGCCATCGAGGATAATCGGTACATGTTGATAGGAAGCTTCGAGGATTGCTCCAACGAGCGCAGCAATTTCGAGTCCACCAATTTTAGCCAGGGTATCAATCGGCGAGGCAGGGTCACACTGATTAATTTCGATTGCGCATTTAATCACGTTTTGCTTATTAATCAGGGCATCATCTTTTAAGCCCGTTCCGCGGCCAGTAACATCCTCAACAGAGTGACCGGTAAACACAGAGATTAAGGCAGCGCTCGGTGTTGTATTGCCAATACCGACTTCACCTGTTGCTAACAGATTAACACCAGAGTCAATCGCATTGGCGGCAATCCTTGCACCAGTCAGTATTGCAAGTATGGCCTCTTGACGGGTCATTGCCGGTCCTTTCGCCATATTGTCTGTTCCGTTTTTAACCCGGTAGGCCATAAGTTCAGGAGCGTCGAATGGGGTGGCAATGCCGATATCCGTACAAATAACATCTGCTCCGGCGTTCCGGGCGAGGACATTGATGCCTGCACCGCCATTTAGGTAACTATAGAACATTTGTTTCGTGATTTCCTGAGGTGCAGCACTGACGCCTTCGACGACAACACCATGATCTCCGGCCATAAGCAGGACTGCTTTTTTATTGATTTGGGGGTGTGTAGTGCCAAATATGCCTGCGAGCTGTTGTGCAATATCCTCTAAGACACCTAAGCTTCCGAGGGGCTTAATTTTCGCATCTACACGGCTTTTCATACCTGCCAAAGCTTCCTGATCGAGCGCTTTGATTCCGCCCATCAGTTCTTGTAACGCAGTTTCAAGTTCCTGCCCAGTCGCATTTTTCAGATTTTCCAAACCATGAAATTTTGTAAGGCTGCTCATTTAAAAAACCTCCAATTAAATAAAATTATTTGTTAGGCCATCCGTAGCCGATAAAAAATAAAACCCCACCACAAATTTTCTTGTGGTCGGGATTTTGCCGTCATCACCGCCGCTTTCCATTACCCAGGAAAGACTTTTACCTCTTAGGCAGGCCTCCTGACTCAGACTCAAACGTCCTGAACGCACCTTCCCAGCATACGCCAGTGGATCAGCGGGGACTCGTCTATACAGTGGTGGGTCCGTATCGGATTAGACCGATTTTCCTATTCTCCCCTTAGTGGGGCACCTAAGATTGTATACATATATTCAACTTCTATTAAGATAACGAAAATCATAAATAAAGTCAAGTCAAATTAATTTTTAATAATCGCTCAATCTGGCAATTGCTGTTAAATAATGGTTATTTACAATAATATATGGTATAATACGATTGCTAAATCATCCAAAGAGATATTGGAGAAAAAATGTTTAAATATGACTTAACACCAAAAGTTTGCCGTATCTGTGACATGATTATCGGTGGCCAACCTGGAGATAATCCGCCTCTGCTTATATCCTCAATATTTCATAACGGAGACCGTATTCTAGAAAGCCGCCGTGACAGGAAATTTGATCGTGAAAAAGCCCGTTTATACATTCTCAGGCAGGAAGAGCTGTCCGATCAGACAGGGATACCTGCCATAGTCGCTATGACAGCGGTTTCCGCAGATGAGATGAAGGAATATATTGATTTTTACCTTACAATCAGCAACCGCCCTTTTGCTATTGACATTTGGGGCGAAAAAGCGCGTCTTGATACGGCAGAATATGCTGCCAGCCTTGGTATTCAGGACAAAATTTTATATAACAGCATTACACCTTGGGATAAAGACATGATCGGCCAGGCAGCGGTATTAAAAGAATTGGGAATCAAACACGTGGTCCTGCAGGTCTTCGATGAAACGAACCAGACTCCTTCCGGCAGGGTACAGGCATGCCGTGAAATGCTGACAGCCATTGGAGCAAAAGATTTTTCCTCAGTCTTAATCGATACGACCGTAATGAATCTTCCGTCTATTTCTTTTTCAGCCCTGGCAGGTAAACAAATCAAAGCGGAAACCGGCTGGCCGGTTGGATCAGCCCCTGCTAATGGGACGTATATGTGGAAAGAAAGCCGGGAAATGTGGGGTGGGGAAGGCTTTTCCGCCATAAATGCTGCAGTGCATGCAGTATCGGCCGTCCTGTGGAGCGATTTCCTATTTTATGGGCCGATCAAAGGGGCGCCAAGCGTACTGCCTGCTGTAGCTGCAGCTTCGCTGATGGTTTCTACCTTAGCATATGATGAAAGCGGGGAGCTGCCGGCTAGTCCAACACATCCGCTGTATAGATTTTATGGTGATTTTGCTCAGAAACTGACAGAATTTGATAAAACCAAATAAAACACAGTTATTGTACATTTTGTAAGTGAATGTATAGGACAACAGCTCCTTTCTGAAGTGATCCTGTTAAGGATACTGCCTGGAAGGAGCTGTTTATATATTTGTATATTAGAAATTATTTCCAATATTCCACAAGGAGTAATTTTTGACTATACATTTCCATATATTGGTACTGGTGTTGTAATCGGATAAAAGTGAGGGCAATAATATGATTGCAAAATACGGAATCTTAATAGGGATAGCTTGTGGTACTGCTTTAGGAACCATTTTAGGAGCAGTGATCATAATATGCTTCGGCACATTTGAAACGTTTTTGTCTAAAACACTTTATCAGGTAAAACAGTTAAATGCCAGACAAATATGGGGAATATTTATCGCACTTATCGCAATATTTATTGGCTTTTATTTCTGTGAGGAGTTATTTCTAGGCAATCTTGTAGGGATAAATACAGATCATTTAGGTGTCTTTGCTCAAATTCTTCAAGCACCCGTATTTCAAGGGATGAGAATCGTCCTATATATTTTATTATGGTTGTTAATGATTAAGCTGCCGTTTCTAAGTTTTAAAACAATTGGCGTTAAAACACCTTACGGTGAGCTTAGTATGGAGGCTATATTGTCTGAGTCTTCCGTTATAAAAAATGCCATGTTGAATGAAATCAGTGTCGCCTTGATGGGGATATTAAGAATCTTAAACAACGCATCGGTCATTGAAATGATTAAAGATATCAAAAACATTGGCAAAGAAATTAATGATCCCTATTTTATTAAAAGTATCACAAAGGTAATCAATATCCAATTTAAACTATATAATATTAGAAAGACGCATTCCGATTATCTGATTGTCTCTGAAGAGATTGCCTCATATAAAAAAGTACCGATTGTGAATAGAGCCACATTAAAGGAGCTGGCTCAGGAATCAATTATTAATAAAGACTTTAGGATCAGCGACGATGCATCAATTATGGTTGTTCCTTTATTCTTTAAAAGTGAAGTATGCGCCATCATCTATGTTCAAAGCGAAAAATATCTGTTTCAGCAGATTGATGCTATGATCATCGATAGTATTTGGAACAACATTTGTCATAACAACGAAGCTCTCAAGGAATTGATCATTAATCGTGAACTAAATCTTTAAGAGGGAGAGGGGATTGATGAATATGCGAAAATCTTATAAGGTAAAGGAAATGATCGAAACAGTTGAAAAAGAAGACTACGGGTTCCTCAAGATTCTGCCTCAATTGCGCGAAAATAAGGTAACCGTAAAGCCGAATCTACAGTTTAAGAAACAGTTAAAAGAAGAATTCAAGCAAATTCTAGGTTTATAATTAAACTAATAGGCTCTTTTTACCCCAGTTAATTCAGCAGAAAACGTATCAAGCGCCACTAAGTCGCTAGGGCTTAGTTCTTTGATAGAAGTTTTCCCCAAACCACGAATGGCTTGTTCCATTTCAACCGTCATAGAACGTAAGACATTCGATACCCTTTCAGCGCTTAAGTTTATGTTCAGCTTTTTGTTATATTTTGATGCATAGCTAACAAGGACTGTAGGAGGCTCCCAGGGGATTACTTTTTTGTGCTGCTTGTTGGCTAAGGCATATAAGGGGACGGTACCCAGATAAATAGCATCAGCGCCAAGCGCAAGTGCTTTTAAACAGCTTCCAGGATTAAAATAGCCGCCAGATACAATCAGACTTATCTGTTCTCGAATTCCGCGTTTTTGTAAGTAACGGACCGCGCGAACTAACGCATGGAGACTGGGAATTCCAAAGTCATCCTGCATGGTGGGGTTGGAAACAAGAGATCCACCTTGCGTTCCGTCGACTGCAATGACATCAAACCCTGCATCCACAGCTAAACCTAAATCTTCTTCAATTTTGTCCGTGGCCATCAATTTCAGAGCAATGGGTATTCCATTCGCCTTATTACGCAGGTTATTGACCAATATGGGCCAATCTGCGGCACTTTGTACACCGGGAGGAGCAGGTAGACCCGATATACCTTGATTGCGGGATAAACCCATAAGTTTACGTGCTTTGCCTTTAATTTCATCCGGAGCTATATAGAAGACGCCTTTCTGCCCTCCTTGCGAAATATGTACTTCCAGCATGTCCGCAGAAGCAATTTCTTGGTCCGTGCGTAGCCCCCACGGCCAATTGGCAATTTGCAGAATATATTTATCCGCTTCGTCGCGTTCTTCTTTCAGATAGGGGCCTTCACCGGAGTTTGTAGCTGTCCCCGCTAGTTTTGCTCCCCTAGCTAAAGCTATTTTTGCGGGCTCACTTAGAGCAATTCCATAAGCCATTCCAGAAATAAGGAGAGGTATATTGACTGTAAGAGGTTTGGCTGCCTTGGGGCCAAGTGTCACTTTCATGTCAACTGCGGTCTCGCCCGATTTAGAGACCATCGTCATTTGGGGTGGAACAAACATAAGGTTATCGAACCCGTCAAACCTTTTTGAACTGCCAATCGGCCTATTAATCGTTGTCCCTTGTGTTGCCCTTAAATTGTTTTCAACAATATTTTGAACACCGGCCCGATGAATGGCAGTCCATAGCTCTATGACATTTTTACCGTATTCATCTGTTGTTAAAATGGTAATTGCTTTTGTTACATTTTTTTGAACGATTTTACGCGCTAATGGCCCGGTAGTTAATAAAGCTAACGGCAAAGATGCCAGCATTATTCTTCGATTTCTTGCGCGACGGATTATTAGGGACTTTTGTTCTTTGTGATGTCCTATGGCGTAACCAGCTGTTAAAATGGCTGCAATGGAGCCGAGAGTCTTAAAAGAAAAACTAAAATCTCGCGAATCTTTATTCATATAATGTCACCTCACATGTAATGCTTAGTTCAAAGAATTCGAATGACTTTTTATGATTTTTGATGAACAGTATTATTCTTATCCTAAATTTTAAAAAAATACCTTTTATTATTTGTCACTTCTAGATATCAATACGAAGAGGTTCGATTCCGAACCTTTATTTAACGATGTGAATCATGTAATGTGCCGATATTTCGTGACGCATGCAGTGATGAAAGAATTAATTGAATATTCCTTTTCGGAGTTAAACCACTTAACAGTGCCATACATGGAACACATCTCCAAATTGTTTTTGTTTCATTATTACCCGGTAGGGTTTTGCGTTGTCGTCGCCATCATCTTAAATTTGATTGACGCGCTGAGAAGTCTTTAACTGAAGATTAGAGTCCCGCCAAACCCGTAAAGTCAGGCAGCGGAGACTTCCGCCCCCAGCCAATAAGGCCTCAGGATGGAACGGAATGATTTCTACGCCTCTGCGGCTAAGTTCATTTTGGGTCTGAAGACTTAAGGCAATATCATAATGAATGAGAATATTGGCATCGACCGAAACAAAACTGCAGCCCCAGGACTGCTGTTCTTGGTCGGATAGTTCGATAATCTCCATTTCCCTGCACGCAAGATATTCTTGGACGTTGATTTCTGTGCGTTGCTTTGCCGTAATCAGATAAGTCTTCAGAAAAGCCGGCAAATAGGCCAAAGCTAGGCTTTCACTGATTCTGCCAAAAATCATATCCGGATGCATATACCGTCTTTCCTGGGGAATCTCCGCATAAATGATTTGCGGAAAGAGATGAAGTACCTTGCTGAAAAATTCTTCGAGCGTTCTTCTGGTATGCCGCTGTGTATCGGCAAGAAAAAGAATTTCAGGCGAAATTGCTAGACACCCTTCAAACTGATCCTGACCCTGAAAGGCATGAAAGAGGGGAATGCCGAGATTATCAAGAGCTTCTCCGACAACTGTTTCTTCTCCTGCCCGGCTGCCAGGACACATCTTGGAAAGAATAGCTCCTTGGCTCGTTATCAGGCAAGTATCGTTCAGATAGGGTAGATTGGGTAAGGAATGTAGGAGAGCTTTATTCTTCTGTACAACATCCTGGAGTTCCAGCACCTCAATTCCTTGAGCGCGCAGAAGGTCCGCATACCGTTGATGTTCCGACTGATACCGAGGAATATCCGGGACAAAATTGAATAAACATTCCTGATAGTTTGTCAGATTGACTAAATTCAGAGACTGCTGGGGTTTATGGAGAATGACTTTCCGTAAACGGCCCAATTTTTCCGTGCCAAATAATTCAGGATGGTTTAACATTGGATACCCCCTTGATAAGAAAAATTATCTGGATGTAGTATTCACAATTTGAGAACGGCTATGTTACATAATGAAAGTTTTAGGGCAAGAATAATAGACAAGAAGTATTTAACACGATATGATAAAATGAAAATAATTGTCGAAATAGAAAATAGGCCAATAAAGAAAGTGAGATTAACAAATGGCTGTACAGGTTTTAACTGATAGCACAAGTTATATAAGTGAGGAAATTAAAGAAGAACTCAATATTAGAACGGTATCTTTAAACCTTTCATTTGGGAGTGACAGTCTACGAGAAGTAGATATTGATAAGGATCTGTTTTATCAAAAAATGGCTTCTTATGGAATTCCGACATCTTCGCAGCCCTCTTTGGGAGAGATATATAATGAAATGCTTACGGTAATAGAGGAGGGAGATAGCCTCTGCTGTATTTTTTTATCTTCAGAAATGAGTGGTACATGTTCAACAGGTCAATTAGCGAAAGAGATGGTATTAGAGAAGCATAAAAATGCTAGGATAGAAATCATTGATTCTAGGTCAAATTGCATGCAGCTAGGGTTAGCGGTCATTATGGCTGCAAGAGAAGCAAAAGCGAATAAGACGTTAGCGGAGGTTAAAGAAGCAGCGTTAGAAAATATCCAAAGGAGTAGGTTTTTATTCATTCCAGATAATCTCAAATACCTCAAGAAAGGCGGCAGGATTGGTGGGGCCAGTGCTTTAATTGGTGATTTATTTGGAATTATTCCGATTCTGACTGTGGAAAACGGCATAACAACAGTTGTGACAAAAGTAAGAACGAAGAAAAAGGCAGTTTTAACTATGATTAATATATTGCTGGACAATATAAGCAAATATGGTTTAGGAGAAATCATTATTCATCATATCGATTGTCTGGATGAAGCAAAGGATCTTGCACAACTGGTTAAAGATAAGTTGAAAGCTAACGTAGATATCATGGCTATCGGACCGGTTATCGGCATGCATGTTGGTCCGGGTAGCATTGGCATTGTTTATTGCACGCAAAAAGCATTAAGAAAATGAAAGGTATGTTACGGAGAATATATCGAGTTGGTTCATTATTACTGAAAGCCCCATATCCCCTTAGCTTGATATTTTACCAAGGGATATGGGGCTTTTATACTTTGTTTTTCAATTGTAAAAGTCATTAAATATTACACGAGTTATCTTTGTCCCAAACATGGAATTTTTACATATTCTATAGTAAACGTAAAGGAGGGATGGTTTAAAACTTGTAAAAGTTACGTTCCAATTATCAAAAGTCTGCAACGGGAAATTCAAGTCAGGTTTAAAGTTCTTTAAAATAAGAAAGGAAGAATTATATGGCAAATCCTTGTGGTTGTGAAGACTCAAACACTAAACAAGCATCCTTAGCAGATATAAGTTCAGATCAAGTTGATCAAGTCGCTCAATGTCCAGTAACTGTTCATGAGACAGTGTGTATTGACGCCGATGTAACGATTACGCCAAGTGTTCAAGTTGGAGATGTTCGTTCTTTCTGTGTTGGTAACCCATTTATTGGATCATGTACCGGGACTCCATCACCAACAAGAACTTGTACTTTCACAGTTGGTCAGAGGATTTGTGTCCAAATTCCTTTAACGTTTAGTGCGACAGCTAGTGCAGTAGAAAGATCAATTATTTGCGGTACACCAATAACAGGGCCATGTGTAGGGACAGCTGGTTGCACTTTTACACGTGGCTTCTTCCTCAATCATCCAGACTTCACTAACGAATTGATCGGGGACGCAGGTGGCTCAATCATTCTAGGAATTGATCAACAGGGCTTTAGCTTTACTGTTACACCACAAAATGCAAGCACAGTTCTGTCAGGAAACACGCCGTTACAACCCGGCCTTCCACCTATTTATGAAAATCTCTATGCTCAGCTCCTTACAGCTGACCTTAACGTGCAAAATGGGGCAACTTGCGACTTTGCAACTACGATAATCGCAGCCGCAAATACCTTCCTAGCAACCTCCTCTCCGGACCAAGTGGTAGCCAGCAATCTAGTAAACGAGCTGACGTTATTCAACGAAGGGTTTGCTCCGGATTGTCCAGGGCATTGTTCCGAAGGGTAAATTTATTTCAGTCAAGGCTTTATTATCTCAAGATTCATTATTGTTAAATTGTTAAAAACAATTAAAAGTAATTTACAAGGGATTGCAACCATAGGTGGTAACCCCTTGTAATTTTATTTTTAAGCAATGGATGTTTTGGCTGGTGATTATAAAGGCAAGGCGATCAACAAAATAGACTATCATCAGCCTCAAGGGAGCAGTTTAACAATAAATAACATATAAACACGAGGGGCAATTTAAATGCCTTGACTTTTTGTTTTTTTCGGGGGGTATTTTAGAGGAAATACAGAAAATGCATGGAAATTATAGAATATTAAGAATTCTAACACATAGTAAGTATTCAATGGAGAGATTGTCTGGACATATTTCTTTTTGAAAGAAGGTGTATCTCATGAAAATGGTACTTTTGCCCGAAACTCGTGCTGGGAAATGGTCAGTAGGATTATTTATTGCTTTTATTGCTTTAGCAGTAGCAGGGGGTATAATTTCTTCAATACAAGGGGACACGATCGAATATCCGAATCCTATTAATAGTCCATTTCTTGGAACGGTCATTTATCTTATGTTTTCAGCAATAATCATTGCTTCTGCCATTGGACTAATAGCTGTCAAAAAACATAATGAACACTCTTTATTGGTCTATCTATCAATACCTCTTGGCATTGTACTTCTTTTTGGTGTTTTAATGTTATTGATTGGCAATATAATAGGACCACCAAGCCAGTAAATATAATTTTTGACGTGAATTCATATTTTTCGAGTAGAACTCATAAAGGATCTTATTGTGAGGACCGCCTGGCAGGTTATTGATTCCGGCTACTGTTGCTTGGTATAAAGCCTTACGTAAATAACTAGAACCACGTTTAGATATCTTGTTCTTACTTGCCACGAAGATGAGCAAACACAGTTTCATAAAGAGGAAAGCATCGATCTAGGACAGATCTGCCAATTTTGAGTTTCAATATACAAATCATGAAAAGGAGATATTATAAAATAAAAATTGTGAAATATATCACATGAGTAAAAAGGGAATTCTTAATAAAAATGTATATGTTCTTTTATAATTATAAAATATTATATTTTGATTGACCTTTAAACGATGAAATAATTAATCTTATTGACTGAGTGTCTAATTAAAAATCCTATAACTCATTTTTCATTTATATAATTGACTGCATCTCAATAAATATGAGGATTAAAATTACTTTAGGTTAATCTAACATAAATTCGTTGTCAAACTATATACTAAAGTCTAAGCTTTGCAATTAAATCAGAATCTTGTTACAAATCGTAACAAAACTAAAATTGCCTCGGAATTGACTAACTCAAATAAGCGTACAAATATTTCAAGGTACGAATACCTTACCCAATATATTTTAACGTCTTACAGGGCAAATATGAGGCTGTTTTTCAGAAGCATCTTTGGACAAATACAATAAGAAAACAGAACAATAATTATAAAGAGTAAAACAGGCCAGCAGACAAGCAGAGACAAATATAAAAAATACAAGAGCTATGAAGAAAATATGCGAGCGACAATATAGAAGTTATATAATTAAGCAAGCCATAAATCAAAAACACTGGAACAGTGCAATCACAATAGATTTATTGCTGAACACAAACTCCAATGAATGACCCCTATTCCTAAATTAATTTTACTTAACATAATATTTATTATCGGACCCAAATAGTTTTTAATAACACTTACACCATTAATAAACCTTTTTTGGTGAATTATAAAAATCTTAAAATACAGGTAGCAATAATCTTAGATTGGCTGTATACCGATCTATCTCCTATCTGTTTAAACGACTGTTAAATTCCCAAACTTTTAACCAAGAGTATGGATTGATCCATTTACCATTCGGCAGTTCAATTCCGAAATGTAAATGGTCAGGTGTTGTGATTGCATCACCTGTATTCCCCATTGTTCCGATTAGTTCTCCTTTGGAAATGCTGTTCCCGACAAGCAATGCCTCATTGACTTTTTCTAGATGGGCATAGTAATAATAGTTTCCGTCCTGGCCTCTTATGCCGACCCTTTCTCCACCAAGCCTGTTCCATCCAATCCTTTCCAATGTACCATTACATACACTGAATATCGGTGTACCTTTTTGATTAAAAATGTCAGTACCTTCATGCTTTCGCTGCCCCCCCTCCCTGTCGGCACCAAAGGTATCTGTATAATGCGAAGGTTCTTGAAGTGGGAACTGATATTCTCCTGGCGTAAAGAATAGATATTGATCAAGTAAATGGCGACAGTATTTTGCTTGTTTGATTGCTTCAATGTTCAATCCGGACCAGTCAAGATTATTGAAGTTAATTCCATTATCTAACTGCTGAACGAGGTGATTTGTTGTTGGATCAATACTCTCCTTATATGACTGGTCATTGTCCGTCATATTCCAAACTTGAATAACAGCCACATAGTCCTTCCATGAATCCAGTCTTACTTCTTGATAATGGATAACAACTTCAGGAGCTAGGAGTGACAGATCGTTATAAGCGTCTGATTTAGATTCATTATAGACGATTGCTCGCGTGATGATGATGGTAGGGATGGTAATCATCACAATAATGATCAATACGACAGCACCACGCCATATTTTCTTTCGGAATTGTTGAATATGTTTCATAGAGCAATAACCTCCATAGTTGTATATATGGAGGTTATATTAAAATATAGACTAAAATATAGAAATATAGAGACATAATTAAAGTTCGTAAGAATTACTTGATTATGACCGAACCGGAATATAGATCACCTGTCCTGGTTCAATATACGTACTGCGTAGGTTATTATAGCGCATAGTTTTATCCACCAGTGCACTGATATCACTACTGTAGTTGGATTCTGCAGCAAGTTCCCACAACGTATCCCCCTGTTGTATTGTGATCGCTTTATATGATGTAGGTTTGGAATTTTCAGCAATTAGGTAATTTACCACCAGAGACATTAAAAGCGCAGCAATAATTATCAGGCACAGCCCCAATACAAATACAATTTTAATTGAATTTCTTCTATAACGCATATAGGATCTAGATACTGCAATCATGATCATCAACCTCCGTTAGATCAAACATATGTTCTCTTATGTTTTGATTATAGTACGAACGGATGTTCGTGTCAAGAAAAATTACGAACATTTGTTTGCTTTTTTCCAATTTTTATGTTACGATCTAGTTAGACCAAATAATGACCTAAAATAAATAATCAGGAGGGATGTCATGACTTCGGATCTATCCTCACGTCAGATGCAGATTTTGGATAATATCAAGAAGGAGATTGCCTTAAAAGGCTATCCCCCTTCGGTCCGTGAAATAGGCGAAGCTGTTGGGCTCACGTCAAGTTCGACTGTGCATAATCATCTGAACATCCTTGAAGAAAAAGGATATATCAGACGGGACCCTACGAAGCCCAGGGCCATCGAAGTCCTCGATTCCTTTAATGAATACAGTACCAGAAAGACCGTTCACGTTCCGGTAGTCGGACATGTTGCCGCTGGTGAGCCGATCCTGGCCATTGAGAACATTGAGGATTCCTTCCCTGTTCCGTATGATATGGTAAAATCAGATACGGTCTTTATGCTGAAGGTTCAGGGTGAAAGCATGATTGATGCAGGTATTTTTGACGATGATTTAATTCTGGTCAGACAACAGCAGAATGCCAACAATGGAGATATTGTTGTTGCTTTAGTCGCAGACGGCCCGGAAGATGGCGCCACAGTCAAGCGTTTTTACAAAGAAAAGAACCAGATCCGGCTCCAGCCGGAAAACCAATATATGGAGCCGATTTATTCCGATCACGTAACCATTCTCGGCAAAGTGATCGGTCTGTTCCGAGATATCCACTGATATAATAGCGGGAAAAAGCAAGGGCGCAGCGGAAATATTTATCTGCTGCGCCCTTGTTGGCGGGTAAGACTTGAAGTATTACCTGTATATCATTTTATATGATCATCTTCATTTCAGATAAGAAGAATTCTGTTTGAGGATCACCTGATTGATTAAGGATAGACTCCCTTTAAGAGATGTGCTCAGGAAAGTCTTCTGTCGGCATCATCCCTGAATTTTTCGAATCCAAGTCTGATCAGTTCATCAAGAAGCAGGCTGTAACTTAAGCCGCTGGCTTCCCACAGTTTTGGGTACATTGAAATTTGTGTAAAGCCGGGCATCGTATTGATTTCATTAATAAAGATTTGCTCGTCTTCAGTAACGAAGAAATCAACTCTGCTTAGCCCCGAAGCGCCGACGGCCTCAAAGGCAGTCACTGCATAGGACTGAAGCTGTTCGATCAATTTCTGGCTCAATATGGCTGGAATGATCAGTTCTGAGCTATTATCTAGGTATTTAGCCTCATAATCATAAAAATCTTTGGCCGGTTTGATTTCACCGGGAATGGAGGCTTTGGCACTTTCATTGCCAAGGACGCTCAGTTCAACTTCCCTCGCCTTCACACCTTTTTCAATCACAATCTTTCGGTCAAATTTTGCTGCGTAGATTAACGCCTCCAACAGTTGCTTATCGTCTTCAGCTTTGGAAATACCAACACTGGAACCAAGATTGGCTGGTTTGATAAAACATGGGAAACCAATGCTGTCTGAGATGCGCTTTACCGCTACTTCGGGTGCAGCATTGATTTCACTTCGAAGCAAAGTAAGGTGCGGCACAATCGGCAGCCCGGCTTCTTTGAAAACAGCCTTCATTCGGTCTTTATCCATTCCGAGAGAAGAACCCAGCACACCCGAACCTACATAGGGGAACCCCGCCATTTCGAAAAGTCCCTGAATCGCACCGTCTTCCCCTTTAGGGCCATGCATGACCGGAAAAATAATATCACATCTGCCCTGATCCGGCAGTTTGCTTCCGTCTATAGCCTGAAAGTAAGGTTTTTGCGGGTTTAAAACGACTGCGACCTGTTTGGCGCCGTCCGTGATATCGGCTTTAGCTTCCTTCCACGCTTCCGGTCTTGCCCCCCAATACCAGCTTCCCTCCTTGGTGATCCCGATGGTCTGAATCTCATACCGGTCAACATGCAGCGCTTTGATGACTGAAGCTGCAGAAATGACTGAAACTTCATGTTCTCCCGATTGACCGCCAAAGATAACAAGCACTTTCGTTTTGTTGTTCATTTTGATTGTACTCCCTTCAAGTCATACCGTGTCTAAATCCCCGGTTATTTTTTACGATAGATTCCAGGTAAAATTACCTTTAATCATTCTTATTCATATGTTTCGTTCCTCACATCTTGTTAAGTAAAAATAGTACCTTGTCAATCTAAAATGATGGATCGACATGGCCCTACAGGATTTGAACACTGCTCAGTGGCCAGTAGCAGAACAGGGCTTTGCCTTCTATGCTCTGAATCGGGACACTGCCGAAGGAACGGGAATCATTCTTGCTCGCCCGATTGTCATTCAACGTAAAAACATGGTCTTCCGGCACAACAACCGTTGAAAATGTATAGGTTTTTGGTGTATTGGCATAAGGCTCGTAAATTGGTTTGTTATTAATATACGTATAACCGTTTTTAATTTCTACTTTCTCGCCTGGTAAGCCGATTACTCGTTTGATGCTTTCTACACCGTTATCTGAATAGAGAATGACATCTCCCCTGTCCAAGGTGTCAATGCTGCGGTGAAAATATTTTTCAACCAGCACCTGGCTGTCCAGCGAAAGCGTTGGCATCATTTCCGCTCCTTTAAGATGGGCAAACCCGATCAGATAAGTTTTTAGCAGCCAGGACAAGGCAAAAACGATCAGGATAATCTCAATGATTTCCTGAAGAAATTGGCTATATGGATTTTTTATCATATTGCGTCTTATTCTTACCATATTGACGATCCCTGCTTCCGGCGCGTTATTGGCTTAGACCGTTATAACAGCTGATTTTGTTCAAGCATTTGTGCAGCTGAAATATTAGCGTTCTTCACATAGATATGAGAAATCGCGCCCTGCATATAGACGGCATAAGGGGCTCTGATCGGACCATCGGCAGAAAATTCGCTCGTGGCTCCCTGAATGAAAGTTCCTCCTGCCATGATTACTTCGTCCGTATAGCCTGGCATCTCCGAAGGCAGCGGCAGAACATGCGAATCGATCGGCGAACCTTTCTGGAGACCCTGGCAAAAGGCCAGCAGTTTTTCTTTGGAATTCAGTTTTATCGCCTGAATAATATCCGTCCGCAGATCTTCCGGACCCGGATGGACTTCAAATCCCAGTCTCGACCAAAAGGCCGAAGAAAAAACGGCGGCTTTGATCGCTTCACTGACCGTCAGCGGGCTGAAGTACAATCCCTGGTACATGAGTCGAAGATTATCGAGGGTTGCTCCCACATCGGCATTGATGCCAGGTGCGGTAAACCTGGCCGCGGCTTTCGTGACCAAATCTTCTCTGCCGGCAATGTAGCCGCCTGTCGGGGCCAGCGTGCCTCCGAGATTCTTGATTAGTGATCCTGCCAGCAGGTCTACCCCCACATGTCCGGGTTCCTGATCCTCAACAAGCTCGCCGTAGCAATTATCGACGAAGATATCGATTTCCGGAAAATGCGTTTTGGCATAGCCAACAAATTCACTGATCTGGGCAATGGAAACAGAGTTTCTCCATTCATAACCCTTGGAACGCTGGATGATAAACAGCTTCGTTTGCGGAGTTACCATCGCAGCCAGTTTTTTCATTTGAATCTGACTATCAGCATCCAAAGGCAGGATATCAAAGGACACACCCCAATCAGCCAGGCTGCCGGAAATGTTGTTTTTAATTCCGATCACCTGCTGAAGCGTATCATACGGCATCCCGGTAACAGAAATAAAATGATCTCCGGGCCGGAGAACACCAAAGAGCGCTGAGGCAATCGCATGGGTACCTGATACAAACTGGTGCCTGATGATAGCTTTTTCGGTGCCCATAATGGATGCAGTGACCATGTCAAGTTTTTCTCTCCCGGAATCGCCTAGTCCGTAGCCGGTTGTTCCGTTCAGATTATAAGCTGAGACTCTGGCATCCTGGAAAGCTTTGAGCACACGTCGATGGTTCTTCTCAATGATTGGATTTATGATACAGGTTTGTTTTGTCAAAGCCTGTTCAGCATAGCACAGCGCGTCTGTAATTTTTGCGGATAAATTCAAATCGGACAAAAAACAATCCTCCATTAAGTAAAGTTCTTCTAAAATACTACATTGGATTGGCTTACTTTTCAATATACGAAAAAAATAACTTGACGATTAAGGCATAGACACATTAGACTTCATTTGGTTAAATCTCTCCTTTATACCTACGTGGCCAACCCTTCTAGTCATAATATTTGCGCTTTAAGGCGAGTGCTGAATTCACCAGGCCAATCATGACCGGCACCTCCACCAATGGTCCAATAACGGCTGTAAAAGCTACGTCGGAGGCGATGCCGAACACCGCTACAGCTACCGCAATCGCCAGTTCAAAGTTATTGCTTGCTGCTGTAAAAGCCAGTGTTACCGTCTGGTCATATTGAAAGCCGCTTTTGTAAGACATAAAGAAGCTGACAAAAAACATAACCGCAAAATAGATCAATAAGGGAATGGCTATTCTTACGACTCCCATTGGATTGGTGACAATCTCCTGCCCTTTGGTCATAAACATAATAATGATTGTATAGAGCAGGGCAATCAGAGCTAACGGTGAAATTTTAGGGATAAATACATTCTCGTACCATTCTCTTGTCTTAACTCGAATCAGTGTAAAACGAGTAATAAAACCCGCTGCAAAAGGAATCCCCAAATAAATCAGAACACTTTTAGCAACATCCCATATCGAAACATCTACGATTTGCCCGCCCCAGGAAAGGCCAAGCCATTTCGGAATTAAAGTAACAAAAAGATAGATATAGACCGAATACAAGAGTATTTGGAATATGGAGTTCAGGGCCACGAGTGCGGCACAATACTCGTTATCACCCTTCGCGAGCGTATTCCAGACAATGACCATGGCAATACATCGGGCTAAACCGATGATGATCAAACCAATAGCATAACCTGGCATATCTCTCAAAAACACGATAGCCAGCACAAACATCAAAACAGGTCCGATAATCCAGTTCTGAAGCAGTGAAAAGCTGAAGACCTTTTTATTTTGTACGACTTTGCCGATCTCTTCATATTTTACCTTGGCCAGCGGAGGGTACATCATTACGATCAGCCCGATGGCAATCGGCCAGGAAATCGTACCCGTGCTGAACTCACCCAACGATACGGCAAGGTTGGGGAACAGATAACCTCCGAAGACACCAATAGCCATTGCAATAAAGATCCAAAGCGTCAAAAATCGGTCTAAAAATAATAATCTTAATTGATTTTCATTTTCCATTTTATTCCTCCGGATTTATGTGGTTATAGGCATATTGTATCTTGTTCTCATTGATATGTAAAAGGGCAAATGTCCCCCGATCAAGAAAGATCCACTTCTTTGATACACATTAAATCCTCCCTGGACAGATTCGCCTGCCTGTAGAGCCTGACGGCCTGCCTGCGAATCGCTTTTTCGACGAAATTGCGCACCATCCGGGCATTACCGGAATAAGGCTGCATGTCATTCATATCCTGCAGGTTTCTTCGGAACACAATTTTTGCCTGCGGAGAAAATGTATATTGCCTGTCTGTCAACATCTGCTCACCAATAGACATCAGTTCATCCAGAGAGTAGTCCGGAAAATCGATATGTAGTGGAAAGCGCGACCGCAAACCGGGGTTTGTCTTTATAAACGCATCCATTTCAACCTTATATCCGGCAAGGATAAGGATAAGATTATCCTTATGGTCTTCCATCGCTTTGACTAAGGCATCAATTGCTTCCTTGCCAAAATCTTTTTCCCCACCCCTTGCCAGGGAATAGGCTTCATCAATAAACAGGATTCCGCCGAGCGCCTTTTTAACCAATTCTCTGGTCTTATTGGCTGTATGTCCGACATACTCCCCGACAAGATCTGCTCTTTCACATTCGATAATATGTCCTTTCGGCAAGACGCCCATTTCCTTAAACAATCTTCCGATCAGCCTTGCCACTGTGGTTTTTCCTGTACCCGGATTCCCGCTGAAAACCGTATGTAAGACTAAAGGCTCGGTATTCAGTTTCTCTTTTTCCCTTCGTTTACAGATTTCTACAAAAGCATACAGCTCATGAATCAGTTTTTTTACTGACTCTAAGCCAATTAAACTATCGAGTTCCGTGATGATTTCTTCAGTCTTTTTGTTACTGCTGCCGGCATAGTCCGGCAACTCAGGCTCTGATGTCAGTGGCTGGGTTTGGAGCACCGGCGGAAGATTTGATCTGAAGGTTATCTTAATGGACACAAAAGAAGCACCCCCTATAAGAACGTCATTATATATATATAACGCAGCGCAAAAAAGGTGAATCATTAATCTGGAAAAAATATAAATAATAAGAAAAATAAACATCGTGCTATGTAGGGTACATAACACGACGTTCTTTTCATTCATTTCTGTTCATTTTTTTCAGTTCTATGTCTCAGTGATATCTATCCGCTATATCTATCAGCTATATGTCCCAGTCCAATGATGGCCCCAGCAGGAAATTTACTCAGTCACTTCCCCGACTAAGGCATTTAAATTGACTTGTCTCATTGGCATTATGGTAGAAATGGCATGTTTATATACCATTTGTTGTTTGCCTTCGTAGTCCAGAACAACCGTAAAATTATCAAAACCTTTGACTAATCCTTTAAGCTGGAATCCATTGACCAAATAGATCGTAACAGGTATGTTATCCTTGCGGATTTGGTTCAAGAAAACATCCTGCAAGTTTATCGGTGATTTATTCATTTATTTCTTACCTCCATCACCATTTTTCTTATTGTCTAATTTTACCTTAGTTTCCATCACTGTGCAAGTCAAGAGAATCGCAAATTTCGTCAAGAATTTGCTGAGCCGAACATTCTGTGACGTCATACCATTTGATTCGAGGATCCCTCCTAAACCAGGTTAATTGTCTTTTGGCAAAGTGTCTGGTATCTCTCTGAAGCAGACGCAGCATTTCTTTTTGGGTGACCAAACCTCTCAAAAAATAAACGACATGACGGTAGCCGATGGTTTGAAGAGATTTTAGCCTTGGTGAATAGCCCTCCTGGAGTAAACGTAAAGTTTCTCCGATTATACCACAATCTACCATTTTCTGGCAACGTTCATTAATTCGTTCATAAATCACATCTCTTGGAGCCGTCAGCCCTAAATAAATGACTGATTCATCCAATTCAGCGTACATTTTTTCCATGTATGACCTTTGTTCAGATAATGGTTTACCGGTTAATTCAAAGATCTCTAGGGCCCTGACGATTCTTGCCGTATCGTTCACATGAAGTTTTTCGGCAGAAGCCCGATCACATTTCGCGAGTCTTTGATGCAGCTCCTTATTGCCATGCTGATTGGTATAAGCCAGCCATTTTTGCTTGATTGGGTCCGATCCTTCTTCTGGAAATTCAAATTCATCTAAAATTGAACGAATGTAAAGTCCCGTTCCACCAACGACAATCGGGATTTTCCCTTTGGCTTGAATATTCTCAATCCACTTTCTGGCCTGAGACTGGAATCCTGCCACTGTAAACGGTTCAGCCGGATCAAGCAGATCGATCAGATGATGCGGCACACCCTTCTGTTCAACCTTCGATGGTTTTGCTGATCCGATATCAAGCTTCCGGTAAACCTGAACGGAATCTCCGGAAATGATTTCTCCGTTCAGCCTGAGTGCCAGTTCGACGCCAAGAGCACTCTTGCCAACTGCTGTCGGTCCGATAATAACGATCAGGGGCTTCATTGGAAACCCTCCCCCACCCTGGCTAAATCAATGATACCAAAATCCACAGGGCTGTATTTATTCTTCTCTTCAACATAAAAACCTAGCCGGGCAAATTCACTGCTGCCTTTTCGCTCTTTCAACACAACCCTTTTTCTGGCCACGCGGCATGCTTCCCAGATTGTGCCTTTGTCCAAAGGATTCGGGTCGGACCATTTCTTCAACGGCCGGATCGAGGAAGATTCTTTAACCGTAACACGGAACATTGGATCAAAATAGACGACATCCACAGATGCATCCGGCAGCCCTTCCAATATCCTGGTATGATCTGCCCAGACCGTTTCAATTCGGGAAGCGGCCCGGCTCAATTCTGTCCAGGCCTGAGTTTTTTCCTGAGACATTTTCTTGGCAGGTTTAAAGTGGTTGACCTGATCTAGACCATCCTGAACCAAAAAATGGATCAGCGGTGAGCTTTCCACAGCAATCACGCTGCCTTTGCCGCCTGCCGCATACGCAGCAATTAGTGTATCCGATGCAAGGCCCATGGTCGCATCAAGAAAAATATCCCCGGCCTCAAGATTTACGGCCTGAAGAAAACGATCCGGCACGCCGCGTAAGATATTGATCATCCTTAACAACGCCATACTTGGATGGAAAAAGAGCCTTTCTCCATCATCTTCAAGACAGAGCTTCTGTTTAACGTAACGAAGCATCGGAAGATCATCAGCTTCTGATAAGGTATCTATCGAAACAATTTTTATTCCGGATTGCATACTGAGTTTTTCAAGCCGCAGTTTAAGTTTTTCATCTGACCGTTTATAGGCGATCACATTATCCGTTTGATCCATTCTATTATCCTATCAATCTATTTTCCTGTCTGCCTCATTGATCTTATTTATTTGATCACTTTAATTGATCATTATTTGGAAATTAAATTCTTTTTATTCCCTCTCAAACTTATGATTGAGTTCTTTCTCAGATATCTGAATGATCGTAGGGCGGCCGTGGGGACAGGAGTAAGGATTATCTGCTCTGCCCAATTTCTGTATGATTTCATCCATTTCCTGAACCATTAGGCGCTCTTTGCCTTTGACAGCCGACCTGCAGGCCAGCATCATGATCCACTCTTCCAGAAGTTTCTCCAAGGATGGAGAAAAAGATGTGTTCAGGATTTCATCAATAAAGGCCTTGAACATCTTCCCCGGTGATTCCAGGTTTTCCAACAGCGGGACCCCTCGCAGAAAGTACGTCCTGTCTCCGAAGTGTTCAAAAATGAAGCCCATTCCGTGCAGTTCGTCAAAATGCGCAAGCAGGATCTGCTCCTCCTGAACTGTAAGCTCTACCGTTTCCGGAATCAAAAGGAGCTGGCTTGCCGCTTCGCTTCGTTTGGCAAGCCGGAGCAGGCTTTCGTATCTGATACGTTCATGGGCTGCGTGCTGGTCTATAATATACAGATTCTTGTCGTCTGCAGCAAGAATATACAGATGAAAGACTTGACCGACAGCCTTCAGTTCCAGGAATTTCGGGACGGTTTCCTTATCCTGATGCGAAGTGTGAGATACTTCAGTCATTTCGTCCGGGAAGATCTTTGAAATACTGTCGGTGATGCGCTCAAGATCGCGGTTCGTAGCAATCCCCGGATTACGATCAGAAATTGTATCAGAAATACGCTCTGGAACCTGATTAGGTGCACTTTCTAGTATACCCCCGGATAATCTGTCAGAAATGTAGTCTGTCTGGTCTGACTGTGGTTCAGACAGTTGTTCTTTAAGGTATGGGTAATGATGTTCTTTTATCTTCTCTACATCTCTGAAAGACTGAGCTTTTGGGATGACTGGTATATCAGGATCGCACACCGGAGAGCTTTGATCTGACCTATTCGGTTCCAGCGGTCGGTATAATATCTTGAGTTGTTCCCAGTGAGATGGACTGGATTCAGCCGGAGTGGATTCCGATGTCCTTGTTTTTCCCGTAAAGGAATATTTCCGCATTGGAAAACTGTCCAGAAGGTTTTTCCGGATAACCTCCGCAATCTTTCTGCTTAAGTTTTTTTCTTCTTTAAATTTGATTTCCAGTTTGGCGGGATGGACATTCACGTCATAATCCGAAGGAGGCAGGTTCAGCGAAATAACGCATACCGGATAGGTATTGGCGGGAATCAGCGTATGATAACCGTCTTTAATGGCCTGATTCATTAACTGGGAACGGATCACCCTGCCGTTAACAAAAAAGGTAAGACCGCTGCGTGACGACCTGACATGCTCCGGCATGCTGACATAACCGAAAATCTCAAGGCTTTCATCCTGGTAGGATATCGGCAGCATTTTACGGGCAGCATCATTGCCACTGACGGCTGCTATGGCCTCGAGAAGACTGCCGTTTCCAGGCGTATGCAGTAAGATACTATTCGGGTGACGCAGGGAAAAAGCAACATCAGGTCTAGCTAAGGAAAGCCTGCCAACCATGTCGGAAATCCAGCCAAACTCCGTAACGGCTGAACGCAGGAACTTGTGTCTGGCCGGTGTATTATAAAACAAGTCTTTGACAGTTACGACTGTACCCGACGGGCATCCGATTTCCGTCATGGAAAGAAACGTGCCGCCCTCAACTTTTAATTCCTGTCCTGCAACATCATCCGGTGTCCGCGTCATAATACTCAATTTGGATACCGAAGCGATGCTCGGCAGTGCTTCTCCGCGAAAGCCTAATGTTCTGAGGTCATCGAGGTCTGTAATTGCCGATATTTTACTGGTAGCATGCGGAAGAACTGCTAGACGCAAATCTTCAGCTAGAATTCCAGCGCCGTCGTCTTTCACTCTGATTAGCGCCGTACCTCCGCCCTCTACACTGATATCTATTTTTCGGGCACCGGCATCCAGGGCATTTTCGACCAGTTCTTTGACTACGGAAAGAGGCCTTTCCACAACCTCGCCGGCTGCAATCTGGTTAATGCAATGCTCATCAAGGAGCTTAATTCTAGCCGCCAAATGGATTCACTTCCCTGCCGTCTGTCCATAAATGGACTTGATTTCTTAGTTGATTTTGCAGTAAAACAGTTTTTTCTGATTTCTGAAAAGTTTCTGCCAGGTCGTATCCAGCTTGTTCGCAATCGGGACATGCTTCAAACGGAATTCTGACAAGTACCGCTTTCTGAAAAACCGACGGTTTTTGGGATATCATCAGCACCGTCCCCCCGCAATGACTGCATTTGCGGATGTATTCCCTGCGGTTCTCTTTAAATCCGTCCGTATCATAATAAATACTTTTCTCGGAATATACCCAGTCACCTGCCGGCAAAAACGGTTCTTTACGGAAAGCCCAGGAAGGCCGGACAGCCTCATTCGTTCTTTTCAGATCGGTCAGAAAAGAGCGGATCGTATCACCGCCAATTTCAGTATTCTGAGGCTTCTGCGACTCCACCACCCCGGAATAATCTTCTCCGGCCAGCGCCAGGAAAATAGCCATGTTGATATAAGGCAGTGCGCCTTCAATCGCGTATCCGCCTTCCAGTACTGCAAGATCAGGCTTGATCATTTCAGTGATTTTGCCATAACCTCTGGCCGTCACATTCATCGAAGCCAACGGATCCGTGAAATGGTTGTCCTGTCCGGCGGAATTGATGATCAGATCCGGTTTAAAGACTTCCACTGCAGGCATAATCCAGTTTTCCAGCGCATAGAGAAAACCTTCATCGCCGACTCCCGGCAGAAGCGGGATATTCAGCACGGATCCCCAGGCATTCGGCCCGCCTTTTTCTTCCGTAAATCCGGTTCCGGGAAATATGGTTCTGCCGTCCTGATGGATCGATATATATAAAACATTCGGATCATGATAAAAAATATCCTGCGTCCCGTCACCGTGATGAACATCCGTGTCAATGACGGCAATTTTTTTGATGCCGTATTTGGCTCGGAGGACATTAATTAGAATAGCCTCATTATTTAGGGTGCAAAATCCTCTGTTTCCCCAAACTGTCGCTCCAGAATGATGGCCTGGCGGGCGTACCAGCGCAAAGCCGTTCGTGATTTCTTTTTTCATCAGCGCGTTGCCCAGAACCAGCGAACTGCCAACAGCTATCAGATGGGCATCGAGATTATGCTGTTGGAAATCCGGAAAAATCGCCTGGGTTCGTAAAACATCAAAGAGATCCGCCACCCCGGGAGAGTATTGTCTGACCTGGGGAAGATCCATGATCCCTTCTTCAAAGATCTGTTCCTGGGTGTAAAGCAAGCGTTCTTCCCGTTCAGGATGGAATTCCCCAAGAGACCAGTCAAAAGCCGGAAAAAAGATAATTCCTGTCTTGTTCATGACTGTATCCTCCCAATGACTCCCGGCGGAACATGCATCGCACCTTTGACAATCTGACCAACCGTATGATAATTCTCAACCAGCGGGAAATAATCAAAGATCTCTTTCTCCAAGTCGTCTGTTTCTATTCCAAGACCGGCTGCCTGTTTTTGCGCTAATTCTTTTAAAAAATTTTCTACTTCCCGATGGGGTTTTTTTGGTCCGGTCCAAATACCTTGCTCCCCGGTTTCCTCTATCCTGTAAATGGAGAACTTCGTATCCAGGTGGAGCGTCCAGGAAAAGGTTGGTTTAGCCATCGCTGCTCCGATCGCATTGGAGACTTCCGAGAATTTAGTCAAAACCGTTCTCATCTTCATCCTGTTCTCGAGTGCTGCCTCAAGCCCCGGTGCTCCTCCTCCGCTGAGTTGGATATAGAATTTAAAATCATCATGATGATGGAGGACTTCCCAGACCTTATAGGCCGGCTCGGTTTTCCATTCTTCTAGCAGCTGCTGAATGGCCCGGGCAATTTTTTCAACCATTTTCTCAACGATGATTTCTGCTGTCCGGCGCAGATCAGATGCTGTTCTTTGGTTCTCGGGCAGGAGCATGCCAAGTGCTTCTTCAGCCCGCTGCAGATCACCGTAATCCGTCAGATTCAGGTAGCGCAGCGCATCCGTAGGTGTCGGGCTGATTCCTCCTATGCAGTAGGCAGGACCTAAGCGGTAGTCGGCCAGCATAATCTCTCCCTGATCCAGACAGACAGCTGAATCCCCTCCAATAGAGGCTGAACGTACAGCCAGGGAACGGACATTTGTCAGGAAGGGTCCGATCTGCGCACCGTGGGTGCTGATTAACGGAGATCCGGATAGTACGAGCCCTATATCGGTCGTGGTTCCGCCGATATCAACAACGACATAGGATTCCTCCGGATTGCTCTGGGCGAGCGTTCCAAGTACACTTGCCGCTGGTCCGGAGTAAATCGACTCAACCGGTCTGATCTTTGCCAGCGGCAAGACCCCACCATCCGCCTTTAGTACCCGAATCGGCGCCCGGCATCCCCTTGCCTCAACCGCCATTTTCAACTGATAAGCAAAGTTCTGAAACAATTCTGTTGCGGCCAGGTTGAGATAGGTCGTCAGCGTTCTACGGTAGAAATTGGATTTTCCGGACTGGTTTCCCAGAGCTGTCGTAATTCCGGGTACCTCTCTATGCAAATAGGCTGCCAGCTGCTCCTCAAAGACATTGTTGCGATGGGAGAATTTGCTGACAATGGCCGTAAGCGGCTTAACGGATTGTTGATTCAATTTTTCAGCAAGCGTCTGCCACTCTGATTGATCCGCTGGCACAACGACCCTTCCCCGATAATCCAAAACACCGGTTAAGACACTGTAGTCCACCGGCCAAGGCAATGAGGAGAGCTTCATCCCGGTCCCCGGGAAAAGGATCAGTTCAACCTCAGGAAGGTGTTTTTGCATAATCGCATTTGTTACAAGCGTCGTACTGACGGTAATGGTTTCGATGTTCTTAGCCTTGGAAATTTGGAGATAATCCAGGGCGCTGATAAGTGTATTCAGAATGTCATCCTGATTGGTCGGAATTTTACCCTTACGCTCGATCACGCCATTCGTGATCATGACAGCATCGGTAAACGTTCCGCCCACATCGATGCCAATAAGGCTGGCCATGTTATCTCCTCCTTTTTTTAAATGTAGTTTGTTCATATCAAATTAAATCATTGTTTGGGTCATGTTTGTGTAAGCAGTTTTGTTATTGCTCAAATCATTTTTGTATGGGGTTGGTCTGCGCAATCAGTAACGTTTTCGGCTATTGCGCCCTCCGTGGCGCAAAAAGCCGCGCTCCGCATCGTGCTCCGCTAACACTATTACTGATTACGCAGACAATATTATTATCAAGTTACGTATCATTTTAAGCTTTATATGCCAGGATCAAGTCCTGCTTGTAAGCACATATACCATATTTTCTGTCTTCCTTCTTCTCCAACCCAACGCCTCACTTCATGTGGAATATGAGAAAGCAACTGAGCTGCGGTAAGTAATAAATCTTCTTTAGAGTACAGGCTTCCATCTAAATAGATTGGATATCGAGAGTCTTCAGCATGAATTAAAAACTCCCATAATGTTGTTGCAGGGCCATTATGCCCAATAGTTATCTCTCCTCTACCTTGCAAAAATCTAAATTTTGGTGATTCGTAACCAGGAATCACTCCTAAGGTTGGAGCAAAATTAGCAAGAACCTTGGTTAACTTTGATACCAGTTCAGGTAATCCAATAAAGGTTTATAGGAGCATACCATATTCTAAAACCTCTAGCCTTCAAAGCTCCGACTAATCGAGACACATTTTGGCAAGTAAAACTACCCGAACAGCCTTATGATCAGTCTGGGTGCCACAGTTCCGCGACAAGCGGAGCATGGAGTGCGCAGCGCGGCTTTTTGCGCCACGGAGGGCGCAATAGCCGAAAGCGGTATTGTGGCACCCAGACTGGCCACATACAAAGGTTTTTCGTTTTCGAAAAGACCACAACATAAGAATGCAGAAAGGCCTCATTAAGATATCACACAATAACACACAAGAAATGCCATTAAATAATCTTCGTCGCCTTAACACGGCTAATAAGATCATACAAGTAGTCCATCGCCTGACGCGGCGCAAGATTGTCCAGATCGAGTTCTTCAAGCTCCTTGAATATCGGATGCGTGATCTGGTTATCGAACAGTGACGGCTGCAGCATATTGGCATCAACAGCTTTTACTATCTTGCGCTGGGTCGGGGAATTTTCGAGTTCACCGAGAATGATGGCCGCCCTTTTTAAGAGATGAGGCGGAAGGCCGGCAATCTTCGCCACATGAAGGCCATAACTCCGGTCAGCTTTGCCGGGAAGTATTTTATGCAGGAAAATAACGTCGTCCCCTTGTTCCCTAACAGCTACATGCAGATTAAAAACTTCAGGATAACGTTCTTCCAATTCGGTTAGCTCGTGGTAATGCGTCGCAAATAACGTTTTGGCTTTAATGTCAGGGTTTTCAACCAGGTACTCGGCAATGGCCCAGGCTAGACTGAGACCGTCAAACGTGGCTGTTCCCCTGCCGACTTCGTCCAGAATGATCAGACTGTCCGCCGTGGCATTTTTGAGGATATGGGCAACTTCGTTCATTTCGACCATAAATGTGCTTTGCCCTGCCGCCAGATTATCGGCGGCTCCTACCCGGGTAAAAATACAGTCGGCAATCGAAATGGCGGCCTTCTGGGCAGGCACGAAGCTACCGATCTGGGCCATTAAAACGATCAGGGCTACCTGGCGCATATAGGTCGATTTCCCGGCCATATTGGGGCCGGTAATCAGAGCAAGGTGCTTATTACGGGTAAGATAAGTATCATTCGGAACAAACGTATCACAGATTCTTTCCACAACCGGATGCCGTCCCTCAACAATATGAATGATCCCATCGGAGCGTATTTCCGGTTTGACATAGTTGTTCTGAATGGCTGTTCCGGCCAACGAGACAAAAACATCGATTTCAGCCAGCGACTGGGCAGCGTTAATGATCAGCAGCGAACAAGCCAGAACCTTGTCCCGAAGTATAGAAAACAGCTGATATTCGAGATCACTGAGTTTGTCCTGCGCAGTCAGAACGCGCTGCTCGTATTCCTTTAATTCCGGGGTGATGAATCGCTCGGCATTAACCAGCGTCTGTTTTCGCTGATAATCATCCGGAATCAAATGAGCATTCGCATTGGTAATTTCGATAAAGTACCCAAAGTTCTTATTGAAGCCGATCTTCAACGAACGGATTTTGGTACGTTCTCTTTCCTGGTTTTCGAGGCGGGCAATCCATTCTTTGCCGCCGGAAGATATCGCCCTTAAACTGTCAATTTCTGCTGAATAGCCGTTCTGAATAATATTCCCGTCCTTCGGAGAGTATGGTGCTTCAGGATTTATGGCCGCAAGCAGTTCCTGTGCAAGGTCATCAAGTCCTGCCAAGGACGGCAGGTATTTAGCCAATTTTTGAGAACCGTTGTCAGTGATGCAATCCCTGACCTTAGGCAGGCAGGATAACGTGCTGCCCAACGCCAGCAGATCCCGGGGACTTGCTTTGCCTAGGGACAGTTTTCCAAGCAGTCTTTCCAGGTCATACACTGTTGTCAAAGCTTTTTGTATATCTTGGCGTAAAAAAGTATTCAGCGTTAACTCTTCGACGGAAGCCAGTCGTTCATTAATGCTTTCAGGATCGCGTAAGGGTTGCTGCACCCAGTTTCTGAGCAGTCTGGCTCCAAAGGCCGTTTTGGTTAAATTCAAGGTAGAAAATAAAGTCCCTTTCTCATCGCTGGTTCGCAGTGATTCGACAAGTTCAAGATTCCTTCTGGTCCATTTATCGAGAACCATTGTCGTGCTGCTTTGGCTCACCGAAATGCGCAGAATATGTTCCTGTCCCGAGTTAGGAATATTTTGACTGATATACTGCCAGAGTCCGGCGGCAGCTTTGCAGGCAACCGGCATTTGCTGCAAAAGCTCTGCCTGCTTCTTAAATCTTTCACTAAGTTCAGCCGTCCTCTGGAACAAATTTTTTTCGATCGCTGTCAGATAATAATCCGTAAATAGTTTGGGCAGCATCGCAATGTCCTTGGACAGGATAAGTTCGGAAGGTGCAATACGGTTTAATTCCGCCTGCAGTATCTGAATGGAAGGCGTCTCCATGATCCGAAAATCACCGGTTGTGATGTCGAGATAAGCGAGCGCCCACGTTTTCTCCTTATATACACACGCCAGAAAGTTATTCTTTGTTTCCGAGCTGATACTGTCCAGCGTACCCGGCGTCACAATCCGGACAATGTCTCTTTTGACAATTCCTTTACTGGCTTGAGGATCTTCCATTTGTTCACAAATGGCAACTTTAAATCCGGCAGTGACCAATTTCAGAAGATAACCATCCACGGCATGATGCGGAACTCCGCACATGGGTATTTTCTGGCCCTTGCCTGCGTCTCGCGCCGTTAGCACGATTTCCAGAACCGGAGCAGCGGTCTCGGCATCCTGGCCAAACATTTCATAAAAATCGCCAAGCCTGAAAAACAGGATTGTATCCGGTACCCTGTTCTTTATCTCTTGATATTGCTGCAGCATGGGTGTATTCATGGCTCACTTAGCTCCCCAAAAAGCGTCCAGGAATTTGCAGATCTGATTATAACCGAAACGAGCGAACCAACCAAGTCCTCCCTGCCTTCAAATACAACGATCTCATTTCCTCTGGTACGGCCTGTTAAATATTTAGGATCCGACTTACTGGGTCCTTCCACTAGAATTCCATAGCGGTTGCCAATCATTTTCTGGCGCCAGTTCAGACTCTGAGAATTTTGAAGCGACATCAGTCTCTGCAGACGGTTTTTCTTGATATCGAGCGGAACCTGATCCGGAAGCAACGCCCCCGCCGTCCCGGATCGTTTGGAAAACATAAAGGTAAAAGCCTGGTTGAAAGGCATTGTATTGACAAGATCAAGCGTCAGTTCGAAATCTTCTTCCGTTTCTCCGGGAAACCCAACAATAATATCGGTTGTCAATCGGGCCTCGGGTACAATTTCCAGAATACGCGCAATTCTTTCCAGGTAATATTCCCTGGTATACCCTCTGTTCATTGCCGTCAGCACTTGATTGCTTCCGGCTTGGAACGGCAGATGGAAGTGCTCACAGATATGCTCACCGCGGGCTACCGTCTCAATCAACTTATCACTGAAATCTTTCGGATGAGAGGTCATAAACCGGATTCGGTAAAGCCCTTCAATTTGATCAATTTCAGTCAGTAAATCGGAAAAATCATACGCAAAACCGTCTTTTTTCCCGTAGGAATTGACATTCTGACCGAGCAAGGTCACATCACGGCAGCCATTCTCGACAAGTGCCCTGATTTCGTCCAGAATGACGTCCATCGGCCGGCTGCGTTCTCTTCCCCTGACATAAGGAACAATGCAATAGGCACAATAATTGTCACAGCCATACATAATGTTGACATTGGTCCGAAGCTTTCCTTTTTCAGCCAAAGGAACAACCTCAGTAGTTTCACAGGCCGCCTCGGAAACAAGCGAGGCTCTTCCGCCCCGATCCGCTGTTTTCAGCAAACCTTCAAATTGATGATGATCAAAGGTCCCTGTCCAGATATCGACATGAGGGGCTCTTTTTTGGAGTTTTTCCAGCAGGCCGGGCTGTTGAATCATGCATCCGGCAACCGCAATCTTGAGCTGCGGTTTTTTTTCTTTCAGTTTTTTCAATTGACCGATTTTGCCAATAATTTTATTTTCGGCGCTTTCTCTGACACAGCAGGTATTAATGATAACCAAATCGGCCTGTTCAGGGTTCTTTGTACGCTCGTACCCGTTTTTTTCCGAAATGGCCGTCAAGGTCTCGGCATCCCGCTCGGACATTTGACAGCCATACGAAATCGTACACACTTTCTTATTCATTTTGTTCGACATGTATTCAATCAATCCTCTGCTTGAAAGCTATAATATTTATGCAGATAAAAACTGTTGCTATGAAGACTTACTTAAAAACTTATGATCAGTCTGAAGGCCACAGTTCCGCTGTGTATTGTGGCCTTCAGACCTACCCGGTTTATTACATTTTCGAAACGGACTGGTAGTAAAGTGCCAGCGTTCCCGGTCCGACATGACTGCCTACAACACAACCAATATCACTAATAATCACGTCTTTGACAGGCAGTGCATTTTTAATTTCTTCAGCCAGGGCTTCGGCTTCTTCCATACACGCCGAATGAGAAATCCCGATTACTTGCTTTTCTGCTTCGACGATTTCATTTTTCATGATTTCGATGAGCTTGCGGATCGCAGCTTTTCTGGATCTGACTTTGTTGAATACATCAATTTTCCCTTCCACATTCATGTGCAAAATTGGTTTAACATCCAGAAGTCCGGCAACAAATCCGGCTGTTTTGCTTAATCTTCCGCCTTTGACAAGGTATTCCAGCGTATCAATGGTAAAAATGTACCGCATTTTATTTCTAATCTCCATGATTTGGGGTTCAATCTCCTGCCAGATATCGGTATGCAACAGTATTTCTGACGTAAGTATGGCCTGCAGCCCGAATCCCAAAGATGCACCAAGACTGTCGATGATATGTATTTTTTCCGGAGCGCTGCACATTTCCCGCACCATCACTGCCGTTTGACAAGTTGAACTTAAGCCGGAAGACAGGTGTATGGCAATGACTTCTTTACCTTCAGCTAATACTTTTTCGTAGGCATCTTTTAAGAGATTCAAATTAGGCTGCGAAGTCTTCGGGAGTTCTTTATAGTTTTTGAAGTCAGCATAGAATTTGTCCGGAAAAATATCGATTCCTTCTGCATAGGTAACCCCATCAATATTTACCGGCATTGGGACAACAACAATCCCAATTTTTTCAGCTAAATCTCTTGGGATATCTGAAGCGCTGTCTACTACGATCTGAAATGGCATGCTATCACTCCATCCAAAAAATGATACTATAAATAATCCTACCAATTACATCCTGTTTGTCAAGTTTTTTGGGAAACTTAGGTTACACTTAGATCTATCGGAAAGATGTACTGTACATCTTTCCGATAGACTTAGACAGTTTAAAAAAAAATAGCGCTTGTCCAAGCGCTATTCCATTCCTGTTTTTAGAGATAGTTCAAAGGATTTACAGTACTGCCGTTAATGATTACTTCAAAATGCAGGTGTGATCCTGTCGAATTACCGGTTGAGCCTACATTGCCAATATGTTGGCCCTTGGAAACAGTTTCTCCGACACCCACAAGTAGTTTGGAAGAATGACCATACCGTGTGGAAACACCATTACCATGGTCGATAACGATACAGTATCCATACCCGCCATCCCAGCGGGCTTCAACCACTGTACCGGAAGCAGCTGCATAATAGGGCTGGCCGGTAACTCCATCAATGTCGATTCCAGTATGGAAGCTTCCATGACGAGAACCATAATAGGAGGTAATGCCTCCACTGATGGGCCAGCTTAAACCGGAAATACTGCCGGATCCGCGGGATGTCCCCACATAGACAATTGAGCGGCCAGGTCCTTTGGCAACAATCTGATTTACAGGTTTACTGAGGACTTCTTCCTTAATAACCTGTTTTTCGATCATTTTACCATTTTCCTCAACATACGAATATGTAACGGCCTTTTCACCATCTTTACCCGCCTGCTTAATGATACTCTTGCCATAGCTGAGACTTCTGTCCGTCTTGGAAACCACATCAAACGGAACAACCTCACTGACTACTTTCGTACCTTCACTTCGTACTGTAAGGTAAGGCTTTGTTTGAACAAGCTTGATTTTCTGTCCTGGCTGAATGATTGAGTCTTCAGTAAATCCCGGGTTAGCAGCAATTACTTCATCCGTCAGCATATTGTTCTTACGGGCAATCAGCCATAAAGAATCATCTTCTTGAATGGTATAAATGGTTTCTGCTACATCGCCTTTAACCAAGATTTCCAAAGCAGCATCAATTGTCTTGACTTCACCCGGGTGAACCTTTGATGCAATTTTGGAGACCGGTTCAACAATTTTGACTGAAGAAACAGTATTATTTTTCGAAGGCTTCGTCTGATAATCCTCATACTTTTTCAACAAAGTATTGATGTCTTGTTCACTGGCTAAAACAACCACGACTTTGCCATTCACCTGTAACCCATAGCCATTGACATACGGCTTAATGGCACTTGCCAAAACATCTTTAGACACCGGCCCGGTATAATCTTCATTCTTTAATCTTAGACTTTTATATTCTATGGTATCGCTGGTCTGAGCAACGGTTCCAGCTGTACTCCCCTGCTGGGTAAGAACCTCTTGAACCAGTTGTTTAGCCTCAGATTTACTTGCTGCATAACCAATGTTTTTGCCGTTTACAACAATACCTACTGCCGGAGTTGTCGAGCTAAAATAAAAACAACTACTGAAAATCACTGCCAAAGCCAGCACGGTGATCCCGATCGTTTTTGGAGATTTCCAGGAAATATTTTTAATCTTTGCTGCTGTCTTCGAAAAAATTTCTTTATATTCGATTTTATTTGCTAAGTTTACGACGCCAAATTTTATTCTTTTCGCTTGCTTAGCCAAAGCCTCTGCAGTATTCGCTTTTTTTAATTTTTGTCTGACTTTGTCCAGATAATTTTTATTTATCTTTCTACTAATCATTCTCGCCCCCCTTGGCTTGTCATTCGTACTCTGCTATATGATACCATTAATTAAGCCTTAAGAAAATACAGAAATTTTCCAATTCGTTGACCTACGCATTCATTCCTTGAAAATTTCCTTATTTTCTAGGCAAAATTTCTTTTAATTTTATTGATAAAGGATAGGATTCCGGTGGACCGTTCATGGGTTACTCTTTTCCCAAGAAGGGTTTTGGCAATGCTGAGGACCTGACCTGCATATTCAGAATTAGGCTGAGATAAAAATAAGGGGTTTTGACTCTTTAAGGATTTTGTGACTTTTTTATCATCGTAAATCCAGCCAATCAGTTCCGGCTGCAGCTTGAGATACTTGGACGAAGCTTTCTTAAATGTTTCACAGCATTTTATCGCTTCGGCTTCATCTTCACAGCGATTAATCACCAGATAAGGACGGATATTCGAATTGCGGTACGCCAGCGCTTTGGTCAGTCCATATGTATCCATCATCGCGTGCGGTTCTGTGGTTGTAATCAGCACTAGGTCATCCGCCGCCTCCAAAAATTTAAGTACGACTTCCGAAATACCTGCTCCGGTGTCGATCAGAAAGATATCACATTCACCTTCCAAATCTGCAAATCCAGATATGATGCGGTTAAACTGAATAGGGCTTAGATTTGTTAAGGACGAAATGCCGCTTGAACCCGGCAGAAGCTTAATTCCTCCTGGGCCGGGAGTCAGAGTGTCCTTTAAGGTACACTCACCTTTCAGGACATGAGTAAGGTTCAGCGGATTGTTCAATTTCAGCAGTAATTCGACATTGGCCATCCCAATATCGGCATCAAGGATAATGACTTTTTTACCAAGTTGGCTTAAAGCCATACTCAAATTGATGGTGAGTGAAGTTTTGCCAACTCCGCCCTTACCACTGCCGATTGCAATAACTCTGGACTTTTTTTGCTGTCTCTGGATAGTTGGAATCGTAACGCACCAGCTCTGCTGAGCTGGCTGCCGGGAAATCACTTCGGATGCAAGGACGATTCTCGGATCGGGAACCAGCCAGCGTATCACGGTACCAATCGGGATTAGCAGCAGATAACCTTTATGCAATGTGATTGCCAATTCCAAGCGGTCAGGGAATACATTTTTTATTTCTGCGGTATAGATATCGTGATACAATTCGGAGTTTGTCGTAAAATTAAGTTTTTGACCTGCAAAGAATTGTGGCTGATTCATTAATTTCCTCCCGAATTCTGAACTTGCTATATATTTTTCTACAACGAAGGACAAGTTCCCTTCTGCGCTTATAAAAAAATGACTGTGATGGGCAATCATTTTTATATTACTGTTTTTAAAATTTTTCTGATAGGATATGTAATGAGTAAGATTAACCAGATCATACGGGAGGATCATCCATGAGTACATATGGCATAATATGAGAACAATACTCAAGGGGAAGTAATCATGACTTTTACACCATATTGTTCAATTTTTTTAATTTGCTCCGGGGAAGCTCCGGCATCGGTGATAAATTTATTTACTTTTTCCCATTTGGCAAACGTATGGTAGAGAATATGACCAAGTTTCGCGCTGTGAGCAACAAGAATAATTTCTCTGGCCGAAGTGATCATGGCCTGTTTAACTTCGGATTCAATCATGCTTGATGTTGAAAGGCCTTTTTCCGTGCTGATGCCGGTTGCCGATAGAAAAAGTTTGTCCGCGTAGAAACCATCCAGGTTCTCCCTGGTCATCGGACCCAGCAGCGAGTAGGTCGTGCTTTGCACTTCCCCGCCTGTTAAGACGGTCGTGATATCTTCACGCATACCGAGAATTTCGGCAACGGCAAGGGAATTCGTTACAACCGTGCATTTTATATCAAGGGCAAGCGCAATCGCAAGCGTCGTTGTTCCGGAATCCAGAATCACGGATTCTCCTTCATTAATCAGATCAGCGGCTGCACGGCCAATGTTAAGCTTTTCACTTTGGGCTTCGCCGAGCCGAGTAGCAAAAACGGTATTCTTAATTTGAGGGTTTTGAGGATAAATGGCTTTGCCGTGTTCCCGCTGAATCAAGCCCATCAAAGCGAGTTGTTTAAGATCACGGCGTATGGTCATTTCGGAAACGTTAAACTCAACAGCCAGTTCCGCTACCGTTAAATGTCCGTGTTTTTGGAGCAAATATCTGATTTTTTCCTGTCTGCCTGCTGTCAACTACCCACCTCCAGCTTTACATATGGATTTTATGCTATTGCCACGTTAACGTTAATTTAAGTTTAACAGATACTAGATCTGTCAGGTCAATTCTTTTCTTTACAGTATTGCAACAGAACCCTCATAGATAACACCAGACAAGGCGTCTACTGTAATTAAAACACCTTCCTGGATCTTCTGTACAGCATCATCCGCTCCGACGATTGCCGGAATCCCATACTCCAAAGCGACGATGGCAGTATGTGAGGTCAGTCCTCCGTGTTCAACCACAAGTGCACCGGCTTTCACTATAACCGGAAGCTGCTCTACATCTGTAAAAGGTGCTATAAAAATATCTCCTTGGCTGAATTTTTCCGGATCGCTAACTTTGCTTGCTTTCCCCGAATACGCTCTTCGTCCAATCCCGGTTCCTCTTGTCAGCACATTTCCGACGACCTGGACCTTGATTAGATTGGTCGTGCCAACTTTGCCGACCGGGACACCCGCAGTCAGCACAACAACATCGCCGGTTTGAATTAATTTCTGATCCAATGATCTTGTGACGGCAACCGATAGCAGTTGATCCGTTCCTGTACTTTCCGGGACAATGATGGTATGAACACCCCAGCTGAGGGCCAAGCTTCTCGCTACTTCGGAATAAGGCGTTGTCGCGATGATCAGTGACTTGGGCCGGTAACGGGAAATCATCCTGGCTGTTTTCCCGGACTGGGTCGGGGTAATGATCGCGGCCGCATTCAGATCCGTTGCTATCGTATAGCTGGCATGACCGATCGCTTCCACAATATTGCGACCTTTTTCCAACGGGGAACTGGTCTTAAAGAATATCCCTTCGGCCTTGCGCGCTATTTTATCCATCGTCTGCACTGCTTCGACCGGAAATTCGCCGGCTGCAGTCTCACCAGAGAGCATGATCGCATCTGTACCGTCTAAAATTGCATTCGCAACATCACTTGCTTCTGCTCTGGTCGGACGCGGCTGATGCGTCATCGATTCCAGCATCTGCGTCGCTACGATGACTGTTTTGCCCAAGGCATTGCATTTGCAAATAATCTCTTTTTGATAAATTGGAACTTCTTCCACCGGGATTTCCACACCAAGGTCTCCCCGGGCTACCATAATGCCATCGGCAACTTCCAAAATACTATCGATGTTACTGATACCTTCGTGACTTTCGATCTTAGCGATAATCTTTACTGCAGCATTCGCTTCCTCGACGATTTTCCGCACTTCCAGGATATCCGAAGCCTTGCGGGCAAAGGAAGCTGCGATAAAATCAATCCCGTTACGCAAACCGAACTGAATATCGTTGATATCTTTTGACGTGAGCGCAGGCAGACAAATACTGACACCAGGAACATTGACTCCTTTTTGGGATTTCAGCAGGCCCCCGTTCCTGACGACCGTCGTGATTTGTCCATTTGCAGCTGAGGTGACTTCCAGGTCAAGCAGCCCGTCACTCAGCAGAATATGATTTCCGGGCACAACCTGGGTCCAGAGATCCGGATAGCTCACAAAGACCCTTGCTGTAGAACCAAGGCTTTCATCCTGATCAAGAATAAATACGTTCCCTTTTTCCAGCTGAATCCCCTGCTCAGAAACCAAACCCGTACGAATTTCCGGACCTTTGGTATCCAGCAAGATTCCAAGATTAACACCGGCTTGCTCTGCAGCAGCCCTGAGGTTCGCAATGGTTTTCCCATGTTCCTCATGGCTGCCGTGAGAAAAATTCAGTCTGGCAACATTCATGCCGGACTGAATCAGCTGCCTGATCTTATCCGGATGCTCACTGGCGGGACCGATCGTACAAATGATCTTGGTTCTTCGCATATTTTTGCCCTCTCTCGCTGAATTTGGCTAGCACGATGTTTCCAAACTAACTACTTGAACTCCTTTACTTAAACTTCAAAGAAAACATTCAAAAACTCCAGACTAGGTCTCCGTAATGGATGGCCGGTGCCAAGCGGAGCATGGATGCGAAGCGCGGCTATTTGTGCCATGGAAGGCACAATAGCCGAAAGCGGCTATCCATTATGGAGACTAGCTCAAGATATGGCTACTTATCTAGCGAATCAATCAAGAATATAAATATTAGAAGCCGCGAGCAGCCATCATCTTGATCACATCGATAACCCTGTTGGAATAGCCGGATTCATTGTCATACCAGGCCAGGACTTTGACCATCTTATCCCCGATAACCATTGTAGACAGTCCGTCAACAATTGAACTGGCGTTATTACCGTTATAATCGCTCGAAACAAGGGGCAATTCGTTATAGGAAAGAATTCCTTTAAGTTCACCTTCTGCAGCTTGTTTAAGTTTGGCATTAACTTCTTCCTTCGTCGTTGTTTTGCTGACATTCACAACAAAATCGACCAAAGACACATTCGGTGTCGGGACTCTTACTGCTAGACCGTTCAGCTTTCCTTTGAGTTCTGGCAAAACAAGGGCCACGGCTTTGGCCGCTCCTGTAGTTGTCGGGATCATTGACTGGAATGCAGCTCTGGCTCTGCGCCAGTCGGAATGCTCAAAGTCTAAAATTCTCTGGTCATTGGTCACGGAGTGCGTTGTTGTCATCATTCCCTGCTCGATGCCAAATTCTTTCATAATCACTTTTGCAACAGGAGCCAGACAATTGGTGGTACAGGAAGCATTGGAAATAATATGATGTTTGGCAGGATCATATTGATCATCATTGACACCCATCACAATCGTGATATCTTCATCTTTACCGGGTGCAGAAATTACAACCTTTTTAGCCCCTGCTTTCAGGTGTTTACCAGCGCCTTCCCTGTCCACAAATCTTCCGGTTGATTCAATCACGACATCGACGCCAAGTTCTTTCCAGGGCAGCTCTTCCGGGTTCTTTTCAGCCAAAAGTTTGATGGTGCTTCCTTTGACCTTCATCACACCATCTTCGACGATAACATCGTAAGGCAGTGTACCGTGGGTAGAATCGTATTTCAGCAAATGCGCCAGCATATCTGCTTTGCCAAGATCATTCACTGCAACGACTTCCAAATCCCCTGAAGATTCAAGAAAAGCTCTCATACAAAGCCTTCCGATTCTACCAAAACCATTGATTGCTACTTTTACCGCCATAGTTCTCATCCTCCAAATGTTTATTTAAACATATATATTCCGTGTGAATGAACATATTCCTGCTTTAAAATGTTAATTCGCACATTTTTGTTTGGGTATTTGCATATGAATATAGCATCCCCAGAAAAAAATAAATCTTTCATTTTTCTCTCTAATTATGGTTGTTAATCATCAGCGTTTTTAAACGACCCTTACTTGTTATCGCTGATTTTGGAACAACAATTTCATACAGTGTACAGTATTTATCTGCGAAGGCGACGATAAACGATTCTATGTAGCGCGGCGTTTTCACAGTTAAGGGCCACATATGTTTGATAATAATGTCCTTTTCCACATCATTCAAAATAAAATACCTTCCGGCATTCTCCAGGGCAGCTGAAGGATGGGTAAATCCATGCAACCCCTTTTCCGGTTTCGTCGTATGCCAGTCATACAGAAAAAAGTCGTGCAGGAGTCCACCCCGCGCCGCAGACCGAAAGTCGAGCCCGAGTGTACGACAAAGAATAAAACTAGTGTAGGACACGGAAAAGCTGTGTTCTAGACAGGTACTTTGATTATGATGAATATACTTCTCCATGACATACAGTTTTTCATTAATAATCAATTCCTGAATACAGTCCCGGTATTCTTCAAAACCACTGGAACTTGTTTTTAAGTTCGATCTTAATTTTGTTAAGCCTTTCATTCAGAATGCTCCTTACATCGCGGTTAATAATACCCGCATTCAAAACCATCAAGCGTGGAAAAGCCAGGAAAAACCGTTTGTATTTCAATACATTTTCTCGATACTTGATTACCGGGATGTTGGCATAATTCAAAATGACTTCCCTGAGGTTCAGCGCATCAACGATAGATTTTGCCGTATCCGTAAAGAAGTAGATAACAAGTGCAATGACCAGACACGCCTTGACTTCTGCCGGTATCAAGAGTACCCATGCAGAAATGACCGGATGAACATACCGGAGCAGCACAAAAGCCAGCAAACCCCAGAGTACAGAATATTCGAGACAAATATACCCCTTTAAATTGGCAGTTTTGTTGCTGTAGTCCCACCATTTGCAGTGAAATATTTTTTCCAGAAGAAACCCTGTCAGATATTCCAATTCGGTAACGAGCAGGACAGCCATCAAAATACTGATCAGTACTGCGGATGGTGAGTTTTCAAAGACAAAATTCGCCCATTCAGAAGAAAGAAGAACTAAAACAGCGCTGAAACCATAAAGCGGGCAAAAGAATCCGGCTAAAAAGCCTCTATTGATAAATTTTCTATGGACGATCCAGGCAAATCCCGATTCCAGCATCCAGCCCAAAAAGAATAGATTGTAAAGAACAAGAGCATATTTATTTCACTGCTTCCCACGATCCCCCTCCTTTCCTCCTTTAAGGGCTAAGATTAATCACAATTATTTTAACAAATTTTCTAATATAAGGCCTTGTTATATTCCCGTGTGATTAATAAGCGAGGCCAGATAACCAGCCCCAAAGCCATTGTCAATATTGACAACGCCAATTCCTTCTGAGCAGCTGTTCAGCATGGTAAGCAAAGCGGCAAGTCCGCCGAAATTTGCGCCATAACCAACACTTGTTGGGAGCGCGATGACCGGACTGGCTGCCAGTCCACCTACAACACTTGGCAGCACACCGTCCATTCCGGCGGCAACAATCAGCACCTTTGCCTGCTGTAGCCGCTCCGACTGGGACAATAGTCGGTGAAGACCCGCTACACCTGTATCATACATTCGTTCGACCTTATTGCCCATGGCTTCCGCTGTTACAGCTGCCTCTTCGGCAACCGGCAGATCTGAAGTACCTGCACTTACAACTAAGATATTACCAACAGACCTTTGAACCCCTTTTCTAATCACAATCGTACGGGAGGTTTCATTGAACTCAGCCGATGGGATTTCCAGGCAGACGGCCTTATAAACTTCCCTGCTGGCTCTTGTCGCGAGTACATTCTGATCGGAAACCTCATGCAGTTTCTTGGCAATCTGAACAATCTGATCCGTCGTTTTACCCGGACAAAAGATTGCTTCCGGAAAACCTTTACGATACGCTCGATACGTATCCAAACGCGCATAGCCCATGTCACAACTGTACATCTGCTCTAGCTGCTGCAAACCTTCATCAATTGAAATCTGACTGTCCTGAACCTGATTCAGGATTTGTTTGATTTTATCTTTCATTTTATTCCTACTCTCTCTTATTCAAGTAAGGCAAGCAACAGCGATATGGCGGATCTAATATCGTTTTTGGACGCAATTTCCCCTGGCGTATGTAGATGCCGGACTGGAATAGCCAGTCCGCCGGTAGGAATTCCGCCTTTAGTCAGGTGGACCGGACCGGAATCGGTACCTCCGTTCGTAATGATTTCCCATTGATAGGGTATCTCATGCTGTTCGGCGATTTCAGCCATCCAGTTTTTAATTTGGGGAGATACGACGATCGATCTGTCCATCACTTTAATTGCAATACCTTTATTCAGAGAAGTCCGTGGAACCTCGTATTCCCTGGGCATATCAAAACTAAACGTAGTATCGATATTCAAAGCGAGATCGGGTTCCAGTGCGTAGGCAGCTGTTTTTGCTCCGCGTGCACCGACTTCTTCCTGGGCAGTAAACACAAAGTACAAGTCATCCCGGCTGCTGACTCTTTTCAGTACTTCCAAGGCAATAAAACAGCCTGCTCGGTTATCTAGCGCTTTGGAGATCACACAGTCTTTGGTCTCCTGATAAGTTCCGGAAAATACGGCCATATCGCCTTCCTGAACCATCGTTCTGGCCTCTTGCTCGCTGGTTACTCCAATATCAAGAAACAGCCGTTCCGGTGAATTTTCATATGACTTCTTTTTCTCTTCACGACTGACGACACCTACTGCGCCGTTTGCAAAAACAAAGCGTTGAGCGAGCAGAACATGGTCCCTTAAGCCGCCAATCGGTGCAAAGTACAGATAGCCCTGCTTATTGATATGGGTCACCATGATGCCGACTTCATCCATATGGCAGGCAATCATAATCTTCTTCCCGTGTCCTTTTTTTCTGACAATCAGATTACCCAGCGCATCCGTATAGCCGGTATCGGCATCATTTTTTGTTTGATCTAAGATCAGCGCAGCAACGTTGTGTTCTTGGCCTGAGGGACCAAAAGTTTGGGTAAGCTGCTGAAGCAAGGTGAAATCGTAAGAATCTAAATTCGTATCTGTCATAAAGAGCCTCCTACTTCTTATCAGGGATTCCGTTAGACGTATTTTAGACGTATTTTCTCGGGTAAGTCTGAGGTCCACAATACCGCTTTTCGGCTCTTGTGCCATCCTTGGCACAAAGAGCCGCGCTCCGCATCCGGCTTCGCTTTTCGCGGAACTGTGGACCTCAGACTATGTTAAGAAATATTAAGATTCAAGAAATAGTGAATGTCATTTAAAATGCATTGAAGAAGCTGCACGCAGTGCTGATAGTCATTCTTTGAAATAATGGAGCTCATCGTATGGATATTCCGGCACGGTACACTAAGTGTAATCGTGGGTATGCCAATGCCTGCCTGATGGATGTTTCCTGCATCATTGGCCGCGGCAGCCCCTTGTCTGAACTGGAGCGGAATACTATTTTTTTCAGCTGCAGTGATCACTTTTTTGACGAGTCCAGGTTGATAGATTGTCGCAGAATCTATCAACGAACAGGCCGGACCGTTTCCTAGCGTGACGATCCAGTTTTCCCGTTCGGATTCAGTAAAATCTGCAGCGCGTGTCGCCTCAACAACCAGGGCCAGATCAGCCTGAAGATAATTGCTTACCACTTTCGATCCGCGCAGGCCAACCTCCTCCTGTACTGTAAATACGGCTGTCAGATCACAGGGATAGTCCTGTTCTAAGAGCTCCATGATTATGGCACAGCCCACCCTGTCATCAAGGGCCTTGCCTTTGTACAGTCCTGAACCAATCTCTTCGAATATCGTAGGGAATGTGACGTAATCGCCCAGCTTCACAACGTTTTCTGCTTCTGCCTTCGAGGATGCCCCGATATCGATGTAGAGATCGTCAATATCCGGAATTTTTTTTCGTTCCTCTGTTTTCTGTAAATGAACAGCTTTTAAACCAATGACGCCCTTCAGACCGCTGTTGAAGATGACGGTCTTTGCAATCAAAATCCCCGGTTCAATGCCTCCGACGGTCTGAAACTTCAGATAGCCCTCGGCAGTGATTTCCGTCACCATCAGGCCGATTTCATCCATGTGGGCGCAGACCAGGATTTTTGGCATTTTTACATCGGAACCTTTTTCAATCCCTTTTTTCTCGATCAGTAGATTTCCGATTTGATCTATTCTGCAGGAATTTAACTTTCCCTGAAGTCTGTATTTAAGATGCTCCAGGATAAAATCTCTTACGATCTTTTCATCACCGGATACGCCGTTAAGTTCAGATAATTCTTTTAACAGCATGTTAAAGGTCCTCCAATTCTTCCGGCAACGACGCAATAAAATACGCCAGCAGCTTGCCACATTCAACAATATCCTTCAGCGAGGCCGTCTCGACGGATGTATGCATATACCGGAGGGGTATGGACACCAATCCGGTCGGTATGCCGTAACCGGCTAGCTGAATTACTCTGGCATCGGTGCCCGTCGCCCCGGGAACCGCCTGCTGCTGACAGGCAATCCTGTTCTGCTGTGCACTGTCAGATAGCCTGGCGTAGACCCAGGGATGAATATTCGGGCCGAGACTAATCACCGGTCCTTTCGCCAGTTCGACAGTAACCTGACTTTTGGTATCCAGTGTTTGGGCATGCGTCACATCAACAGCAACTGCCAGTGACGGAAGAAGTCTCTCCGAGCTGGTAAGCCCGCCTCTTAAACCCACTTCTTCCTGAACCGTAGCAACAGCTATCACATCATGCTGATGTTTCATACCCATCAGTTCGTTCAGACATACCGCCAGTACCGCGACTCCAGCTCTGTCGTCAAGCGCTTTACCTGATATTCTGTCGTTGAGCAGATGCAGTGGGTACCTTTTGATGCTAGCGATATCTCCCGGTTTAACCATTGATACCGCCGTTGCATAATTAAAACCGATATCGATTACCAGGTCTTCTATATCGAGGGTCTGTTGCTTTTTACTGTCCTTGTGGGAAGATCCAAGGCAAACCACACCGCAGAGGTCTTCCTTTCCGTGTACGAGGACTTCTTGGTAAAGCAAGGTCCTCTGGTCAATTCCGCCGAGCGTGGCAAAATGTAAAAATCCTCTTACATCAATATGGGTGATCATCAACCCAATCTCGTCGATATGCGCAGCGAGCATTACGGAATGCTTTCCGCCGTGTTCGCCTTTTTTAACCGCATAAAAATTGCCGATAAAATCTGAGAAAGTGTCCATATACCATGGCGCAAAAATATCCTGAAGTGTGGTCTTTAAGCCCTGTTCATATCCAGAAACACCTGTCATTTCTGTCAACGAACAGGTTAGTTCCCGTGCGAGCTCGAAGGAATTCCTTAACACGTACATCTTCCTTTCCTTAGTACCCAGTTATCCCTCAATCTAAGCTACTCATCTGTCCCAAACAGAACTTCGATCGTATCTCCCCGATTGACAATTTTGCCGGCTTCCGGTGACTGCTTATAGGCGAGGCCGCTACCGCTGAATTCATAGCGCAAATCCATTTTTCCGAGTAATTCGCCAGCTTGTCTGATGGTGAGTCCTTTTAGATCAGGTACAAGGACTTCGCCTTCCCCGGCCTGTCTGGCAGGGGTATTGTTCTTTTCTACTGCCGTATTACCGTTTTTAGCGGCTGCTTGCTCCGCCAGAGCGTCAGGGTCAACCTTGGTAAGATCACTCGGGGTCTCAGCAGAAACCGGCACACCATAATATTGCAAAGTGCCTTCAATTATATTTTTAACGCGCGGTCCACCGAGTGTTCCCCCCTGGATGACCGGAGCATGCGGCGTATCAATAACGACCAGTACAGCAATCTTTGGATCGTTAGCCGGCGCATAGCCTACAAAAGAGACGATATAATCCGTATCTGAATACATTCCGGTTTTAGGGTCAATTTTCTGGGCCGTTCCGGTTTTGCCTGCAACTTTAATACCGGGGATTTTGGCCCGGCTTCCGGTACCGCTGTCGACGACACTTACGAGAATATCGCTCACGGTCTTGCTGGTTGTCTCGGAAATAACCTGCCGGACAACCTTCGGCTGGGTTTTACTGATGATCTCTCCGTCTTTATTCTTGATATTTTCCACAATATACGGCTGCATCAGGTGGCCCCCGTTGGCCACCGCACAAATCGCCGTTAAAAGCTGAACTGGGGTGACAAGGTTAGCCTGACCGAACGACATCGTCGCCAGTTCAATGCTTTTGATCTTGCTCTTGTCAATTAAAAGGCCCCTTTCTTCACCGGAAATGTCAACATCTGTCAAACTGCCGAAGCCAAAAGACTTCAAGTATGTATAGAATAGGTCTTTGCCGAGCTTTTGACCGACTTGGGCCAGGACGACGTTGGAAGACAGTTTCATACCATCCACAAAGGTAATATTGCCATGCGCCTTTCTATCCGAATCCCAGTTTGTGATCCGGCGGCCGCCGACAACCAGATAACCTGGATCACTAAAGAGCTGGGTTGTATTAATAGTGTTTTCCTCAAGCGCCGCCGCTCCGGTAATAATTTTAAATGTAGATCCAGGTTCATAGATCATGCTGATGGCTAGATTCTTTCTTTGGTCCGGTTTGGTGGAGGCATAGTTATTCGGATCGTAAGACGGTCTGGAGCCCATACCAAGTATTTTGCCGGTCTTGGGGTCCATGGCCAGGATGACCGCTCTTTGTGGCTTGGTTTCTGCGACAATATCATCCAGTTCGTGTTCAATGAGATGCTGAATAGTGGAATCGAGGGTCAGGGTTAAATTGTCACCTGAGTGTACATTATTCTGAATCTCATTATTTTGATCTGTTTCTTCCGGATTCTCTAAATTTGCTTCCCCTTTAAGTTCGGCGTTGTAGGAATACTCCAGGCCCTCAACCCCCTCTCCGGCCATATTGACGATACCAAGTATCGCTGCTCCCATCTCCCCGGCCGGATAGGTTCTTTTATAATTATCCGTAAAGCCGATCCCTTTTATGTTAAGTTTTTTAAGTTTTTCCACAGTACTGATATCTACCTGCCGTTTCAGGCTGACCCATGCCAAGTCTTTTCGCAGCAGGGTAAGAATATCATTTTTATCTTCCCCCAAAATGGCCGCAATATTTTGAGCGATTTTCTCTTTTTTTTGTAATATTTGCTCGCTTGTCAGCGTTTTATCCTTAGCGATGGATTCATCCAGCATTCGCGGATCGGCATAGACATCCTTCACCGGCACACTTTTCGCCAGCACATTGCCCTGTGCATCCGTAATGGTTCCCCGCTCATAAAGCATGGTCTGGCTTGTCGCCTGGAAAGCTGCACCTCTGGCCTTTAACGCTGCGGAATTGATAACCTGAAGGTAAAACAGTCTGCCTAATATTAAGACGCTCAACCCGATGAGCAGGCCATAGACAAGCCACTCTCGGTAAAAATACTGCTTCGTTTTTTTCACGCTGCTGTTCCTTTCCTGTCATGATACTCTGCTTCTATTTTACCATATGTTTTCAAGATGATAAGATCCAAAACATCAAAAGCCCACATAATCTTAACTATCGATGGCAATTGAATAAAAACCACCTTGCTAAGATCTGTGAGCTTGATTTTATTCTCTCCCAATTAAACGAAAGCATTCAATGTAAATTTTGTCTTTGGCGCTGCAAAAAAAGCAGAAGCGCACTACTGACAGCGCCGCCGAAAAGTCCACCTAAATGAGCAAAATTATCAATGCCTGAAAAAACAACACCAAAGACTAAGTTAATGCCGAGAACGATTGCAAGATTGGTAATCAGACCCGTCCTCCAAAACGCTGGCTTTCTGCAGCCATAAATAATGATTGCCCCTAGCAGACCGAATATCGCTCCAGAGGCACCTGCCGACAATTCGGGCCCCCAGAGATAACTGATGAGTGACCCGGCCAGACCGCTGAACAGGTAAATCAGCAAAAAGCGGCCATGGCCAAACAATCTCTCGGCTAATTTTCCCAGAGCAATCAGTGCGTACACGTTAAACAATAGGTGGGTAAAACCGATATGTATGAACATACTGGTCAAGAGACGCCAGTATTGCCCTGCATCAATCAATGTATTCATTTTGGCCCCAAAAAAAATCAGGACGTATGGGTTTTGCGTCCCCCCGGCTAGCTCCATGACAAGAAAAACAACTGCATTGATCAAGACAAGCAAATAGGTTACATAAAAAACTTTCAATTCTTCCTTATATGTAGTATTCATTTCATCCACCAATTCATAAAAAATAAATCAGAATGTACTTAGCGTCTTTCTGATAAACTGAGAGAGACAGCAGCCGGAATGTGTGCACCTCAAGAACCATGACTGTGTATCCGGCTGCCGGTTTTGTCCTCCGCACCTGACGTTGGAAGTATTGATTCACTTACTATCTGGGAGGAATAAATAGTCTTTCACCGGGATAGATAAGATCGGGATTGCCTAGATGGTTATACCCAGCAAGTTCACGCCAATCCAGTCCATACCTCTGCGCAATTTTGTAAACGGTGTCCCCTTTTTGAACGACATAAACTTCCGGCAGCGGCTTATGAACCTCCATGTGCTCATAATAAGGTGTACAACCGCATGGATCGCAGGTATACCCTGCCTGCGTCTGCTCCGCATACATGCCTTCAGGACCCATCTGTTCATACTGAGACATCATTTCCGGCTGATTCATCATGCCCATCATATCTGGCTGGTTCATCATACCGGTCATATCAGGCTGATTCATCATATTTACAGCCGGCGGCTGATTCATATAGCCGGATTTTCTTCCGAAGTACATCTCCATACCTCCTTTTTGTTATAGGATATGGAGAAACACTGCTAAAGTGTCTGTACATGGTAATAATTGTCTGATTATTTTTCCGTGGTACTAATCCATTTCCGCCAGATACTTTTCAACCTGAACGGCCGCAAGCGCTCCGTCCCCGACTGCGGTTGCAACTTGCCTCAAAGGGGTATTGCGGATATCTCCAGCCGCATAGACCCCTTGCTTATTTGTTTTCAGCAAAGCATCTGTGATAATATACCCATATTGATCGACTTCGAAGTATTCTGATGTAAACTTGGTATTTGGTTCAGTGCCGATGTAAATGAATACACCGTCAACCTCAATTTCTTCCACAGCGTCTGAACCGACATCTTTAAGAATGATTTTCTGTACTTTATCATTCCCAGCGATCTCCTGAACAACACTGTCCAGGACAAACTTAACTTTCGGGTTTTCTTCCGCCCTCTGGACTGCGATCTGCGAAGCTCTGAATTCTTTCCGGCGATGAACGATATAGACTTCCGAAGCAAACTTTGTCAGGTAGGCGCCTTCCTCAAGCGCGGCATTTCCACCACCGATGACGGCGACTTTCTTTCCCTTATAGAACGCCCCGTCGCAAGTGGCGCAATACGATACGCCGCGTCCGTGAAAACTGTCTTCTCCTGCTACACCTAAAGAACGCGGCTTGGATCCGGCAGCAATGATCACCGCTTTTGCTTCCAGGGTCCGCTGTCCGGTCACAACCGTTTTCACTTCTTTCTGAAGATCCAAATGCAAAACCGGTTCGAAAATGAATTCAGCGCCCTGATTCAAGGCCTGTTTATAAAATGCATTCATCAAATCGAAGCCGGTAATCCCTTCTGGAAATCCCGGATAATTTTCAATTTTTTCTGTCGCCGCTGCCTGCCCGCCCGGCATCATAGATTCGACAACGACTGTTTTTAATCCGCCCCTTGCCGCATAAATGGCCGCCGTAAGCCCTGCAGGGCCTCCTCCGACAATAATCAGATCATACATTACTACACCAATCCTTTGTTTTATTCTCAGGCTCATTTCTACTTTATAAAAAGTATAGCTCAGAAATTTATTTTCAGGAAGCCAATAAGATGAATTTTATGATAAACTATGAATATATTGCCAACAATAAAAAATAAATACCCAGAAGTTTACATATATTTCAGTGATTTGAACAATTTAATTCATGGAGGGAAATATGCGCGGGAAATCTATTTTTAAACCTGTTCTCAAGATTCTTGTTTTACTCATCATTATTCTTGCTGTTCTTTCAGCCTTGAGCGGATTCTACGAAGACTGGCTGTGGTTTACCGACTTAGGGTACGCAAGTCTTTTCTGGACGCCGTTCTTCAGCAAAGTACTTATTCAGGCCATCAACGGAACGATGTTGTTTTTAGTGATTTTCGCAACACTGATGTCGGGTAGACATGCGTTTACTACGTTTTACAACGAAAGATTCCGCAAAAGGATCAGACTGGTCGAAGAAGTCAATCTTCCGCCTGCTGTCAGTCCGCGCAGGGTTACCATTTCCCTGCTTGTCTTATCTGCCGTGGTCAGTATTGTTGTGAGTTTCATCGTCGGTTTTACCGGCTGGCTTGATTTTCTGTCCTTTGTGAATGCCTCTTCCTTTCATTATTCCGATCCGCTGTTTAATCAAGATCTTGGTTTCTTTGTGTTTAAACTTCCTTTCTTTGAGACCATTTATAACGCATTTTTCTCCCCAATCCTTATTTTAACCCTGTTTACTGCGCTTTTTTATATTATGACCGGGGTCGTCCGCTTCCATTCCATCCGGTTTTGGAAGAAAGATGCTGTTGTGATCAGTCCTACGGCCAGAAGACACCTCGGAGTTCTTTTAACCATTCTTTTTGCGCTGAAAGGCTTTGGCTACTATATCAGCGCCTATGAAATCGTTTACTCGCATAGAGGCCACGTCGTCGGCGCCGGATACAGCGACATTTACGCTTCGCTTCCGGTCTTTAAAATCCTAGTCGTTGTGAGCCTGGTCTGTTTCGTGTTCTCCTTTATCGCTTTTTTCCGAAAAGATTCCCGTTTGTTGACCGTGCCGGTCTCGTTTTTGATTGTCTTTTCGTTTTTCACTTCCGGTATCTTTCCTACCATGCTCCAGTCCCTGGTTGTCGTTCCGAACGAGCTGCAAAAAGAAGCACCGTATATTGCCAGCGAAATCCAAATGACCCGCTACGCCTACGGTCTGGATAAAATCAAGGAACAGGATTACACCGGGGTTGAGACGGTTACTGCACAAGACTTAAAAAACGAAGTCGGAACGCTGAATAATATCCGCCTGAATGATCCCCGCCCCATGCAGCAGATCTACACGCAAAAACAAGGGATACGCCAATACTACAAATTTAATGATATTGATGTTGACCGCTATAAGATTGGTGATACGTATCGCCAGGTTATGCTCTCGGCGAGGGAAATTTCGCTTCAGGACCTTGATCCGAAAGCCTTAACCTTTGTTAACACCCGGTTTAAATACACGCATGGTTTCGGCTTAACTGCTTCGTTCGCTAATACTGTCACCACCAAAGGGCTTCCTGCTTTTGCCGTAAGCAATGTGCCGCCGCAAACAGACTATGCAGAATTGAAGATTACCGAACCGCGAATCTACTTTGGCGAACTGACGAATGACTGGGTCGTCGTCAACACCAATTCCAAAGAATTTGATTATCCCCTAGGCAATGACTTTGCGAAGAACAGCTATGCCGGCAAGACAGGTATCCCGTTTACTGCCTTTAATAAACTGATGCTGTCTCTTCATCAGATGACCCCGCGTTTTTATCTAGCCGGAGAAGTAACTTCGGAAAGCAAGCTTCTTCTGTACCGGAATGTTCTGGAGCGGGCCAAGAAATTGGCGCCGTTTCTGACCTATGACGATGATCCTTATGCTGTGATTGACAACGGCAAGATCAAATGGATCATTGACGCCTATACGACAACGAACAGCATTCCTTACTCCAGCAAATACTCCACCCAGGATTTTAATTATATCCGCAATTCCGTTAAAGTCGTTGTCGATGCTTACGACGGGACCGTTGATTTCTACGCGGTCGACAAAGAAGATCCTATTCTTCAGACTTATCAAAGGATTTTCCCGGGTGTATTTAAAAGCATTTCGGAAATGCCCTATTCCATAAAATCGCACCTGCGCTATCCGGAAACAATGTTCAAAATCCAGTGTGACATGCTGAACACGTTTCATATGACCAACACCACTGTATTTTATAATAAAGAAGATGCCTGGAACGTTGCCAAGGAAATTTACGGTTCATCAGAACAAAATGTGGAGCCCTATTACGTAATCATGAAACTATATGGGGAAACAAATGAAGAATTTGTGCTGATGCAGCCCTTTACCCCGGCCTCAAGTTCTACGAACAGCCGGAATAATCTTGTCGCTTGGCTCGCCGCCAGGATGGACGGCGAGAATTACGGCAAACTCGTCTTATATAAAATGCCCAAAAATATGGAAATCGACGGTCCGTTCCAGGTTGAATCCAGAATCGATCAGGATCCCGAAATTTCCCAAGAGTTTGCGTTATGGAACCAAAAAGGATCGAGCGTTCTCAAAGGAAATCTCCTGGTATTGCCGATTGGCGGTAATTTCCTGTTTGTAAAACCGATTTATCTGCAATCCACAACCAGCGGCAGTATTCCTGAGTTGAAACGTGTAGTTATCGTCTATGAAGATAAGATCGCGATGACCGAAACGCTCGAAGAAGGACTGAAAGAAATCTTTGGCCGTTATATCCCGTCTTTGGATACACTGCAGGATACACCTGTTGATAATGCAGAAAATCCTGATCAGACAAATGCAACAGGTGCCACGGAAACAGAGATGCAAAGTGTACTGGATCAGATTAAGCAGATTAGGGAAATGCTCGATGCCCTGGAAAATCAGCTCACAACCATTAATACCAATGGCCTTACTGTGGACAGCGGGTTGGATACCAGTCAGGAGCTTTCGACGGATGACAATGCCTCCGCCAGCTCTACTAAAGATACAGTTAAGGCACCGTGAACACCGACCAATCATTCGGTACATCCACTTTGAAAGGTAGTGTGCATGATATTCAATCTGAACCAATGGCTAATTTTCAAAGGAATTGAAAAAACAGCTGCAATCCTGATCGCGAATGCCGTAACGGTGGTTATAATTCTGCTGATCAGTATTTTGGCTTTTATCGTCACAAAGCAAGTGCTCTTGCGAATCCTTGCTTTCTACATCCATCGAAACAAAATAAGCTGGGATGACAAGCTTCTTGATCGAAAAGTCTTCAGACGCCTGGCGCATATGATCCCGGCAATTGTGATCTACGCCGCAGCCGGACTGTTCCCGGAATATTCCGTTGCCATCCAAAAAATAGCCATTATTTACATTATTGTGGTCGGCACATTGGTCATGCTTGCTTTGCTTGACGCGATTGACGATATTTATCATACTTTTGAAGCTTCCAGGTTTAAACCAATCCGTAGCATCATCCAGGCCCTGAAAATAGTCATCTGGATCATCGGCGGTATCTGGATGATTGCTACGATGATTGACCGTTCCCCTCTCCTTCTATTAAGCGGAATTGGAGCAGTAACGGCAATCATCCTGTTGATCTTCAAGGATTCTCTTCTGGGTCTGGTGGCCGGGATCCAGCTGTCTTCCAATGATATGCTCAGGATCGGCGACTGGATAGAAATGCCCAAGTACGGTGCTGACGGCGACGTTACGGACATTTCCCTGCACACCGTTAAAGTCAGAAACTTTGATAATACGATTACGACGGTTCCGACGTATGTCCTGATCTCCGATTCCTTTAAGAACTGGCGAGGTATGCAGGAATCCGGCGGCAGAAGAATTAAGAGGTCCATTTTTATTGACAGTTCGAGTATCCGTTTCTGCAGCGAAGAAATGTTGGAAAAGTTCAGCAAGTTCCGCAATATTTCCGATTATATTGATAAAAAAAGAGAAGAACTTGCCAAACATAACCTGGACTATGACCTGGATCCTATTATGGATTCTGCTCAATCCGTAAATGCCAGAAGGCTGACGAATATTGGAACATTCCGTGCTTATCTGCAGGCCTACCTTAAAAACCATCCTGAAATACACCCTGAAATGGCCAGGATAGCGCGCCAGCTGCCATTGACCGAACATGGTATTCCGATTGAAATTTATGCGTATACCAAGGATACTTCCTGGGAAAGCTATGAAGCTGTCCAGGCCGATATTTTTGACCATATCCTGGCTATTGTCCCGGAATTTGAGCTGCGGGTTTATCAAAGCCCCACCGGATACGATCTGCGGCATATGGGGCTGTGATCTTTCTGCAATTTATTTGTTCAATAACCATAAGAACCATACGGCATGGTTTTGCTCGTCGGAGGCTGCTCTTTTGAATTGTTCCTTAATAAATAAGTCTCGAGTCTTTTCAGCCACATCCAAATAAAAATCAACCGTCTCCTGCTCATCCTTAAAAGAGGACTTCAAACCTTCCCTGTAAGTGGCAGGACATTTCTCCGTAATCTGAGGGTTTGGGTTTACCCCTGTGATTTCAGTAAATATCTGCGAGAATATGTGATAATGGCGCACTTCATCCTGGCGGATCTCCATGATCCGCTTTTTTTCTTCGTGATTCGGCGCTTTTTCAGCCAGCTTTGCATAACAGGCGATCGCACTATACTCTCCGTTGATTGCCCTAACTAAGTCCTGAGTTAATGAGCTTGTACCCGGAACCATATAAGATACCTCCCCAACATTAATTGTTGGTTTATTCTATCTTATTAATTCACGGATTGTGCCTGGCTATTTAAAATTAACATGGTTCTCATACCTTCCTCCAGTAATAAACAGACTTTTCGTTTCCCGGCAAAAGTTCCAGGTACAAATCACCCATTGGGGCCAAGACGATAACTGCATTGGATCTTGTAGCAGAACCATCCGGTAATTTTAGCGATTGATGTTTGCCGTTCGCTGAAATGACGTCCAGGCGTCCCTTGCTTTTGATCATGATCTGATTCGTACTACTGATCTTTGTTTCTATCTCTGTATACGGAATCTCCCCTTGCCAGATCACAGTTCCCGTCATCGCCGGGCCGGATGTCTGTTCTTGATAAACGGTCACCTCGCGAAGGATGTTCCCGCTGATTTTGCCAATATAGATTTTGTCGTCACGGCAGCCAAGTAGTATATCTTCAGGATCAACAGAAATACGATTCTTACTGCCGGCCTGATAAATATCAATCGCTTTGTTCGTCTCCATTCTGCTCTCTACATAGATGCTGCCGAATTTATTGGAAACCGCGATGTATAGGATTTCCTCTCCCTGCTGATTCACTCTGTTCAAGGTCTTCATGATATCCATTGTAATCAGCTGACGGGTTTGATTGTCATCCTGAAACAAGATCAATAGATTATTCGTATAGGTCGACATTTCAATTTGCAGCACCTGATTGACCGCAAGGCTTAATTCTCTGTCCATCATCGGTTCAAAGCTGTTCAATTCAGAAGAGCCAGTGCTGAAATCCACTGAATACAAGCTTGTTATGGCGTTCTTGTTCTGCTCCCTGATCAGATAAACCATACTGTTCCGGTCCGGAAGCCAAGCGAAGCCGACAATCTTTGCTGCGTCCTTTTCCGGGCACTTTGAGAAGATCTTCTTATTCGTCGTCAAATCAATAACTTCAAGATAACGTCCCGATCGATAGGCCAATAACTTTTTATTGTAAGACAACACAAAACCATCAGCCTGACTGAGATCCGTTTTCAGAACATAAGCCTGATTGATATGCAAAGAAGGGTTTAACAGCTGTTCTGCTTGCCAATTCAGCAGGGCATAAACTGCAAGTTGTAATACCAGGGAAAGCAATAACAACCAGATCATCCATCGTCTTTTCAATTTTGCCCCACCCCACTAAGGTTCTTTCCTGGCATCACAACAAAAGCCGTAGGCATATAGCGTTCTCCGTAGATGTTCCACAGTTTATTGATAATCCGACCTTGATAGAACAATTCTGTTGAAGAACCGCCGTCAAGATTTGCTGCATTTTCGGCTCCATATTCAATAAATATATTCATTAGATCCCGCAGCGTTGCCCCCATACTCCAGTCAGGCTGTCTGCCGTCGATCACAACGAAAATAACCGTACCATCAGCTTTTTGCCCAATTCCCGTCCTGGGAGCGAATCCCCAACCTCCGTCGCCTTTAATCTGTGGTTCTCCATTCAGGATAAGGTTTGGCTCAAAGCTGACCGCATGCTGGATCCCAAGGTCCCTAATAAGCCCGGCGGAGAGTTCCCTTGCAGAGACTGTCCTGAGCATCAGTTTTCCTTCCTTGTTAAAACCGATCAGATTCGTACTTTTAGCCGCGTCCAGGTTTTCATGAATGAGCTGCCCGTCCCTGACAGTGATCCCATCCGGATAAGCGCCATTTCCCTGCGAATTCGGATCATAAAAACCACCGGCATTAATACCGGCTATTGCACCTTCTGCAATGACCAGTTCCGATAAGCGCTGACCGGCTACGCCAAGCTCTTTCGTAACAGCAATTTCGATCTGAAGAGGGTCACGCACAAGCATGACAATTCCTTTAAAGTATTTACCTTCAATATTTTCTATCCTGATGCCGTTTTCCTCATCAGTAATCTTATGGTCAATATGCTGAATGACAGGCTCTACGGTAACTGATGTATTTCCGTATTTCTGAGTGATTTCAGCAATTTTTTGTTCCGATAAAAAAAAATCCGCTACCTGGGGATGGCGGGACGTCAGAATCGTTCCGACCGTAACATACGTCAATGAATGAAAAGGACCGTAAAAGACAATGAAAGGCCCTAAGAGGATGAACAACAGAACATTCCCAACGATGAATCGTATCAGAAATTGTTTTTTCGTCATCAAGGTCTCCACGTTCCTTTTACGACTTCGGCAGCTATTGCCCGAATTGTTTTTCTTGAGGTCATCGCTTCTGTTCGAATCGATGTATAGGCCGTTTCTTCATCCATCCCGGCTGTAATCAGGATTAAAATCGCCTGATACACCAGTTTTCTTGTTTTAAGCTCATCATTCAATTTATTCATTTCTTTACGCTGTTCTATTTCCCTATTAAACCGATGTTCCGCTTGGGCAATCCCGGAGACAACATCTATCGCTCTGAGCGGAGCCGTCATGATATGGTGGACGTTGGTTTTCAGCGCAAAATCCAGGTTCACATAATCCTTTTGATCAAGCACGAATATAACCGGACAAATATTGGCATGAACGAGATTCTGAACTAGATCAAGCGGCGAAATCCCATGAATATCCCCTCCGCAGATGATCAGGTCAGGCTCAACCCGCTGCGCCATGCGCAGAGCCTCTATACCACTGTCAGTCCTCGCGATCGCCTGATAATTGGCCAAAGGCAGGACGGCATTCAATTCATTGATTTGTTTTTCCTGGCTAATCAGTATAGCTCTTTTCATTTAGTCCTTTTACTCCATCAAGAAATCGATCAGCAGTTCTATTATACTATTTGGCAAGACAAAAAAAATAAGTGCTTTCGTACCAAGAATTTTTTATTAAAAGGTACCAGACACTTAATGATACTATATTTATCAGGTTTTAAGCAATGATTTTTACTTACACTTGATTTTTACTTGCAATATGTTTTACTACTTACTGTTACATGATTTGATAAAGTCAGGACTTTATCGACGAATCGACATTGAAAACCACCCTGGCTTCCGTATTTTGAGACGCTCCGCCTTCGAGATTGGCTTTAATCGCCAGTACCATCTCATGCTGGCCTGCCGTCGCACTCTTACCGGCTGCATTACCTAATGCATCAATATTTTCAAAGGCAATTTTAGCTGTTGCTCCGGGTTCCAGTGTTGGTATAATTCCTTCCTTACTGATTTGTTTGTTTTTATCATCCAGAGCCTGAATGGTTAGGACAACCGGCACATTGGTCATCGTATTTTCGGTCATGTTTTGAATGATCGCAGAGACTTTAAAATGACTTGCCGGCAGGATCTGAACTCCCTTAAACATTTCCTCCCCATAAGTGATGTCCCGGATGACAATTTGAGGATCAAAATCAATACTTACAATTTTAATCTCAGGTTCTGTTTGTTCCGGAGTGGAAACTATCTCCGTGTTGCCAATCAGGCCGCCCATAAGGCCAATAAGAGCAACCAATATGACCAGTCCTCCGACAAACAAATAATTTCTCTTAATAATAAAGAATTTAGCCATGTATCTGCACCTCCATAAAACCATTTCTAATAGAAAACCTATGCATGCTTTTCATGGACATGCATAGGTTTATCCCCGAAAAATCCTTATGGTTTGAGGCAATTTGCCGTAAGCTGACAACATAGGAAAATATCTTAGCATTTTTCCGGCTGAACTCTTATTTTTTATCCTTTTTTAATCCTTCCCGTTTTAAATAATTTTGCATCCGGATATCCTGTGGTGCAGACAAACGGAAAATCCTGCACATCTGAAGAAGCCGGGAACAGGTCCGTTCTCCCAGATAATGATCGATCTCATCAAAGTCAAGATTGGTCGTAATGACAGTCGGCAGCTGCTCGTTCATACGGTAATTCAAGATCGAGTAGATCCGATTACGGGACCATTCGGTATAATTATGCGCACCCAAGTCATCAAGAATTAAAATCGGTACGGTTCTGGCTATATCCAGCAAGTCATATTCCGTATTTTCACTTTTATTGCTGAATGTAGCGCGCAGTTCATCCAAAAGGTCCGGGACAATCAAAAAAAGTAGCTTGAAATTACTTTCCAGAAGCTCATTCGCAATGGAAGCTGCCAGAAACGTTTTGCCGCTTCCAACGGAGCCTGTGAAGAGCAGCCCGACCTCATTGGGATTTTCCCGGACGTTTTTGACAAACTCCCTGGCGGCCTTCAGTGCTTTTTGGGCATTCAGGTAATCTTCCTGATCCTGCTGCGTGTTCTTATAGTATGCAAGACTGAACTTTTCAAAACGGCAGTTCATCAGTTCCCTGGACAGACGCGCATATTTAAAGCTGTTTTCGATCCTCTTTTTCTCCATACACGAACAGGGCGCCGCCGTATCTCCGTTCAGAACGATTCCCCTGTCTCCGCAGAGCGGGCATACAGAGCCGGCTTCAATATTTGTTTCAGACTGAACAGTCGACTGGATCTTTATCTCCGATTCATTCTGATTTGTTTTATTCAAATTCGCTGTAGTCTGAATTCCAGTCCTGTCTTCCATGTTCGTGTTTCCCTGATTCGGCAGCACTCTCTCAATGATACGATCTGTTCTTTCCAGATGAAATCCCCCTCTGACAACAATTTCGTTACCCTTCAATGATGTCTATCTACCTATCTCCCTATCTCCTATGTTTCACATGCTTGTTATCAGTCTGCGTGCCACAGTACCGCGACGAGCGAAGCCTGGATGGCGTAGCGCGGCCTTTTGTGTCAGGAAGACACAACGGCCGAAAGCGGTATTGTGGCACGCAGACTTGCCCTAACAAATTTGTATAATCATTCTCAGAACGCGCTACTAAAGATAAATATTATCATATTTGCTTTTCGTTTTTGGCAAACCTTTCAACGGCTTGACATTTTTCCTGTTTTGTCTGGACTGGAAATTCTGATCCTCAGCCTCGACTTCCAGACGCGTTTTGATCCCCTTCTTCTCCCACTCTCTTAAAATAGAATCGAGATAGCGGAAACTCCGAATCCCGGCGCCAACGCCTCTTCGTAAAGCCTCAATAATCAGTTCTTCGGAATACGAGGCCATCAGCCATTTTTCAATATGTTCACACTCCAGACCGGTTAACGGCCTCCCTAATTCCTGTTCAAACAGCGAAGTCAGTTTAGCCTGAGAAAGGTCCGGCATATTCTCTGTGTTCGTTTTGCCATTACGTTCAGTGCCTGAGGACATCTGCTTAAACTCATTGATTCCCCATAATTCCAATAACTGATCGATCAGCCCGCTGAAATCATATTCACGGTTCGTGCCGTTTTTCGCTTTGCGGCTATTGACAGAAAGCAGTCCTCTGGTCTGGAGATTCTGGATCATGATTTTGTATTCTTCAACCGAGAGTCCCATTTTTTTGGTGATCTGTTCCTCAATACGATCACTGTTCGTACTTGTCTCAGTCATCATATGAATCATCAGCATCATTTCCTTGTGACCTATTCCAAGTTCCGTATAATGATCAAGTATAAGATTGGGAATCGAAACGGAACCGGAAAATAAAAGAGCTTGACAAAAGCCCCCGTATACCTTGTTTTTTGACAATGCTACCACCTCATACCATTCATTGATGTTAGAAAAAAATTATTGGCATTATTGCTACTATTCTATATATTACACTATTACTGTCCTAAAATCCTAAAGATTTTAGGAGGAAAAACAATTTTTATGACGACAATTTTTCCATGTATTGGAAGGACTTTTGCATTTTTTTGCCGTAATACTTAACAGAAAGGTGGTGCAGGATATGGATATCTCCAAAGAACTATTTCAAATTATCAACCAATCCGGTGCGCATCCGGCTCTTGGCTGGAAACACTGTCAGCGGGTCTATCATTTATCCAAAGAATTATCTCAGCATCTCAACCTGAATGATGAAGTACTTTATATTTCTGCCATGCTTCACGATACGGGAAAGTACCCGATGTACGCGCTTCCCAACGTCGATCATACCCTCAGATCAAAAGGCGTCGCGATGAACCTGTTGAAGAGCTATCACTTTGAGCAGGAAAAACTGGCAAAAATTCTGGACGCCATTGAATGCCACATGTATTATTCCGAGCCGGGCAACAGTGACGAGGCTATTTATTTAAGGGACGCCAATATCCTTGATAATCTCGGAAACATCGGATTAATGAAACTACTGAGCCTTGTCGGACAGGACGAGCTGATCCCGAGTCCCGATGAGGCTTTAATGCGGGCGCAGACCTTTGCTGAAGCACTGCCTAAAAAAGTGTACTCCAAGACCGGCAGGAGAATCGCTGTAAAACGGCGCGAAGAGATCATGCGTTTTCTGTCAGGGATTAAGCGTCAGACCTCGGAGTATGCCTGGATCTGATTCGGTTTACCGTTTCATTCTTGTTTTTAAAAGATCGGAAATGCTCTCAAAGGTATCAATCAGGTTTTCATAGTCTTGGCGCTCATTGCTCCTATCAATGAATAGTTTCAGGTCTTTGCGGAGTTTGGTATAGGCCCTGTTTGCTTCGGAAAGCAGAACTTTTCTCCGGCGTTTGAAGGTTCTTCCCCCTGATCCTTCTTCTGAAGATCTTTGCTTAACAGATTTGGACGGGTGTGACTGCCGTTCCTGAGGTGCAGGATAACCTATCCTATCTTCAATTTCCTTTAGCCAGGGCTTGGAAGGTTTTAGACGCTTGATTTCGCCGTCCGCTATCTCCAGGCATTCACCCAGTTCCGGAATGATTGGCGCAATCCCGAATTTTTGCTGGACCAGAGATGAAAACGCCTGAATCGCATCATCTTCGCCATGGACCAGGATGAGCTGATCTGCGTTGCCGCCGGCGGCTTTAAGCCAGGCCAGCAATTCATTCTGGTCCGCATGCGCTGAAAAACCTTGGAACGCAACGATTTCGGCGTTGACCGCGACTTTCTCTCCATGGATAGTCACTTCTTTGGCACCGTCAGTTAAAAACCGGCCAAGTGTCCCTTGGGCCTGATAACCGACAAAGATGACCGTGGCATCGTACCGCCACAGATTATGTTTCAAATGATGCTTGATTCTTCCGGCATCAGCCATCCCGCTAGCCGAAATGATAATCGCGCCGCCCTGTATCGCATTCAGCCGGATTGAATCCTCCGCGGTTTCACTCAAGTGAAGATTCGGCATGGCAAACGGGCTTTGGCCCGCCTCCAGCAGCTGTTTGGTTTCCTGATCAAAATTCCGGGTATTCCGCCCAAATATTCTCGTCGCTGCAACAGCCAGCGGACTATCGATGTAAATCGGCATTGCCGGAATTTTTTTGTCATCTTGAAGTTTGCGCAGGTAGTACAAAAGGTCCTGTGTCCGATTTATGGCAAAAGCCGGAATAATAATATTGCCGCCTTTTTGGTGGGCATTATTGATGACCCTGGCCAGGTTTTCCATTCGATTGGTTTTATCCGGATGAATCCGGTTGCCGTAGGTTGTTTCCATCACAATCATACAGGCATCTCGTATACCATCAGGATCCTTAAGCATACACGCTTCTTTAATCCCTTCGGGATCTTCGACATAAGGCTGACCGGAAGTCCCGATATCTCCGGAAAATGCAATGGTTTTCGTCGTGTTGTTTTCTTTGACGCTGACAATGACATGGGCCGAGCCCAAGATATGCCCGGCATCGACAAACTGAAAGGACAGCGATTGCGAGATCGCGGTCTTTTGATTATAGGCCGCCTCGACAAAGTGCTTTTGCGCATTCACCGCATCTTCAACCGTGTAAATCGGTTCAATTAATGGAGCATCCATCCTGCTGTGCTTGCGATTTTTTCTGGTGACCTCCATTTCCTGGATGTGCCCGCTGTCCGGCAGCATCACAGAGCATAGTTCTATGGTTTCCGTCGTCGCATAGATCGGCCCGCTGAAACCTTTTTTGATGAGCTTCGGAATAAGCCCGGAATGGTCAATATGGGCGTGCGTTAAAATCACAGCGTCAAGAAGGTTGGGATCAAACGGAAACGCGCCGTAATTCAGTTCTTTCATGATTTTGGAACCCTGAAACATTCCACAGTCAATCAGGATTCTGGTATCTGTTGTTTCCAGCAAATAACAGGAACCCGTCACAGTCTGACTGGCACCATAAAAACAAAGCTTCATTCGTATTCCCTTCTGCAGCCTACTGAAGCCACAAAAAAATTTATTCCAGTGTAATAAGTTTTGTCTTCACTGCTTTCAAAGCAGCCTGGGTGCGGTCTTCGACCTCTAGTTTTCTAAAAATACTGGAAAGATGATTTTTGACTGTTTTTTCACTTATAAACAGCGTTAAGCCAATATCTTTGTTTGACGAGCCTTTGACCACATAGGTAAGTATCTCCATTTCCCTGTTGCTTAATCCGAAATGATCTTTTGGACTGTTCGGATTGGAAAGCTGGCCAAGCAGTTTGCCGGTTACCGACGGGGACAAAATGGGTTCTCCAGCATATACTTTGCGGATGGAATCAACCAGGGCTTTCGGAATGACGTCTTTCAGCAGGTATCCAGCTACCCCGAGCTGTAATACCTGGAACACTTTTTCATCCGAGTCATCGACAGTAAGAATTAAAATCCCAATGTTCGGGAATTCCCTTCTGATGACTTTACAGGCTTCAAGACCATTTACCCCAGGCATATTCAAATCCATCAGCAGAACATCAAACGGCGTCTTCCTCGCCATATTAATTGCCCCTTGACCATCTCCGACTTCGGATACAACCTGAATGCCTTCTTCAAATTCCAGAATTCTTCGTAATCCTTCCCTGAGAAGCGGGTGATCATCGGCAATTACAACCCTTATCATTTTGATCCTTTCCTCCTTTTATTCAGAATATGGAATGTTAAACGTAACAACAGTACCCTTGCCCGGTTCTGATTGAATCGATAATTGTCCGGAGTAAGCCTGAATTCGCTCATTAATTCCAATCAAGCCGAAATGGGCACCGGAATTATCCAAGCCATTGCTGATATCAAATCCTTTACCATCATCGATAATCTGACCGACAATCCTGTTATCCTGAAAATTCAAATGAACCCTGCACTTCGGGGATTCCGCATGTTTAGCCACATTGGTCATCCCTTCCTGAACCAATCGGAAAAGGGCTACTTCTACGGAGGAATCAAGCTCCCTTTCTTGTCCTTCCACGATAAGTTCACAGGTCAGCCCATACGTTTTTTCAAAGTTTTTCATATAATGATTGATGGTATCAACAATTCCCGCCCCATTTAAAGGAATTGGCCTGAGTCCGAAAATGATTCTGCGGATATCCTTCAAATTATCCCTGACCAGTATATTCAGTTCTTTCAATTCTTTTTTTACCTGGCGGTGATCAAGTTCCAGAAGTTTCTCTGCTATTTCCAGACGCAGAACAATGTTTGCCAGACTCTGGGCGGGACCGTCGTGGACTTCACGGGCGACCCTCAGGCGTTCTTCTTCCTGAGCCTTGATGATCTGAAAAGCTGTTTCTTTTCTCTGGTCACTGCTATAGAACTGACTGATCTCACTGATTCCTTCTTTTAAAAGCCGTAGGGCAAGACTGACCTGGCTCATCAGATCCTCAGCCTTAATCACTGTGATATCCAAATTTTTTAACGTTCTTTCGATTTCATCCCTGCGGGAACGCAGCTGAAGCTCTTTCGCCTGGAGCAGTTGCAGCTCTACCTGTGCATCCTTCGTTTCCGAATACGCTTCGAGCATCTGTTTCTCATTGAACTTATCGAAGTTCTTGTTGACTTCCATCAGCTTCCGACGGAAGCGTTTTTCTTTCATAAACTGGGTATCCACCATTTTGATGGTGTCTTCAATTTCCCTGCGCATAAATTCCAGTTCTTTTTTTAACCGCTGTATTTCGTTGCGGGTCATCTCATAGATGTCAAATATTTCTTCTTTACCGTTCTCGATTGCGTTGAGCGTTGATTCAAAGACAGCAGTTAATTTATCCATAGCGTGACTCCTCAATAATCATTTAATGAGTCAATTAATATCTCATTCGACATTTTCTTGATATTTCCTACTTAAGGCGGACAAAAATAAAACTATCCACGCTATTCCGCTAAAAACAAGCGAGTACTTTTTGAATTGTACTCGCTTTTAATCACACGAAACTATTTTATGAGATTGATAGCATCTTTTTTCTACCGCGCAGTTTCTAAAATCTTTACGATCTCCTTGGGTTTTAGAACTTTCCCAAAAGATACCACCTTTTCGTCAATAACCAGGGCTGGTGTGGACATCACACCATAGGCTATGATGTCTTGAATATCGGTAACTTTGATTACTTCGGCAGCAAGGCCCACTTCTTCCAAAGCAATTCTGGTATTTTCAGCAAGGGTAACGCAATTTTTGCAGCCAGATCCTAAAATTTTAATCATCATATTTAATACGCTCCTTTTACTTGAAAATTCAAATATTATTACCCCTTACATGAGCAAATATCCCAAGGCATTAAATGTATAGCCGATGATAAGAATGCCAATGGTTACAATCCCTGCAAATATGACGAGCAGTTTCATTTTTACGACTTTCTTGAGCATGATCAAAGACGGCAGAGAAAGTGCGGTGACAGCCATCATGAAGGATAAAGCAGTTCCCAGACCAACACCCTTGGCCACCAATGCTTCCGCAATCGGCAGCGTCCCAAAAATATCTGCATACATCGGGACCCCTACCAAAGTAGCCAGCAATACCGAATACCATTTATCCTGACCCAGAAGTAAGGAAATAATATTTTCAGGAATAAAGTTGTGAATCGCAGCACCTATACCGACACCGATTAGAATATATACCCACACTCTTCTGACAATATCACGAACCTGATCTTTAGCAAACTCCAGCCTTTCCCGAGTTGTTAACCGCTCCGGTTCTATTTCCAGCATTTTATTACTGAATACAAACGGTTCTACATACTTTTCCAGCTTTGCTCTGCTAATCACGGTTCCGCCAATTACTGCCAGAATCAAACCAACAACAACGTAGGCAATGGCAATGGTCCAATTAAAGATACTTGCCAGCAAAAGCACCGAAGCCAAATCCACCAGGGGGGATGATATTAAAAACGAAAAAGTAACACCGATGGGAAGCCCCGCACTGGTGAAGCCAATAAAAAGCGGAATGGAAGAACAGGAGCAAAAAGGCGTCACCGTACCGAGTAAAGCACCTAAAATATTTCCTGAAATACCGTTAAACCTGCCGAGTATTTTTTTGGTTCTTTCCGGTGGAAAAAAACTTTGAATATAAGAAATGAGAAAGATCAAAACGGCTAGCAAGATAAATATTTTAAGAACGTCATAGATGAAAAAATGGAGACCACCTCCCCAGCGATCCTGGATGCTAAGCCCAAAGACATTCTCAACCAAGAGCTTTACCAAATCAGAAAGCCATTCCATCCTGAGCAATTGGTTATTTAGCCATTCAAATACCATCTAAGTCACCTTCTTGTTGTTTATTCGTTTGATTCAATAGTTATTTTTTTCTTTTTGTTACATATGATTTTTGTAACCTTATCAAAAAGCCGGCAATGACTTCAAGTTTACTTTCATTGATAGAATACCGCATCCAGATGCCATCCCGCCTGCCATTCACCAGACCGCTTTCACATAAGATCTTCATGTGATAAGAAAGCGTGGATTGGGTTATGTTGAACGCTTCGAGTATCTTACAAGCACATAGTTCCCCATTGCCCAACATGTCAAATATTTTCAATCTTGTTTCATCAGATAATGCTCTCATCGCTAAAGCATATGCTTGATAATTTCGTTCCAATTCAACCGCCCCTGTTGTAGGTTTATATATTGATAAACATCAATATGTTTATATATTAGTCAAGACATTGATACTTGTCAATGTCTATGGTATATAAATATCCCGCAAATCGCAGAAAACCTAAGTAAACCCAAAGCACTGGTGAACTGGAAACTTGTAGCGAGTAGAAAAGGTTGATCAAACGATGATCACATACTTTATAAATAAAAAGGCGGTGTTGCAAAACTACAAAGTTTGGCGGCACCGCCTTCTTCTATCGGTATATGAAAGACCAACTACGGTATATGGATTAAGCAACTACCTCTGGAAGGTATAACGAATAAAACCTTGAAGGTAGGGCTACGCAATGTCTAACCGCTCTCGGCAAGTTGTGCCCTCCGTGGCGCAAAAAGCCGCGCTGCGCAATCCATGCTCCGCTTACGCTGGTTAGACATTGCATAGCCTAATCTTAGGTCTTTGTAAAAGATATTTTTTGGGGATTAGCGTGTCTTCTTCATCAATTCTAGGCCGTTTTTAGCTGATGAAGTGGTTTTCCGATGCGTTCATTCTGAATCTTCGCATGAAGCTTGTTGACGTTATATCCAATACAAAGCAACATAAATTCATTTTTGACGTTTTTCCTGCCGCGTGTTAAAAAGCGATTGAAGTTGTAATCGTTCTTTAAAACCCCGAAAGCCCCTTCCGCCTGGATAGAACGATTTACCCTAAGTAAGATGCCTTTTTCGGATGTAATATTCTCATAAGATACCCGGCGTTTCTCCACAAATTTCTTGGATACCTGCATTCGTCTATTTCCTTTAGCTTTGGTACATTTCTCTTTCTTAAGGCAGTCTTGGCAGTCCTCGCACTCATACAGTGTTATCTCCGACCGATAGCCGGTTGCCGATGTTCTATGGGTGATTCCAATAGGCTGAAGCTGCTTGCCGTTACTGCAGGTATATTCGTCTTTTTCAGCATCATAAGTCATGTTTTCCCGTTTGCTGATGTCATTTTTAAAGCTTCTTTTCTTCGATTGTTCATATGTTTGCGGCTTGATGTAGCAAGTCTGTCTGTGCTCTTCCAGGTAAAGATAATTCTCTTCACTTTCGTAGCCGGAGTCGGCAATGATATTTTTGTATCGAAAAGTTGATCTACTCTCCATTTCCTTTAAAAATGGGATCAGGGTATTTAAATCGTTTCTGTCCTGGAAAACATTGACGCCCGTTATGTATTCGCCTTCAACTCCGATCTGGACATTGTAAGCTGGCTTTAGCTGAGCATTGCGCATATGGTCGTCTTTCATATGCATGAAGGTGGCATCCGTATCTGTTTTAGAGTAACTATTCCGGCCGTTAAACAAGGTATTATGTTTGTCATACGCTGCCTGACGCAAAGAGAATTCTCTGATCTGTTCAGTATACCGCTGTAATTCTGTCTTCCGTTTACCAATACCCTGAACAAATTCGATGTTCTCTACTTTTCGTTTTTCTTCCAAATACGTGAGTATCCCCGCTAAATCACAGCATAAGCTATCTTTGCTGACGAGAAGATTCGTGTTGTAGGTTTCGTTGATTTTCTCCAGCAACGCTTGTATTTTCGTAAACATCTTAGCTTCATTTTTGTTGACGACTTTCTTCCAAACGAAGGTGTAACGATTGGCATTGGCTTCGATTTTTGTCCCGTCGATGAATAGATTCTCGAAGTTCACCTCGCCAGTCTGATGCAGATATACGACCATTTGATAAAACAATCCATCGACAGCATCAACCACAAAACTTTTCCGAAACCGGGCAATGGTCGAATGATCCGGAGCCGGATTTCCTTGTAACAGCCACATGAAATTAATATCTCTCCGGCAGGCTTTCTCAATATTTCTGCTCGAGTAAATATTGTTCATGTATACATAGGTCAATACCTTGAATAGGATCTTGGGTTCGACTGCAGGTTTTCTTCCAGTAGAAGAATATGCCTGATATAGCTCCGTGTAATTTAATCCCTCCAGTATGTGGCTGAGCAGTCGGACAGAATCATCTTCTGGTATTAACACATCAAAATTAAATGGTAAAACTAATTGATACCCGTCGCGATATTCGGTATACTTTTTGTTGTGTAATTTATTTAGTCGCATAACTAAATTATACAGTATTTGCGGGCTCTTCGAGCCCGCATTTGCTATATTTCCGGGTAAAAAAAGTAGGCTATTGCCTACGAACGACTACGTTCGTTGTGCAACAGCCCCTCCATTTTAATCAATTTCTATAGTATTTTTTACTACTTTGACAGCGTGTGTATTTCCCTTTGTTCAACCCTTTTACTCCGTTAGAAGCGGCCTGATATTGTTTCGGATAATTAGTCTTATAACAGGTTAACTAATTCAATTAAATGTAGACGAAAGCCAATGTTAAACCTACAGCGGCAATTAAAATAAATAACCCCCAATAAAGTTTATTGAATCGGTTCTTTGTGAGTTGGATCATCACCCAAAAGAGTGCGAAACCTCCAATGCTCTTGATTAACAATGGAAGGCTAAAATCAACAAGTGTCCAAACATAGCATCCTGTTAATACTGCGAAGCCAAAGACAACATACATGATTTTACGAAGTTTTGTTTTTAGGTTTTGGTCATCACTAAAAGTAGCGATAAAAAATAAGACCAGGAGCACAGATGCAGCTAGAAAATGCCAGGGAGTATGATTCATTATTTCTATAGGACCTAAAGCTATCAAAGAAAATCCCTCCTAAAATATAATTATGATTTATTATAAGGTAATTAATGTTTCTAGTCAAGTCCTTATTAGTGTGTAAATTCCCTCGGCTGTATTTAATTAAGCAGCGGATTGGTCCTTAGCTGATTTTTGTTCATTTATAAATTGATAATATTCATCCATATCAAGGTACTTTCTTGATGACCATTTTTCATCTTGTTCAATAAGTACTGATCCCAACAACCTGATGACGGAAGCTTCATTTGGATAGATTCTTATAACACGATCACGACGTCTTACTTCTTGGTTAAGTCGTTCGACGCTATTTGTTGTTCGTAGGCGTTTTCGATACTTTTCAGGTAGACTCATAACTGCCATAACATCTTCGAAACCTTCTTCAAGTGTTGTCATTGCTTTCGGAGCAAGAACTTCAAAGGCTTCTAAAGTTTCCGAAAGAAGTCTTCTTGCTTCATCAATATCTCTCGCTTGATAGATACTTTGTAGGTATTTCTTAATTTCAGGCTGGTGTTTCTTTGGTGTTTTATCAAGAATGTTTCTCGAAAAATGTGTTTGACAACGTTGCCAAGTTGCACCTTGGAAATGTTTTTTTATAGCCTTTACAAGACCTTTGTGATTGTCAGAGGCTATCAGGTCTACGTTGTTTAATCCGCGAAATTTAAGATCACTAAAGAAATCCCCCCAACTGGTTTCTGATTCGCTATTGCTTAACTGGAAGCCTATTACTTCACGATGACCGGTTTCATTGACTGCTGTAGCAATTAATAGGCCTTTTGAACAAACACGACTATCTTCTCTAACTTTGATGTATATGGCATCAACAATGACAAAAGGATAGTGCTTTTCAAGCGGTCGATTTCTGAAGGCAGAAACGATTGGATCTAGATGCTCACAAAGTTTTGATACCGTTGATTTAGAGAAACTCTTACCACAAAGTTCTTCTGTGATATTCTCAATTTTTCTCGTTGAAACACCGTTTATGACCATTTCAATCATTGCTAAAATCAAAGCTTGTTCACTGCGTTGGTAACGCTTGAACATTGTAGTGCTGAACTCACCATTCCTATGGCGTGGAATTTTTAATGTTATGGAACCAATACGTGTAGTCAAATCTCTGTCTCTGAATCCATTTCGGTATGCTGTGCGATCTTCAGAACGTTCATAAGGCCCTGCACCAAGTTGCTCTGCTGATTGAGCAAGTAATACCTGATTTAGAATCGTTTCTAACAGTTTTGAAAAAGCTTCATCCTTAGAGTCTTTTGTAAAAAGTCCGTGCAAAAGTTCTGTATCCAGTGTAATATTTAGTTGAGCCATTTTGTTCCTCCTCGATTATGTATTGTCTGGTAACTTTATTTTAACCGAGGTTGAGCTTTTTGGCTCGTTTTATTTAAAATTTGAATTTACACCATTATACGGACTTTATCATGTTTCTAAAACTGTTAAGTATTTAACAATTAATAAAAAAATTGGGGAAGTTGAATTTCCATACCTAAAAATCAGAGAAGTAGCTGCTTGACCCTATTATTTAAATATGTGCGTACTAAGACAAGGGTCATCTTTTAAAATGTAATATCTGTTAGTGCGGTCGACTATTTTGGCTTCTTTTAACTCATTAAGGGCCTGAATGACCATTACCCGTGAAGCACCAATCATATCAGCTAATTCCTGCTGAGTAATTATTAAATCGATCATTGTCGCGTTTGGCAGCTTTTTCCCATATTGGTTGGCAAGGTTATAAAATAGACCTAATAATCTTTCTTTTACAGTTCGTCTAGTCTCCTTATCTGAATTCATAATGGCATAATGCTTTTGCCCAAGGTAATTAATTATCCTTAAGGCAAAAGAAGGATCTTTCTTAATTAACATTTCAAATTGCATTTTACTAAAGCAACAGATGCAAGCCTCTTCCATGGCTAATGCACTAGAACATTCCTTTTGTTCTAGATATAGCGACAACTCACCTAGCACCTCACCGGGACCACAGATATCCAGAATTGTTTCATGTCCATCTCCAGCACTTTGAACAAGTTTAAGTTTTCCTGATTTCACAAGAAATATAGTACCTGTAATATCCCCTTGATAAAAAAGATAATGTCCTTTGGACAGCCGTTTTTTATTTGTACATTGACACAAGTTTGTAATCTGTTCTTTTTCCAGACCCCGAAACAGATCCAATTCTTCTAGGCAGATGAGGCAACGTTTCATGCAATTCCCCCTATGTTTATAAAGAAAATATATCAAAATAGATTCAACTTTTCAACAAAGTAAAAATAATCCCGCTTTACGAGCCAGATTATTATTTGGAATTATCAGCACAAAACCTGATCAATCTTTTATTGTCCTCGAAAGTGTCCCCTCTTTTAAGAAAAGTTATTGTCAAACAAAGGTTAGCTATCGCTCAATAGCAAATATTCAAAGCATTTTATCCTTGACATGAATTCAGCCTTTTGTTATGATTTTATTTGTTCTTTAAAAGAGACATCGGGGCGTGGCGCAGTTTGGTAGCGTGCTTGGTTCGGGACCAAGAGGCCGCAGGTTCGAATCCTGTCGCCCCGACCATTGAAACTCAAAAGAAACTCCGGGTTTATACCCGGAGCTTATTTTTTATATTTTTATATTTGACTCACTTTTGAACCTCTTTATTGATTGTCATATTTAGGTTAACTGTTAAAGACTTACTGAACTTAAATAAACTACCTGTGTATTTTATTCCTATGTGCAGATACTACAGATAAATAAACAAATAAACAAAAAGGAGGGAAATTGAATGGCTAAATATAAACTGCCGGTTAACAAACAAAGTGTTGCCAGCGAGCTTAAGGTTAACCTAGGCCCAGACACCTCCGCAAGACAGAATGGCTCTGTTGGGGGCAGTATGGTTAAGAAAACTTTTGAATACATTAACGGTAGAATCTAGTCACCAAGCACATGAAGAAATAAGTTACTCCGGGTTTTTGCCCGGAGTAACTTATTATATAACTCAAAATATGGCTCAAAACTCTTCCGCAGTACAGACACCATTTTTGATGCTTTCTTTTTTTAGTTCCTGATAGAAATTAGTAAACGTAATTTGCATGTAGGGCATCAGCCAGATATAGCCAAGACAGAACGGGATCGTGGCCAGGATCGCCCAGCCAATGAAGCTGAGTGTAAGCAGGAATAGCTTGCCGCGATAGCCATAGCTGATTTTTTTACTGAGATCAAAGGCCTTTCTGATACCCATATCAGGATTATCAGCATAAATATAAAAGCTCATCATATAGCCGTACGCTTTAACGATCCCCGGAATAATCAGTAGCAGTGACCATAAAAGTGTCCACAGCATATACCAGAGATATAGCCCGGCACAATTAATGGCATTTTTAAATCCAGAAAGGACCACTTCAACATTCGGGTCTTCCGCACGGCAGAACTTTAAGGTAAAGGTCACCAGACCAATCATGAGCGGGCCCGCAATTAAAATCGTAATAATCGGACCAACACACGGGATCCAAGACAGGATGAACACGATTACAGCATAAATCAGACAGGCCAGGATTGGTCTCAGCCAGTGCCCTTTTAACTGGGTGCGGGCCATGGCCCTTAATTCTTTGTTTTCAATCATTTTCTAGTCCCCTTTCAAAATTATTGATAATGACTCAGATGAATAATTTCATCTTAACGAAAGAAGCAACAAAATTCAAGCATTTTTGCTATATTTTACCTTATTTTGCATTTGCTTCTTCTCCTACTTGATCTTATTTCTCTACATGCTAAACTATGATTACTTAAACGTATTTTTGTTTGGAAGGTGACTGCCATGTTAAACGGCAAATTATCCCGAATCCGTCCGCTCGAAATGGATGATCTGGACACCTTGTATGAATGGTATAATGACCATGACTTTTCTTACTGGATAAGTGGTAATTGGCCTCTTGCAACCCTGTTGCGCCGGGAGGATCTGGAGAGCAAACTTTTTGAAGAGGATGCCAACCGTTATGCGATTACGGATTTACAAGGCAGCCTTATCGGTACAATTGGTTTCGATCAGGTCAATATTCCGGCCAGATCGGCCCGTATTTATATCGGAATTGGCCTCCAAGATTACTGGGGAAAAGGTTATGGGACCGATGCGCTGACTGCCTTTATCCGCTACTTGTTTGGCCAGTGGAATTTCCGGAGACTGACCGCTGAGACCTGGGTCAATAACACCAGGGCGCTCTCCTGCTATGAGAAGCTCGGCTTCATTACCGAAGGCAGGCTGCGTGAAGCCTATTATGTGGAAGGGCAATATTTTGACGCAATCATCTTAGGTTTATTAAAAAAAGATTATGCCGAGATTGTCCGCCTTTAGACTCTCTTGATCTCTGTGCAAAATGGTTGCATTCTTGACAGGATTGCAGTATGATAATTGCAAGTTCGATTGATCTATGCAGCAAAACTGAATACATTTTTACTCTGGGGATAGGTGTAATTCCTTACCGGCGGTACAGCCCGCGAGCCTTATGGCAGATTCGTTGAAATTACGAAGCCGACAGTTAAAGTCTGGATGGAAAGAGCAAAACATGGTGTGACCGTGCACGTGCTTGTCGTGTTTGTCGCGTAGCCTCTCACCTGCCTGTTTTGAATGACTGTTGATCTGAATGATTGACGCCCGGAGTATTTCCGGGCATTTTTTATTTTTCCAGTATTTTTTCTATGATTGTTTTTCTATGATTTATCAATGATTTATATTTTCATTTGCCGACTTGTTAATGACTGGAGGGTACATCCATTGCCTGATCGTTTTACCGCAGAAGACAAATATTATATGGAACGTGCACTGGATCTTGCCATTCTGGCGGCAGGCAGAACCAGTCCAAATCCGCTTGTGGGCTGTGTTATTGTGCAGGACGGGCAGATTGTCGGGGAAGGCTACCATCAGAAAGCCGGTACACCGCATGCGGAAGTCCACGCTTTAAATGCTGCGGAATCAAGCGCAGAAGGCGCCGATGTTTATGTTACACTGGAGCCCTGCTCTCATTACGGCCGTACGCCTCCCTGCGCCGATGCACTCATCGCGGCCGGTGTAAAGAAAGTCATTATCGCGATGACGGACCCAAATCCGCTGGTCAGCGGTCAGGGCGTGAGAAAACTGAGGGATGCCGGTATTCTTGTCGCAACCGGTCTGCTGGCTGAAAAAGCTCAAAGCATTAATGAGCCTTTTATCAAAGCAATTACCACCAAAATGCCCTTTGTACTGTATAAAGCTGCAATGACGCTCGATGGCCGGACTGCCGTAGAATCAGGAGACTCCAAATGGATCACTTCGGAAGAGGCCAGACATTTCGTTCATGGTTTAAGAAATACTTATGACGTCATTATGGTCGGCAGTCAAACAGTCCTTCAGGATAACCCGCTCCTAACCTGCCGTAATATTGAGCATGGCCGGGATCCGGTCCGCCTGATCGTCGATGGTTCCCTGTCTGTTCCTTTAAACGCCCAGGTCCTCCGGAACGAATCCGCCAGCCGCTGCATCATCGCGACAACAAAGGCTGCCGACCCAAATAAACTGCTGCGGATGCGTGAAACATTTGCTGCCGATAAGGTTGAGATCTGGCAATATGATATGCCCAGACAGATCCCTTTGCCGGATCTGCTGAGAGACATCGCGGCCAGAGGCTTAAACAGCATCTTATTGGAAGGCGGCGGTACGCTCGCCGGTAAAATGCTGGAATCGAGGCTGATTGATCAAATCATGTTTATGATGGCCCCGAAACTGGCCGGATCCGGCTTCTCCCCGCTCTCAGGCCTGCACCTCACCAGCATGTCCGAGGCAGTAAATATCAGTCAACTAGCGGTATGTGAGCTGGGAGGAAATTATCGTTTTACCGGAACAGTTGACTATAACCAAACCAATAAAATGGGAAGTGACAAATAATGTTTACCGGAATCATTGAAGAACTGGGCACAATAAAGAGTCTAGATCTACTGAAAGACTCCGCCAGATTAACCATTGATGCTTCTTTCGTACTGAAGGGGTCCCAAATCGGAGACAGCATTGCCGTCAACGGGGTCTGTCTTACAGCAACCGTCATCGGTTCCGGAAATTTTTCTGTCGATGTTATGTATGAAACCCTGCAGCGAACGAACCTTCACGAATTAAAGCAGCATACCAAAGTCAACCTGGAAAGAGCGCTGCAGCTGCAAAGCCGTTTGGGTGGTCATCTGGTGAGCGGCCATGTCGATGGCATCGGAAAAATCACTGCAATGACTCCGGTTGGCATTGCTCAAATCTATCGGATTCAAACGTCTCCGGAGATAACCTCCTCCCTGCTGCCGAAAGGATCAGTGGCCATCGATGGAATCTCGTTAACGGTCATTGATGTCGGGGATGACTATTTTACCGTTTCCCTGATCCCCCACACCTTTCAGCATACGACACTCGGCTTTAAACGCGTTGGTTCTACGGTGAATCTTGAAACCGATATTATTGGAAAATATGTGGCTAGGTTCCTGCAAAAGGACCACAGCCCACCCCAAACCAAAAAAGATATATCCGTTGAATTCTTAACTGAAAATGGTTTTATCTAACGAAAGGAGCTTTCTCAGATGACACAGCAAGAAAATATTTTTGCAAGCATTCCAGAGGCTATCGAAGATATCCGTCAAGGCAAAATGATTATCGTCGTCGATGATGAAGACAGGGAAAATGAAGGCGATATTATCATGGCTGCTTCCAAGGTGACGCCCGAAGCGATTAATTTCATGGCCACCTACGGCCGGGGGTTGATCTGCACTTCCCTGACGGCTGCAAGGCTTAAAGAGCTAAATTTGGATCTGATGGTTCAGAACAACACGGATCCCCATGGCACGGCTTTTACGGTAAGCGTCGATGCTGCAACCAGCACCACAGGAATTTCCGCGTTTGAGCGGTCTGCTACGATTCAGGTGCTGATTAACCAAAACAGTAAACCGCAGGATTTACGCAGACCAGGCCATATTTTCCCGCTGCAGGCCCGGGAAGGCGGCGTCCTGGTCAGAGCCGGCCACACTGAAGGATCGGTCGATCTGGCCCGGCTGGCCGGTCTTGAACCGGCCGGTGTCCTTTGTGAAATCATGAATGAAGACGGAACAATGGCCAGAGTGAACGACCTGATGAAATTCAAAGAGCAGCATAACCTGAAAATGGTGACGATCAAAGACTTGATTAGTTACCGCCGTCTGAACGAGAGACTCATTGAAAGGGCCGAAAGTATCGATTTCCCGACAGAATTTGGGACGTTTAAAGCAGTCGGTTTTAAAAGTAAAATTGACGGCAAGGAACATCTGGCCTTGGTCAAAGGCGCTGTTGACGACGGGGAACCCGTTTTGGTCAGAGTCCACTCCGAATGTCTGACCGGAGATGTTTTCTACTCTCGAAGATGTGACTGCCGGGACCAGTTAACAGCAGCCCTTCAGCAAATCGAACGCGAAGGGCGCGGCCTGCTTCTCTATATGCGCCAGGAAGGCCGCGGAATCGGGCTTCTAAATAAATTGAAGGCGTATAAACTCCAGGAAGAAGGCAAAGACACGGTCGAAGCAAATCTGGCGCTGGGTTTCCCGCCTGATCTGCGTGATTACGGCGTCGGCGCCCAGATATTAGCTGACCTCGGTATCACCAAAGTCCGTCTGATGACGAATAATCCCAAGAAAATCGTAGGTCTGGAAGGCTACGGCATTCAAGTTACCGAACGCGTCCCAATCGAAATGCCCGCGAAACCTGAAAATGAATACTACCTGTCAACCAAAAAAGAAAAAATGGGCCATTTCCTGACCAATATTCACTGATCGGTAATAACCGGCAATCCTTAATTGACCAATGACAAAGACATTAAAGCGTATAGAGAACTAAAGACTAAAGACCAATAGCTTAAAAGAAATAAGACTGAACTGGCTGTAAAAGAAAGGAAGGATATCATTTGAAAACCATTGAAGGAAAACTGTTGGCTGAGAATTTAAAGTTTGCGATTGTTGCCGGAAGATTTAATGAGTTTATTACGAATAAACTTATTGGCGGCGCTTTGGATGCACTGAAAAGACATGGCACTAATGAGGACAATATCGAACTCGTCTGGGTCCCCGGTGCTTTTGAAATTCCGTTGGCTGCCAAAAAGATTGCTGAACAAAAACGCTTTGATGCGGTCATCTGCCTTGGCGCGGTGATCAGAGGCGCTACGCCTCATTTTGACTATGTCAGCAGCGAAGTCAGCAAAGGCGTCGCCAATGTCGGCCTGGAAACCGGGGTTCCTGTAATCTTTGGCGTTCTGACCACCGATACGATTGAACAGGCCATTGAGCGAGCAGGCACGAAATCCGGCAATAAAGGCTTTGATGCTGCTGTAACCGCGATTGAAACCGCGAACCTATTTAAGCAGCTCGCCTAAGTCCCCAAACACAGTATTGCAGAAATGACGAATTCATTTGCCAGACGCAAAAAGAGGGCGTAACGAAAAACTTTAGTTTCGATGCGCCCTCTCTATTTGTAATACTACTCTATATTTCTTCTGACTACTCCAAAAATTGTAGGCTTTTATTTTGTCCATAAAAGTCCACTGAAATGTTATACGCGAAAACGTACGAGCAGGTATCTGGGCAAGCCTACAATACTCCAGAAAAAACTCCAGAAAAAAGGCGCCTCATTCAATGAGACGCCTTTGGCCTGCTTGTTTAGAACAGCCCCTGGTCTTTGCGTTGCAAGAAGCGTGATGTTTTAGATTGTTCCTCCCGATTTTTCAATAAGTTTTGAAAGCCGTTCATAGACTTTGCTTGCTTCGTTTGCCAGCTGAAGATAGCGGTGCCGGATTTCATCATTCGAAGCTTTGGTGGCAAATGTCATATACCCGGAAGCTGCTGCCGAGACATCTTTTTCGTAATCATACATCATATCCAGATCTGAAAAATTATTCATAAATAATCTCCTTCCTACATGACTTGAGCAAGCTTACTTTTAAGAAAGTTGGATAATCCGTCAAGTGCGCTTGCCTGGTCCTTAAAAAATGCTTTTACTTCCTTGTCGTTGGCCATCTCACTGTACATTTCACATTTTCTCATCGATACTTCGCTTTCAACCAAGGATCTTGTTATCATTCCCTGATCGAGGATTTTTTTGATTTCACTCTGACTATGCTGCATAATATCCCACCTTCCAAAATTCTTAAGTATTTAGAATTAAGTATTTTCAGGATATACAGAAAGCACTAAATTTATACATTATTGCTTGTCATTATAAAAAAACAGCATGGATTTCACAGCGAAAATCCATGTTGTTTCCTTTGATTAAAATTTTAAACTTTTAATCATCTTATATTTCTTATATCTTCTTAAACTGATAGTCCTGGTCATAATCTACCAGAATCCTTGTTCCTTCTGGAAATTCACCCTGCAGGATCTGTTTAGCCAGCGGATTCTGAATCCGCTGCTGAATCACTCTCTTCAGTGGTCTGGCCCCAAATACGGGATCATAGCCTTCCTCGGTGAGCATGTGCAGGGCCTTGTCGGATAAAGTGAGGGTAAGTCCTCTTTCTTTGAGGCGGTTGCGGAGCAGGTCAAGCTGAATTTCCACGATCCGGACAAGATCTTCTTTCTTTAACGGGTCAAAGATGATGGTTTCATCAAGTCTGTTGATAAATTCCGGCCGGAAATACCGGCTTAGCTCAGCTTCGATCGTTTTACGGACCAATTCCCGGCTGCTGTGGTTTTCATTCATTTCCCGGATTTCCTGTCCGGCAATATTGCTGGTCAGGATCACAACCGTGTTCTTGAAATTGACAATCCTGCCCTGGCCGTCTGTGAGTCTGCCGTCATCAAGCAGCTGCAGCAGAACATTAAAGACATCACCATGCGCTTTCTCAACTTCGTCGAGTAAAATGACAGCGTACGGTTTTCTGCGGACGGCTTCTGTCAGCTGTCCGCCTTCGTCATAGCCAACATAGCCGGGAGGGGCCCCAATCAGACGGGCTACGGAATGCTTCTCCATATATTCGGACATGTCAATCCGGATCAGGGCTTGTTCATTGTCAAACAGAAATTCTGCCAGGGCTTTGGCCAGTTCCGTCTTCCCTACTCCGGTCGGTCCGAGGAACAAGAATGAACCCAGCGGACGGTTCGGGTCCTGCAAACCGGTACGAGCTCTCCGAACCGCATCAGCTACCGCTTGAACAGCTTTATCCTGACCGATGACCCGTTGATGCAGGTTCTCCTCCATCGTAATCAGTTTCTCGGCTTCACTTTCCAGAAGCTTGGAGACCGGGATATGCGTCCATTTGGCGACGATCTCAGCAATATCGCTTTCCGAGACTTCCTGCTTCAGCAGCGTATTCTCCCGTCCCGATACGAGTTGTTCAAGTTCTGCCAGCTCTTTCTCAAGCTTTGGCAGTACGCCGTACTGAAGTTCGGCAGCCCTATTGTAATCGTATTTTTGCTGGGCATTTTCAATTTCTACTCTCGTCCGGTCAATATCTTCCTTCAATTTGTGAATATTGCCCAGTTTTCCGCGTTCCTCTTGAAGCTGGGCTTCCAGAGCACTTCTTTTTTCCTTCAGGTCTCCAAGTTCCTTTTCAATATTGGCCAGCCTTTCCTGACTCGCTTTGTCTTTCTCTTTTTTCAGCGCTTCCCTTTCGATCTCAAGCTGCATGACTCTGCGTTTGATATCGTCGAGTTCCTGCGGTTCACTGGTGATTTCCATCCGCAGTCTGGCTGCTGCCTCATCAATCAGGTCGATCGCCTTGTCCGGCAGGAACCGTTCACTGATATAGCGGTCGGAAAGGATACTCGCCGCAATGATCGCACTGTCGGTAATCCTGACGCCGTGATGCGTCTCATAACGTTCTTTCAAACCCCTTAGGATCGAGATCGTATCCTCGACCGTCGGCGGTGCAACAGTCACCGTCTGAAAACGTCTTTCCAGTGCCGCATCCTTTTCAATGTGTTTACGGTATTCGTCCAACGTCGTGGCTCCGACCATCCTAAGCTCCCCGCGGGCCAGCATCGGTTTGAGCATATTGCCGGCATCCATTGCGCCTTCGGCAGCCCCTGCCCCGACGACGGTGTGCAGCTCATCAATAAAAAGAATAATATTTTCGCGGCTTTCAACTTCCTTTAATACAGCCTTCAGCCGTTCTTCAAATTCTCCGCGGTATTTGGCCCCGGCAATCAGCGTTCCCATATCCAGGGAAATGACTTCTTTATTTTTAATCGCTTCCGGGACATCACCCCGTACGATTCTCTGGGCCAGCCCTTCGACAATGGCCGTCTTTCCTACGCCTGGTTCGCCGATCAGAACCGGGTTATTTTTTGTCCGGCGGGACAATATCTGCAGTACTCTGCGGATCTCCTCATCCCTGCCGATCACCGGATCAAGTTTTCCTCTCCTGGCCAGTGTCACAAGGTTTCGGCCGTACTGTTCCAGGGCAGCATAAGTCCCTTCCGGATTCTGACCGGTAACCCGCTGAGATCCGCGGATTTCCTTCAGAACGTTCAACAGGGCTTCCCGGGTGACTCCGGCTTCTTTCAGGATCTTTCCGGCATCTCCGCCGGCTTGATCAACGATGGCCAGTAAAAAATGTTCCGTACTGACATAATCATCTCCAAACGGTTCCATCTGGTCATGGGCGTTCACCAGAACTGTTCTCATTCTTGGGGAAATGCTCAGCTGGGTAGCAGCTCCCATCATACTGGGCTGTCTCTGGATAGCGGATTTGGTCTTCTCGCTGACACTTACGGGTGAAATATTTAATTTATTCAGGATCTGAGGTACAACCCCTTCATTTTGTTCCAATAAGGCCAGTAACAGGTGCTCAGGTTCCACCTGGCTGTTATGGTTACGTTCCGCGTTGTTTTGCGCAGCGATGATTGCCTCCTGGGATTTCTGGGTAAAACGGTTGGTATCAAAAGCCATTCTTATCACTCCTTTGAACTGTCTCTTTCCCGGCTTAATTCCCGAAGCATACTGATTTCTTTCTCAGACATTTCCTCGGGCAGAACAATCGCAATCTTAGCGTAAAAATCGCCAAAATGATCCGCTTTATTGAGAACAGGCATCCCTTTCCCTCTCAGGCGAAAGCTTTTTCCGGTTTGGGTGCGCGGAGGGATCTTGATGGCTATTTCTCCGCCTAAGGTTTTAACTCGGGTTTCTCCGCCAAGTACGGCCTTGAAGAAATCAATTTCGATAGGGGCGGACAAATCATCTCCGTCCCGGGTATAAACAGCATGCGGAACAATTTTTACCGTTAACAGAAGGTCTCCTTTGTTTCCGTCCCTCACTCCAGCTTGTCCCTGTCCGCTGAGCCTGATTTTATTGTTATGCTTAATGCCTTTCGGAACAGTGGCTTCAATTCTCCGGCCGCCGACTTCAATCATCCGTTTGGTTCCATGATAGGCTTCTTCAAGCGTAATACTGATTTCACCTTCAATGTCCCTGCCGGCCTGCGGTCTTCTGACCCTATCCGAATAATAATCATCGGAATCATCAGCATAGTCTGCCCCCATGCCAAAAATAGAGGAGAAAAAATCTGAAAATCCACCCATGCCCCTGCCTGCGCCAGCACCAGAGCCAAAACCCCTGTCCCCAAATATTTCTGAGAACTCTTCCGGCGTCATTGTACGGGTATAGCGGTTGCTTCCCGGTGATTCCTGCCAGGCCGACCAGTCAAAAGAATTTCCTCTGCCGCCGCGCGACTGCCATTGCTGGTAGTTTGCCCTTAAATCATCGTATTTTTGTCTTTTGGCAGGATCGGATATCGCCTGATAGGCTTCATTAATCTCCTTAAATTTCTCTTCGGAGTCTTTATCACCCTGGTTTAAATCAGGATGATACTTTTTTGCCAGCGCCTGATAGGCTTTTTTGACGGCCTTATTGTCCGCATCCGGAGAAATGCCTAAGATTTGATAATAATCTTTAAAATCCACTGTCCTCACCACCTTAAGACTGCTTTTCTTACCCATTAATTGTATTATATGCAAAATCACCTTAAAGGTCAATATTGGTCAGATATATATTTGTCTTTAGCTGACCTTAATTTTTTTAAGTCTTGATGCCTGTTTATCCGTATAATTTTAACGTTAACGGAAACTTATACCCATAGTTTCAAGCACTTAGGGATTACCCGGTATGCCTTCGGACATACCCCCGGGATCTCCCCGTCGGTTTCAAAGAGTATGGAATCCGGCATATGCAGTTCAATTTCCTTACAGCGGAACACTTGGACTTCAGGAAGATGAATATGTTGACCTTTATAAAGCAGCGGAAAGCGTGTAAAGAGCCTGGACAGTTTCATTTCTTTTATCACAACCAGATCGAAGAAACCGTCATCCAGGCGGGCATCAGGCGCAATATGCATTCCGCCGCCAATATATTGACCGTTGCAGACCATAAACCCCCAGATATTCCCTTCCCAGAATGTATCCCGGTCCATTTTCAGAGAAACACAGGCGCTCTTATACGATAGAACAGCTTCTAAAGTACTGGTCAGATAAGAGAGCTTGCTGCCCATCGCTTTACTCCGGCAATTGGTTCTGTGAACCGCTTCCGCGCCGACTCCGACATTGGATGCATTCAGAAAATAACGTGTCCGTTCTTCCCTTTCAAAATTCAGAAAGTCGACTCGTCCAAGATCAGAAAGAATGATATTGGGCTCCTTCAGCATCCTGATCAAGGCGTTCAGACCTTTTTCTTTGCCCGTTTTTATTGTCCTTACAAAATCCCCGCCTGTTCCTTGTTCAAAAACAGCCAGTTCGATATCGTCCGCCACAAGCCGGTCATTCTCAATAAGACCATTAAGCACCTCATTGACCGTCCCGTCTCCTCCGACCGCAATCATCCTCCGGTACCCTTCGTCCAGAGCCATACGTGTTATTTCTGTTCCTCCCCCGGAGCGGGAGGTCAGCGCATAATCAACCTGTATTCCCGCCTGCTGAAGCTGCTGGTAATACCCTGGCCAAAGTCCCTGCGTTTTTCCATTTGCTGACCGGGGATTCACAACAGCAAACCATGATTTTTGCTGGCTCATTCTCATCTTCCTATCATCTTAGTTTTTCTCAGTCATTTTCTCGATCATTTCTCCGTTTATCCACATGAAAAAACTGAACCGATGGTATAATTTAGTTTTTTAACATATTGTTTCGCTAATTCTTAGAAATTCCCTTTACGCGCGAAAAATTATTTTTTCCTGCCAGCGTTCATGCAGTACTTTCTTCACAAATATTCAGGATCAAACGGCAAGGCTTTCATTCTGTCACTATACTTGCCAAAAATCTGCAGCATATTCATGATTTCATTTCCTTTTCTCAGATCTACAGTCATCATAAATCAGGCACAAACGGCACAAAATATTGATGACAATGGTTTAATCAAAAAAATAGTTTCAAAACTAGGGTTTACTTTTTTGAATGGCCTAGAAAATCCAAGAGAATATAAAAGGAGGTAGCTTGAAAATGATGCGAGGCTGGTATGGACCAGGTGGAGATTGGATGATGGGAGGCAATTATTCCTGGATGGGATTTGCAGTCATGATCATCCAATTGCTTTTCTGGCTGGGAATTATTTTTCTTGCAGTCAGGCTTATTAGAAGTTATCTGGACAGACAGAACACCTCCGGTAAACCGGAAGACCACGCTATGACCATCTTACGTGAACGATATGCCAAAGGGGAAATCGATCTGGAAGAATACAATACCCGAAAAGGCGAGTTAGGGAAATAAACTAGCACACCAAAGACGCCTCATTTTTTTAGAGGCGTCTTTTTTCTTATTGGAGTATTGCAGGCTAACATGCCAAAACCACCGAGTTTTCTGCAAGTGAACCAACAGATAGAGGGCGCATCGAAACTGAATTTCGTTACACCCTCAATTTACATTGCCCCCGCCCAACAGAATTAATACGTTAATTCCTCATTCGCAATAAGGTTACATAATTTATTGAGATCGTAAACCTTTATGACTTTTCTATTCTTTTTTATGATGCCTTCTTTACTAAGATAAGTAAATAATTTACAAACGGTCACAGGATGGGTTCCTGTTATTTTGGCAATCGTCTTTTGTGACACATTCTCAACCGCTAACTCATAATAATCATTTACACGATTCCCTTTTGTCAGACAGAGGTTATATAGAAAAGAGAATACCCTAGCAGAAGGACGGCTTTGATATAAGTCCCTTGATTGATACATAAAGTATTGCGTTTTTTGTATAAGATTCAAGATAAAATTTTTTAATAAACGAGTATTCTGCGATAATATTGCAAGCATCATGTCCAAAGGGAAAAAACAAACAGTGCAATCTTTTACTGCAGTAATTTGAAATTCATGATCATCATTTTGGTTTAAAGCCACCGCTATGCCGTTCTTAAAAACTTCAAGCAGATACTTTTCCTCACCATTCCGCGATACCATACTCACGTCAAGTTGTCCTGAAATCAAGAAAATAACATTACTAAAAGGTATGCCGGGCGAAACGATCTTGCTTCCTCTTGCAAATGTATGCAGGCTTCCAAGAGAAGTATACATGTTTAGCTCTTCAATGGGATCAAATGTTGGAATAATAGGCATCTTTATTATACAATCCGGTAGTTTCCCGTTTTCCAAAGTTATCCCCACCTTTTAAAAGAAAATATAATACTGTGGTCACCCTCATTATACCCGTTATGGTGGTTTTCTTGTTGTTTTAAGCCTAGCCTTCTAAAATTTAATAGATTATTAGTCCCTTGACTATTTGCTGAAACCAAAAAAGTCATTAGAAAAAAGAAGGAAGATTCTTTTCAAATGACGATTAAATCTCTGCAATATTTTTTGATGAAGACCGATTGCAAGTAATAAACATCTGTTTTCATATATCTTTAAGCGGCAAGATAAAGCCCCACCGCTTAAAAATATACCTAATGAGAAAACTGAACCGATTATTGTTTAATGGCTAATACCTCTCGGGCCATTCCAGCCACCATTTGTATTTTTCGATCTGTTCCGTACCATAGCCGAACATATCATCAATTGTCTTAAGCAATCTGGATGAGGTCTCGCCTTTACTGCCGATCCAAGTACCTGCTTCATGGAACCAAGATTGTTCTTTTGAATCCCAAGGACATACTTTCATACACCTGCCGCAGGAAGAACCTTCTTTGTTCGTTGACCGGAATATGGTGCATTTTAGAGAGTCAGTGTTCCATCGCAAGTATCCATTGTGCTCGACTGGATCATCATCAAATGTAATAGCGCCCCCTGGACAGTTATCCGCGCATTTTTTGCACACCCGGCAAAAATCCTGCAAGCCAAAATCAATGGGATTATCGGGAACGAGCGGCAAATCCGTGGTTACAGCTGCACACTTATGGCGGAATCCCAGACGGGGATGAGCTACGCAGTCTCCTGTTCTGGATAACTCGCCCAATCCCGACGCTATCAGGCAGGGACCCATGACTGCTTCATAGTTGGAAATATGATTTGCCCTGGCATTATAACCCAGGTTACGAATATAACTCGCTAAGATGACAGCAATAACACCGGAGGCATGGTATGAACGGAAGGATTGACCGGCACTGATACCATCATATCCGGTCGAACCCAACATCGTTTCCAAGTGCTGATCAACCATAAACGTAATGACATAAGGCATCCTCTCCGTGACCGGAATTGACTTAGACAAATCATCCCCATTCTTAAACAAATCATCCTGCGAAGGGGACCTGTAACTATAATAAGCATAAGCGGGCATCTTGCCGATTCCAACTTCGTCAGCGCGTAAATAATACGCGCAATCCTTAATGTGCTGGGACATTTGTTCAGGATCAGGAATTGGAAGCTTTTCAGGAGCCGGTTTTCCGCCGCACATTGCGTCTGGAGCGATAACACCGACAAATCCCATAAGAGCAGCATTAAAAGGATGCTTACCAACAAAGTGATAGTGGAAGGATTCTTTTTGAGCTTCGGGGGTCAGTTTACCACGAATAGCATAATTGAATCCTGCGTCCGCTGCATGGGTGTTTTTAATAGAACCGACGATCTTTGAAGTTCCTAGCCATTGATCATTATTCTCAACGAACCGGACGGTGGCACCACCATAATCTACATTGGGATGCAGCTTGGATTTGGCTCCGTTTTGAGAACCTGTCTGGCTTGCCATAGCTTCTGACGGCAAAACTCCGATTGCGCCAACAATCCCTACTGCCAGTGCAGAAGCAGCCCCTGCTTTCAAAAATTTACGTCGGTTCATCCGGAATCCTTGTTCCTGCTGTTTTTCTTCTGGAAATTTTGACATTACTTTTCACCTCTTAACTCGTCAAATTAGAACTTTTCTGTTTCTTACCTAAACCTATTAATCCCACTAATCTTGCTAATATGATTCCGATGACGATAGATAGCCCAAAAAAGAGAAAGATTCCGGTACTCGTAGCTTTGACATGACCAATCTGAGCATTAAGCACAATGAAAGATAACCCGATACAAGTAATCAGAAACCATACCGAATACAGAAACCAATTAAGCACAGTTTTCTTTTTGTCCGCCTTGTTTGCGTAAGGTCTCAGGGCTAAAATACCTGCTAAAAAGAGCATTCCAACAACAAAAATGAGAACTACATTCAACACATTAACACCCCCTTCCCATACTTTTTCACATCGAGTCTATAAAATAAACTCAAGTCACTCGCATTATATCTCTGTAATACGTAATATCTCTTAGTAGCTACTAATTAGTGATTATTTTTCTAATTCCAGGAATTTCTCTGTTTTTTTATTTTAAATAAATTGATAAAAAATAAGCTAGGATGTAGCGTCACAACGACATCCTAGCTTTATCATCGATCGTTTTGTTATAAATATAAGATTTTATTCTTCATCTTCCTTATTTCGTCTAAAGCTTTTCTCCGAAAGCATCCTGCGTTTTCTAATGATCCGGCAGACCAGCCAGATCAGCAGCAGAACCGCCAATACCGGCAGCGCATAGCCGATGAAGACCAGCACATAGTTAAGCGCATTCCAGAGGAAGCTTACGGTCTTGATCAAAGCATTCTTCACGGCAATCAAGGTATTCTTCAGCGATATCGGCTGCCAGGGATTATTGACCGTCAGGTCGTTCCGGGCCTGCTCAATATTGATGGTGACCTGGGAGTATTCCACCCGGTTATCATAGTATTTAAGCTGCCCTTTCAGGCTTTCGATCTCTTGACGGACAGCGGCCAGGGAGTTTTCAATTTTTAGAATGTCCTCAACGGAATTCGCTTTTTCGAGAATTTCCAAATACCGTTTTTCCTGAGCCTCCCAGGATCTTAAACGGGTTTCTGTATCAAAATAAGTCATCGATACATCTTCGGTATTCTGGTGTTCGTTGACGACAGTGCCGAACTGGGGAATACTGTTTTTAAACGTCTCGAATTGTTCGGCAGGTATTCTTAAAGAGAGAAAAGCCGTCAAACCATTGTCATAATTACTCCGGGTCGATTCGGCGACGTACCCGCCGAGAGTCTTAACTTTCTCCTCAAGTGCCTTTGACGCAACTTTGACATCATCTGCCTTCAAGGAAATGTCGAGCATATAAATGGTTTTCTGCCGGGCAAAATCATATTCTGCATATCCACTCGGAACTGAATTCTCCAAACTTTTTTTCTGAGCAGCAGCAGGCTCAGTTGATGAGGGAGAGCCAGTAAATCCGGCATCAGCCGCTCCACCTTCGGTAGATTCATCTATAACACCGGCATCAGGGCTCGCTGCAAATCCGTTCGCCCTATCATTTCTGGTACTATCTGTTGCCGTTTGCAGTGAACTGACCTGCTTCTGTAAATCAACCCCCGTCAGGGTCCCACTCACACCAAGACCAACGGCCAGAACGATAACAGCGGCACAGCCGATCAACACAAACGCTTTTTTATTGCCATAGAGAAGTTTGTTTCTTATCCGGGCTGCCAACGTTCCAAATCTGTTCGCCTTTGAAGCTGCTTGCTGAACCTGAGTACTCTTTTCGGTGCTGGCTTCCTTATTGGTTTCATTATTGATTTCCGTGCTTGCTTCAGCAGCTACAAACATCACGTTTTCCAGCGGCTGATTTTTAACAGATTCCAAAATTTTTTCCACGGTTTTGTCTTTGATTCGCTCCTTAATGCCATCGCCCTGACAGACGTAACCAAAAAACTTCTTAAGACGCATAAGATCACCATCTTCTTCCCACATGGCTGTCATTTTGTCTTCAGACATCAGCATTCACCTCCAGCCAGTTCCGCCTGATAGGCTGTCCGGAAACTTTTTTTGGCCCGGTAGAGCAGGCTGTCTACCGCCTGTTGCGTGGTACCGAGAATGGACGCCGTTTCGGATGCGCTGAATCCATCGATCAGCCGTAATTGAATCACAGCGACCTGCGGTTCCGTCAACTGGGAAAGGGTATTGCTTACCGAAAGGACAGTGCCCAGATCCTCCCCATAATCTCTGCTGTTATTTGCATCCTGGATTTCTTCCGTAATCGGAATCATGTTAACCTGTTTCCTGGCCCGATAAAAATCCGCGATATAATTCGAAGCAATTTTTAACGCCCAGCATTTCAAAGAGCTTCTCCCTTCAAAGCCGGCCAGTGATCGCCAGACCTTGGCCATGATTTCAGAAGTAACATCTTCAATTTCCGATGAAGGAATTCTCAGACAGACAAACCTGTAAACAAACGGGAATAGTTCCTCATATATTTCATCAAATGAGGCCTCTGCTTGATTCATACCCAGACCCACCCCCTTAAACCGAAACATTGAATACTACCCGGGCAACAGTATAGACGGAAATATCCATGTTTTTCTGATTCGTATCTTCCTTATTTAGAAAAATTTTCTGATTCAAGTTTTTTCTTAAAAATAAATATCCCCAGAATCATAGAAACGACAACCAAAAATGCCGGATTTAGTCCGGGCCAAATCAGCATAACGGCAAAAGCTGCGATCCCCATGAACCAGGTAACTTTATCCTTACAAGCGCTCTGCCCCATCTGCAGCGCTGACTGAGCCAAAAGCACCACAACGACAGGTCTGACCCCTTTCAGCATTGCCTGCAGTGCAGGTGAGTCAGCATAGTTAATCAGCAGGTGACCCAAAAGTATCATGATAAACGCCGTCGGCAAAACAGCGCCAATGATTGCGGCCAGTGCCCCGCTCCAGCCCTTGACGCGGTACCCGATCATTCCGGCCAATTTCGTCGCAATCGGCGCCGGCAAAGAATTCGATATCGCCACGTAGTTTGTAAAATCTTCACTGGTGAGCCACTGATATTTATGCACCGTTTCATTCTGGATAATCGGGATCATAGCCGGTCCGCCGCCGAAACTAAAATTGCTGGCTCTGAAAAAAGCAATAAATAAATCCCAAAGCGCTTTCATTTTATACTCCCAAAATCTGAATTTATAGTGTTCAAACCTGCTGTGTCAATAAATCAGGTAACCGATAACCATCGACAGGACAATCAGCAATACCGGATGAATTTTAATATAATACAGCGCTGCTGCGGATACGACTGCGATCAGTACAGTGGCATAATCCAGAGGTACTTGGATCTGGAAAGCATCAACCGCCATCTCATAAGCTACGATGATCAGCAAAGCGGTAACAACAGGCCTCACTCCGGTCAGTGCAGCCTTCAAATTACTGGAATCCGCATGTTTTTTTAAGATACCGCCTAAGACTATCAAGACCAGCACCGTAGGCAGAATGGTTGCCAGTAAGGCGACAATCGCTCCCGGCCAGGAAGCAACTTGATAGCCCAGATAAGCCGCTACTTTGGTTCCAAGCGGCCCGGGAAGCGTATTTGCCAAGGCAATGGCATCAGCAAACTGAGCATTGGTCAGCCAGTGATAATTATCGACGGTCTCCGCCTGAATCAGCGGAATCATCGCCGGCCCGCCGCCAAAGGACAAGTTGCTTGCCCGAAAAAAAGCGATAAACAAATTCCACAAATCGGTTGCCATTTATTCTCCTTCTATATCCTGTTCGTACTACGTACTATCATCCTGTTCGTATCCTGTCATGATGCTTTAACCCAATTCAATTATAGCAAACGTTTTTGGCCTTTCAAATCAATTCAAAAGTGCCCTTTTTGATCCAAAAAGCCGTTGTCATATTGACGATAAAATGACATAATACGGGGACCCAGAGTGTTAAAGAAACGGCATAGACAACGCCAAGAAGGATTCCCATCAGGAACACTTCCACAAGAATGAAAACTTGGCGCCAGTATCTGTAGTGAATCAGCGTAAAGACAACAGCCGTCAGGCATAACCCTAAAACCGGCTGAATCATGCCTCTGAACAGGAATTCCTCACTGAAAGCACCGAGAAAAAATAGTGGTAAAAGCTCCGTTAGTGAGAATTTCTCCATCAGGATAAGATTAATCTCATCAAACAGTCTTTCCTTCGGTACATATTTTAAGAAAAGAAATTGAAGCGCAATCAGGACGGCGCAGCCGATAATTAACGCAATAAAGGCTTTACTCAAGCTATCGATTGTGAACATTTCCGCCAACACAATTTTTCTGTCAAATAATCTTAGTATTACCCACAGGCCCAGGGCAATCACAATCAGAATCGCCTGCGATAACAGGATATTCAAACCCAGCATCTTTTTAGATATTTCCATTGCCGTTACATCCTATCCAACAGTCCGAGCGCCGAGCATGCCAGAACCCGGGTTCCTATGCTAAGCGCTTCTTCATCAATATTAAAACATGGATGATGGTGCGGATGAATGATTCCTTTCTTCTTATTCCCTGCCCCGATAAATATCAGCATACCCGGTAAGCGATGAAGATAAGCGGAAAAGTCCTCGCCCCACATCACCGGACTGGCTTTAATCAATGCTTTTGCTCCGAATTCTTCTTTCAGTATTTCCGTTACTTTGCCGGCAACGGAACTGCTGTTAACAACAGGATCATAACCGAGCTCGTAATCGAAAGTGTATTTTGCGCCATAAGCAATACAGACCCCTTTGATGATATTTTCCATCCGTTTCGGGATTTCCAGACGGGTGTCCCGGTCAAATGTCCTGACGGTTCCTTTCAGGTCTACCCGCTCAGGTATGACATTAAAAGCCGAACCGCCTTGAATATTGGTAATAGACAGGACGACGGATTTCAGAGCGCTGATTTGGCGGGATACGATATTTTGCAGGGCGGTAACGACCTGCGCACTGACCAATACCGGATCGATGGTATCCTCAGGCATCGCGGCATGGCCTCCTTTGCCAAATATTGATATTGTAAAGTTATCCGGGGCAGCCATTAAAGGGCCCGTGGCTAAGCCGATTTTTCCAACAGGCAAAGATGTAAAGAGATGAAGTGTAAGAATCGCATCGACCCCGTTCAGGAGGCCTAGTTTAACAAGATCCTTGGCCCCGCCGGGATGTTTTTCTTCAGCATGCTGAAAGATGCAGCGGATTTCTCCTTTCATCCCGGATTTTAGTTCCGCAAGGACTTTTGCAGCTCCAACCAGCATGGCCGCATGGCCGTCATGCCCACAAGCATGCATCGTCCCGATATTTTGGGACCGGTAAGGTACATCGTTTTCTTCCAGGATCGGCAGCGCATCAAGATCACCCCTGAGCGCCACAATTTTTCCCGGCATACTGCCCTTTATGGCGGCCAGAATACTGGTCTCTGTCGGTCTTGATACCTCAATGCCTGGGACTCCATGCAATCTGTCGAAGATCATATCTGCTGTACGATACTCCTGAAAAGACAATTCAGGATAGCGATGAAAGGTCCTTCTCAGATCGATAATTTCTTCTTTTTTCTCGGCAACAAGTCCACTAATGGCCGTTATTCGTTCATTTTCTGCCATATCGTCAACTCCTGTATCGGATAAGTATCACCCATTAATTCTCCAAAAATATGCATAATCCTTGAAACACCGGACATTTATTGCGCGATCGGCAATGAATACAAAATTCTTTGATTAAATTTCTTGCATTATACCGGTATTCTGCTACGATATATTCAGATAAATAGTAAACGCGGACAACGATGTCCTCGGGATTTGATCCCGGGGACTTTTTTGTCGTTACCATGTCAATCCTGCCCTGTATGTTCCAGTCTGAATTTCTTCATGACGGCATTGACATTGTACTATGCTGTTTATCAAAAATACGATTGAATCGAAGAGGTGGATACAATGAAAAAAATTGAGTGTATTATTCGGCCAGCTAAATTGGAAAACGTGAAAGAAGCCCTCGGCAAATTTGGGATCAAAGGAATGACGGTCACCAACGTCATCGGCTGCGGACTTCAACAGGGAAAAACAGAAGTATACCGTGGAAATGCCTATACCATCAATCTATTGCCTAAATACAAAATCGAGATTGTTGTCCCGGATGAATCCGTGGCCAAAGTCATCGAAATCATCACCGATACTGCCAGAACCGGAGAAATCGGTGACGGAAAAATCTTCGTCTATGATGTACTGAATGCCGTGCGGATCAGAACAGGAGAATCGGGAGAAAAAGCCGTCTAATTCTCTTCAAAAAATTTTAATATCCATGGCAATCATGAGTTTTTTTCCAGATATGGTACTTCCTAAAATATAAGCAAACAATTACCGGGTTTAAGAATATCAGATTAACGAATAATAAGTACGACTCCCAAACAAAAAAACTTATATTTTAAGGAGGAAAATGACATGGCTGGTGAAAGAAATTCAAACAATCCTGCCGTTCAAGGTTCAGGAAAAGGACTGGAACAACTGAAATACGAGATCGCCAATGAAATGGGTGCTACCTTGGGTGGGGACCGCACTTCCCGTGAAAACGGATCCGTCGGTGGCAATATGACCAAACGCATGGTACAATTTGCTGAGCAGCAGCTGAAAAGCGGACAGAGAATCTAACTTCTCTTAGCTTACTTTCCTAGCAGCAATGTATAAGAAGCATTCCTTAATCGGAATGCTTCTTTACTTTCATAAAAGCAAAAAAATCTTATTCATCATCATATTTACTGGATTATTTATTAATCTTTGCCCAGCTGTCCCGCAATCCGACGATTTGGTTAAAGACCGGATGATCATTGGAATGGTCTTTCAAGTCAGCGCAGAAATAACCCTGTCTCAAGAATTGATATTTGCTGCCCGGATCAGCTTCTTTTAAACCCGGTTCAATTTTGCATTGTTTCAGAATTCGCAGGGAATCGGGATTGATTCTGGCAAGGAAGTCGTCACTCTCTGCCGAATCATCTTCCGTATACTGGTCATCCCTGATCAAATAGTCATACAAGCGTATCTCAGCGTTTTCAGCATGGGCCGCGGAGACCCAGTGAAGCGTCCCCTTCACCTTTCTTGAGCTGGCCGAACCTCCGCTTTTGGTATCCGGATCGTACGTGCAATGGATTTCAGAGATTTGGCCATCTTCATCTTTCAGGACTCTTTCACATTTGATTATATAGGCATGTTTTAGCCGGACTTCATTACCTGGAGAAAGACGGAAGAATTTTTTGGGCGGCTCCTCCATAAAGTCTTCGCGTTCAATATAAATTGTGCGCGAAAACGGGATCAGCCTGGTCCCTGCCTCCGGATCCTCCGGATTATTCTCCGCTTCCAGGAATTCTTCTTGATTTTCCGGATAGTTGATCAGGATGACCTTGATCGGATCCAAAACGGCCATCACCCGCTTGGCTTTGCTGTTCAGATCTTCACGCAAGCAATGTTCTAGTAAAGCGACATCGACGATGCTATTGGCTTTGGCTACGCCGATACGGTCACAGAAATCCCTGATCGCTTCCGGTGTATAGCCTCTGCGCCTTAAACCGGAAATCGTAGGCATCCGCGGATCATCCCACCCCTGAACATAACCGCCTTCAACTAATTGGCGAAGCTTTCTTTTGCTCATGACCGTATTCGTCAGATCCAAACGGGCAAATTCATATTGTCTGGGCCTGTCCCCTTCGATCAGCTGTTCCGTCAGCCAATCGTAGAGCGGCCGGTGGTCTTCAAACTCCATCGTGCAAATCGAATGGGTAATATGTTCCAGCGCGTCCGATAAAGGATGCGCAAAGTCATACATTGGGTAAATACACCAGGCATTTCCGGTCCGATGATGCGACGCATGCATGATGCGGTAAATCACCGGATCACGCATATTTAAATTCGGAGAACCCATATCTATTTTTGCTCTGAGCACTTTCGCACCGTTCGGGAATTCTCCGGCTCTCATTCTTTGGAACAGGTCAAGATTTTCTTCGACAGAACGGGTACGGTAAGGGCTGTCCTCTCCGGGCTGGGTCAGCGTCCCACGATATTCCCGTATTTCCTCTGCCGACAGATCACAGACAAACGCCTTGTCTTTTTCAATCAGCTTTATAGCAAATGCATACAGCTTTTCAAAATAATCGGAAGCATAGTACATCCTGTCTTGCCAGGAAAATCCCAGCCATTGGACGTCTTCCTGAATCGATTCGACAAATTCGGTTTCCTCTTTGCTCGGGTTGGTATCGTCAAACCTAAGATTGCAGCATCCGTTAAATTCCAGCGCCGTGCCGAAATTCAAACAGATGGATTTGGCGTGCCCGATATGAAGATAGCCGTTAGGTTCAGGAGGAAAACGTGTATGTACCCTGCCGTTGTTTTTATTCAGCTTTAAATCTTCCCGGATAATATTTTGAATGAAATTGGATGATGAATAAGAAGAATTTGATGTATTTGATGTATTAATAGCAGTAACCCCCTACGAAAACACTTATATTATCCTAAACACTTATATTATCTTAGTATAGTAGATTTCTAAGAAATTTCAAATACCTATTTTCGGCCCCCTGTCAATAGCAAGCAGCCTGTCCGTCAGCACTAAGAGTTCATCTCTTCGCGAGAGCTTCTCCAGCCACCTGGACGGTATATTCTCTATGCCGTAGCAGGCTCCGGCCATCCCGCCGGTTACTGCGCCGATCGTATCCGCGTCTCCTCCGAGGTTTACGGCCATTACCAGCGCTTCTTCCAGAGAATTAGTCTGAAAGACACAGTTTAAGGCCGTTTCCAATGTATGGACAACGTAACCGTTTGTTTTCATTTGATCCGTACTTAAGTTCATTTTCAGCGCAAATGGAGCATCCGTCTGGGCCTTTTCCAGCACAATGCGGAGATCTTCTCCTAAAAGCAATTCCCTGACAATTTTACAATAAAAAACCACACAAGCTCCTGCCAGTGGATCATAATGAGTCAGAGCCGATAATCTTGCCGCCATATCCATCATTTTCGCCAGGTTATTATAATAGGCAATGACCACCGGGACCGTTCTCATCAGCGAACCATTGCCGCCGCTTTTCCCGCCGCTGAGTCGATGGGCGTTCTCAGCGATTTGCAGCCATTCCTGTTCATTATCCGTTTCTGTCCGGATTCCTTCCTGCAGAACCATCCGGCAGATATTTCCGATACATTTGGGCTCCTGCCGGGCCCATTCCCGGAAATTCCGGGCAACAGCCTTTACCGGGTCTGCGGGGTCTTCAAGAATCCCCTTGGCTGCCGCAAGGGTCATTTCTGTATCATCGGTAATTTCTCCGGGCGCCAATCTCCAGAATCCCCCGCCGGTCATATCCCGGTGTCGGCCATAGGTATGAACAATTTCTTCGCGGCTCATAAATTCAAGGGTTGCCCCAAGCGCATCCCCGGCTGCCACCCCGAACATCGCTCCCCTTGCCCTGGAAACAAGATCTGCCATTTTGTTTTCCCCTTATCCAAATCGCGCAACTTCTTGTTGAGGTTGCAGCCATTAATTGCTATACCGTTATCATAACACTTTCATTCCAAAATGAACTATCCGAATTTCAAATAAACAGTGACTTAATACTCCAGATTATTTGCATTCACGCTATCTATAAATTAATTCTATTTTGTTTAAAATACTGAATGATTTGTTCCTTCTCGGCTTCTTCCGTATGGTTGGTTGTGAGGATTTCCCCGCCTTTCATACCATTCCATTTGATATATAGCGTTTGTTCAAAGCTCTCATTGATGATCGGGTCTTCATATCTCAAAACAATGACAAAGAAATAGGGAGGCACATCTTTCAATGTCTTTTGTTTGTTGATGCCTTCGAGACTAATCAGTAAGGTGGCCGAAGCATTTTTTGGAATATCATTGACGAGCGCATATTCGTCAATTGTGACCGGTTTTTCCTTTAAGCCGGCCTGAAAAACAATAGACTTGCTCCAAAGACTAACGGCAGGATGCTCTCCGACATTGGTAAAAACCATCTCAAATTCAGGTGACTCTCTTAATACCACTTCGGGAGAATCCTTGAACGTAAAGTACGGACGGTTGGCTTCTCTCTCCTCGTTCCAGGCAGACACCGTGATGTAGACGGTGATCAGTGCCGTGACGGCAAGTATGGCTGTCCCAACAGTGGCAATCATATTGGAATAACTGATTAGTTTATTTTTTTTCTTTGCCAATTTGCACACTCCCAGCTATCGTTAAACAAAATCATTATTTGCAGGTTCACAGAAATCTAAACGAAATGCAGAATGCAATTTTTTCATTTTAATATATTATTATCTTTTCATTGATATGTTTTATTTCTCTCAGGCCGGTACGACGTCAGCCCTACATCTTTATAATTTTAGGATTAACAAGGTACTAGCTTCGCTCTGTTTAAGAATATATATAAAAATAAATGGAAAAACTAGGTTTACAAAAACCACTATTAAAAAGTAAAATTATAAATGTATAGCTGCCTTCAATTATCTTTGGACAATAATAGGTTGCTGGAAAGGGGAAGTTATGATGCGGATACTTTTTCTTCCGTTCCTTCAAATCCCTACGGGTCATCATACCGTAGCCGATGCAATGATTCGTTCCTTAGAAAACCGAATCAGTAATCTTAAATGCTCAAAGATAGATTTCTTCAGTTATGCGGACAAACGGCTGGAGAAAGCATTCCGGTTAACTTACCTGACCTGGATCGACCATTCTCCCCAAACCTTCGTCTGGATTTACCGGAACTTTGTGTACCCGACCAAATCAACCAAGCACTTTAACTGGTATGAATATAAATTCCTTGACAAAATGAATAGCCTGCTGCAAGAAGAACAGCCTGATTTGATCGTATGTACCCAGGCTTTCCCTTCCTTCTTAATCGACAGGCTTAAAAATTCCGGTATCACAACTGCGCCCGTAATCAATGTCTACACTGATTTCTTTGTGAATAAGCTTTGGGGAACAGAATACATAGATTACCATTTTGTCCCTGATCAACATATTAAGGCGCAATTAATCTCCCAGAATAACATTGATCCGTCTAAAATATTTGTGACGGGTATTCCTGTTGATGACTGCTTCCTGCCTCGAACAACCTCCAAAACACCGCTTCCTTACCATATTCTGATTTCCGGCGGAAGCGGCGGTCTCGGTGATATCGAACATTTGCTTTACAGCCTGCCGGGTAAAAAAGAGAAATCCTACACTTTTTCCCTGCTATGCGGCAAAAACAAGAAACTGTATAAAGATATTCACTCCCTGAAACTGCCTAATTTAAAGCCCCTGTCCTATATTTCATCCAGGGAAACCCTCAACGCACTGTATGACGAGGCCGATGCCATTATTACCAAACCCGGCGGCGTAACCATCAGTGAGACGCTTCATAAAAAACTGCCAATTTTTGTCCATTCCGCACTTCCGGGGCAGGAACAAATCAATAAGAATTATCTCAGCGAAAAAAAATTGATCTATGATTTAGATTTAAATTACCCGGTCGCCAAACAGTTAGATGCCTTTTTTAGAGATCAAAACGAACAGATGCTTTGGCAAAACCGCGTTGACAGCTACTTATCGGAAATAGAGAACCATGCCTGGGAAAAAATCTTGGAACTAGCCTTAGGTCAATCCGTAAAGCCCCAGATCTACAAAGAAACGGTCAATATTTCCCAAGTCCCGAGCTGATTTCGCGAACCTCAAGGATTCGGATAAAACTTAAAGTCAACTTAAGGGAAGTGAATCTGCAGTGTCCACAACCTTGCTGTGCGTCTTTATCGTCGCAATCTCACTCTTTGCAGTCTTTGCGGTCTATGCTCTTATTCCCGAACTATTTGTGCATTTTTTCGGTATTGGTTCCTGGAAACGTCATTATTCTCCAGGTGTCACCTTAACGTTTGATGACGGACCCGATCCCAGATACACCCCGAAGTTCCTGGCAGTATTAGCCGAGCAAAACGTTCGGGCCTGTTTTTTTCTGGTTGCTGAAAAGGCTGAAAAACAGCCGGAACTTGTCAAGAGCATCCTAGACCACGGTCATACCGTCGGCAGTCACGGTTACCGTCACCGGCACGCCTGGCTGATGCCCCCGCTAAAGACCTGGAACTTGTGGAATAAAGCGATGGAGGAAATGCACCGTCTGACCGGTCAGGAACCCGTCTATGTCAGAGCTCCCTGGGGAGGGGTTAACCTTTCCCTTTTATTTTGGTGCCATTTTAAAGGCAAAAAGCTGATTAGCTGGAGCGCCGACGGCAGAGACTGGCACATCGAAAGAACTCCGCACCGTATTGTGCAAAGAATAACCCACCGAACCAAAGAAGGTACAATTATCCTGCTTCATGACAGCGGCGGCGATAAGGGCGCTCCTGAAAATACCTTAGCTGCTTTAAAACCACTGGTCATCGAAATACAAAAAGAACTTAAGCTGCCGCTCGTTCCGCTTCAGCTTCCCGACTGGTCACTGCCGAGAAGAATTGGTTTCCGCGTTTGGGAGAAATGGGAGCTTTTTTACGCGCGCTGCAAACAGATTACCAGAATCGACGAACGTAATATCTTCCGCCTGGGCCTTACCCGTTACCATGGACCTGACTTGTTTAATGAAAACGGTGAATTAATTGCCTCAGCAGGTGATATGGTCGGGGAGATCCACCTTGACAATACCCGTTTCCGGGGGCTTGGCACGAATATTCAAAAAATCGGCTATAACGCTTTAAAACAGGCCAGGCTCTCCCTGCCTGTTCTGGCACGCTATATTTCCCTGAACCCTAATTATAAAGATATCAAGGCGTTCCTCGGTATTACACTCATCAACCGTGGTGTCAAAGGCCTTGGGTTTAACGTTACTGAATATACGAATGGTAATGCCGGATTCATTGGTTTCATGCAAAAAATCGTTTACCGGGTCTATAACCCGTCCGCGAAAAAAGATACAGAAAAACTTGGAACAAAGCCCAAAGTCGTCTGGATCAGTAAAGACGCTCTGCTTGAGAAATACCTGACAAAAAAGTCATCCACGCAAGGATGACTTTTTTCATTGAATAATTCTGTTCCCTTCACTCTCCAGTTATTTAATCGTCAGTAGCTCCGCCATCTCCAAATACCGGTATGACATCACCTAAATAGGTCGGCTTGGGCTTAATCATTTTAGCCCATAAGAAATCTTTATTTCGGGCTAAAAGTTCCCTGAGCTGATAGTAGGCCATTGCCTGTCCGTAATCATGCCGGTCTGAGGCAACACCATAAGCTTCAAGCCCTAAAGACCTGGCAACAAAGACTGCCCGTTTTAAATGATATTCCTGCGTAACGATAATTACCTTTTTTACAAGAAAAATATCCCTCGCTCTGTATAGGCTTTCATATGTACTAAAACCGGCGTGATCCATAAAAATATTCTGACCCGCGACCCCTTTCTCCTTCAGGAAACTCTTCATGGCATTAACTTCATCATAATCTGTCCGTCCATGATCACCGCTCACAAGAATTTTGGGGGCCTTGCCTTCCTGGTAAAGCTCATAACCGACAGTCAAGCGGTCGGCAAGCATGGATGAAGCGGTTCCATCCGGGAATACATAGGCACCTAACACTAGGATCGCGTCAGCCTTAGGTACATGATCCATATCGCTGATGTATTTTGTACCAACCTGCTCCACATAGTGATTAATCATCAGCATAGAACCAAAGAGAATCACTGTAATCGCCAGCAGGCAACCAATCAGATACTTTATCCGAATTCGCAAACGTTTCTTCATTTCATATCCCTACCTAAGCTTTCATATTTACCTAGTACCATGTCAACCATAAATCTATATATCCTGGCGGCAGATTTCTGTTAATACTGCGTTGTCTTGTCGCTCCTATGCCATCCATGGCATCCGCGATATTTGTCCATCCGTGGAAAAGAAATCTGCTCCCCATTATATTACAGTTTTAGGGTTGACATGGTACTAGCGTTTCTATGTTTAAGTAAGCTTTACTGCCTTAAGCTTATACTTCTTGCTATCTCCTGTAGCTAATTATATAATAAATCTAGTTTCTTGGGGGTGATAAAATGCAATTTGACAGCAGTATCCTGGTTATTCTAATCGTTCAGCTTACATTAATCTTAGCTGTCTCCTGGGCCGCAAGCAAACAATTGCATTCTTCTTTCAGCAATGTCAAATATGCGGATCCTTATCGCCCCAGTTGCCTGACCGGCTCTTCATCTCCCAAAAATCTTCAGGTAAAGAAGTATTTGATCTTTAGGAGAAAAATTAAAAAGGCCGGCCCCGATGATGACTCACCTTACTCAAGCCTCCTTGTTTTAGCCATCATAAAACATTGGAGGATGATGTTAAAGTGTATATGGTTAGTTCAGCCTTTTCCCAGTTATTAACGTTGCTTGTAAATTTAACAGGTGACTGGTTCATCGCTATTACTCTGATTACCTTAGGGATAAAACTGTTGTTATTTCCTTTGTCAATAAAACAGCAAAAAGTACAATTATTAACCGTGAATTTGACCAAAGCCAGAACAATTTTATCTAAAAAATTTCACAATCAGATTAAAAAAGTAAATGAAGAATCAATGAAAATTGCATCCAAATATAAAATTAATCCGCTGTTTACGTTTGCATCACTTATTATCCAGGCCCCGGTTTTTTTCTCCCTGTACGCCGCTGTTACACATCTGAGCGTACCCATCGGCAGTATTCTTATTCCATGGGTATCCGATCTCCATGTGGCAGACCATCTTCATATTTTGCCGGTTATTGCCGGTCTGCTTCAGACGCTGAGTGTATTTACAGCAGAAAACAAAAATTTACTGATGTTTATATTCCCGGTTGTTATTGGCGTCGTTTTTCTGTGGAAAGCCCCTGTTGCCCTGAGCGCTTACTGGATTGCCAACTCGGTTCTTCGGTTTGTTGAGGTCCAGATCTTTCGTCTCGGCCCTATCCAGCGAAAATATTTAAATATCCCTTCTCCGGAAGAGATGGTCCAAAGACTTTAAGCAAAGAGGACGCCCTGAAAACTTAGTTTCGCGGCGTCCTCTTCACCTATCTAACCCTATTTTATTAGAGCTTTTTATCTAACGGCATGTTAAGCACGGATACGTTCCATAAACCTTTTGATTTTATCTGGATCTTTCCGTCCCTCCGTCTCGACACTGCTGCTGACGTCCAGGCAATACGGATGGAATAAGGAAACCGCCGACACAACATTCTCTTCATTTAAGCCTCCGGCCAGGATCATTGGAATATCCCGGCCTTTGTTTTTATCGTGTTGGCCGCTCTGACATCTTTGCAAAAGATTCCAGTTAAAACGCTCTCCAGTACCGCCATAAGCCTTAGGATCATATTTATCGTACACAAAACCGTCAACCAAACCCTGATACGCTTCCAGGTTCAGCTCTGTCCGGTCCGCGTCTCCAACCCTGACAGCTTTCCAGATCGTTACTTGACGATAATCCTGATATTTATTTAGAATCATCGCATGTAATTGACGTATATATGCCGGTGACTCATCACCATGAAGCTGTAGGATTTGCAGGCCGGCTTCCACAGCGCGCAGCAAGATATTCGGGTCCTGGTTGACGAAAACCCCGACCGGGATGATCTTTTTGTCTAAAAAGGCGATCAGCGTTTTCAGTTCGCTGAGCGGGACCTGCCTTTTGCTCGGGGCAAGCACAAATCCGGCAAAATCCGGTTTCAGCTCATTGATTGTTCCAACATCCTCCAGCGTGCGGACCCCGCAAATTTTGACTTTGGGCATCCGCCCGGCATAGATACCTATCACGTTGTCTTCCATCCCCTCCGTTTATTTCAACTCCTAAATCATGTGTTAAATGAAGTTGTTCGCCTCCACCCTGACAAACTCAGCAAATTTTTGTTCAATGCTGCCTGCCTTCATGAAAGCCTCTCCGACCAGAACAGCATCAAATCCCCATGCTTGCGCCGTCAGGATATCCTCGCCCGTATGAATCCCGCTTTCGGAGACCTTGATCAGATGATCCGGGATCATGGCACCGATTCTGCGGCTGTGGTTCAAATCCACCTCGAACGTTTCAAGGTTCCGGTTATTGATGCCGATAATGCCGGCTCCTGCTGCCATGGCCCTTTCAGCTTCTGCTTCATCATGCACTTCCACAAGACAATCCAGACCGATCTGTTCAGCTATTCCCAGAAATTCTTTCAACTGGCGGTCATCCAATATTTTTACGATGAGCAGAATAGCATCCGCCCCCAAAATCTTTGCTTCGTAAATCTGATAGGGGTCAATCATAAAATCCTTGCGCAGCAGCGGAATCTTAACGGATTCTCTAATCTTCCCCAGATAATCCGGACTCCCAAGAAAGTAATCCTGCTCTGTTAAGACGGAGATTGCCGCAGCCCCCAGCTGTTCATACATGCTGGCTATTTGCAGATAATCGAAGTCCGAAGCCAGGATTCCTTTGGATGGAGAAGCCTTCTTGACTTCCGCGATTATAGAAATCCCTGGTTTATCTTTGTTCCGGCGTCCCGCAGTCAGGGCTGAAGCAAACACGCCTGCAGGCCGTTCCACGTTGACAACATGCTTAAGTGTATCACGATCATCACTAATTTTTAGCTTTATCGTTAGCATTTTTATGAGCTCTTCGATGGGAAGGTTTTTCTTCTGTTCGGAAAGCCGTTTTATTTTGGCCTCTACGATTTGATCGAGGATCATTTATATCCCCTTCCCAGTCACAGCGATAAACTCGTTAAGAACCTTCAGCGCTTTCTTTTCCCGTACAGTAGCCCTGGCCATCCCGATCCCCTCCTGCAAACTTGCGGCTTTACCTCCAATATAAATAGCAGCTCCGGCATTCAGGATGACGATGTCAGCTTTGGGGCCCTGACCCCCTGCCAGAATATCCCGGGTGATCCGCGCGTTTTCCTGCGGTGTCCCGCCAACAAGGTCTTCACGCGTACAAAGGGCAAAACCATAGTCTTCAGGGTGGATAACAAACTCGGTTACCTTTCCGTCCTTGAGTTCTGCTGCGTAAGACGGCCCTGTCAGGGTGATTTCGTCGAGACCGTCACTGCCGTGAACAATAATCGCGTGGACAGCTTGATGTCTGTTCAGTACTTCTGCAGCCACAGGCACAAGACTTTTGTCGTAAACGCCGATCAGCTGTCTTGGGGCTGCGGCCGGATTGGCTAATGGCCCGAGAATATTAAAGATGGTTTTAAAGCCAAGTGCTTTACGCACCGGCATCGCATATTTCATTGAAGCATGGAAATGGGGGGCGAACATAAAACCAAGGCCGACCTGGTCGATACACTTCCCGATTGCTTCCGGTGTCAGCGCTATCTCGACCCCCAACGCTTCCAAAACATCGGCGGCCCCGCTCTTGCTGGTAATGCTCCGGTTGCCATGCTTGGCAATTTTCACACCATTGCTGGCAGCAACGAACATTGCCGTCGTGGAAATATTGAACGTGTGGGCGCCATCCCCGCCTGTTCCGCAGGTGTCCACCAGATTTTCTGATGCACACTCGACTTTGAGGGCTTTTTCCCGCATCACCTTACTTGTCCCGTAAATCTCTTCAATGGTCTCTCCTTTTAGGCGGAGCGCCGTTAAAAAGGCCGCCATGGAGATTTCACTGGCTTCACCGCTCATAATTTCCGTCATAGAATCATAGGCCAGCTGAGCACTGAGATTTTCTCTATTGGAAAGTTTTTTTAAAGCTGTCTCCATTCCCATCATTCATTCCTCCTTGTTAATACGCGCAATGTCACGTAAGAACTGTTCCAGACCGGGCAGACCTTCAGTCTCCAGCACCTGCTGGATCTTGCTGCCGATGATCGCAATATCGGCAGTCCCGATTAAACGGGCTACATCTTCCGGGCCTTGAATCCCGAAACCTACGGCAATTGTTTTGCCGGTCTCGTTCTTTGCTTTTTGGATTCCGTCCAGAATCTCAGCGTCAAAAGTTGTTTTACTGCCGGTTACCCCTTTGCGGGGAACGTAATAGATGAATCCGCTCCCGATATCTGCGATCTCCTGCAGTCGTTTCGGATCGGAATAGGGTGTAGCGATACTTACTGCCGCCAATCCCTGTTGGCGGGAATAATCGTAGTAGGCCCCGGCCTCATCAAGCGGCGCATCCGGCACGATGGTTCCCTGGACACCGATCTCTTTGCACTTGTCAATAAATGCTTTGACGCCGTATTGATACAGAATGTTATAATACGTCATGACCAGGAACGGGATCGGGTATTTGCATGCCATTCTCTCAATAAACTTCAGGCAGTCGCTGACTTTAATCCCTTTTTCTAATACAGCCTGGTTGGACTTGGTGAATACGGGGCCGTCGGCAATCGGGTCAGAAAAAGGTATTTGCAGTTCGATCAGGTCGACACCGTTGTTATAAAAGCATTCGATCGCTTTTTCATTGGCGTCAAAATCAGGATAACCAATAATTTGATGCGTCATCACCAGTATTTTCTTCTCACTTCTCGCAGCCTCGATTTGTTTTTCAATCCGCATAGGCTTTACCTCTTTCTGTGACAAATGCTTTCCAGCCTTCGTCCTGCAATGCTTCCCCTATATTGAAAATATCCTTGTCTCCCCGGCCGGACATATTGACAACGATCACATCGTCCGCTTGGGTGTCAGCAATCTCCCTGAAAAGTCCGACGAAAGCATGGGTGGATTCAAGTGCCGGTATCAGCCCTTCCTTGCCAATGATCAGTTTAAAGGCCTCAATGACTTCGGCATCTGTGGCTGCCATAACCCGGACCCTCTTGGTTTCCGCCAGATGCGCCAGGATTGGCGATACGCCGACATAATCAAGCCCTGCTGAAATGCTCCAGGTATCCAGCATTTGTCCGTCATCATCCTGGAGAAACAATGTCTTGTAGCCCTGACAGACACCGGTTTTGGCTTTGGCATATGCGATGCGCGAAGCATGCTTTCCGGAAGCTTCGCCTTTTCCGCCTGCTTCGACCGCAATGAGTTCTACGCCAGGCTCTTGCAGGAATTCCACAAAAGCGCCCATTGCATTGGACCCTCCGCCCAGGCAGGCATAGATCCGGTCTGGGTTTTTGCCGGAGATATCGTTGATTTGTTTTTTCATTTCTTTACTGATTACGGACTGAAAGAAAGTGACCATCTCCGGGAAGGGCCTTGGTCCGCACGCCGTGCCAAGGGCATAATGCGTATGGTCAAAATTTCCTGCCCAGTCGCGCAGCGCCTCGTTAATAGCATCCTTGAGGGTTGCCGTCCCAGTGGTAACGGGAACAACTTCAGCGCCGAGCTGTTTCATCCAGAAGACATTGGCGTACTGCCGCTCTGCATCTTCTGCACCCATATAGATCGTCGCCTGAAATCCCATTTTGGCTGCCATGATCGCCGTTGCCACTCCGTGCTGACCTGCGCCGGTCTCTGCAATGACTCTGGTCTTGCCTAACTTTTTCATGAGCAGGCCCTGCCCGAGCACGTTATTGATTTTATGAGCGCCGGAATGATTCAAATCTTCCCGTTTTATATAGATTTTGGCTTTGCCAAAATACGCACTAAGCCCTTCGGCATACGTCAGCGGCGTCGGCCTGCCTGAAAAATCCATCAGGAGATTATAGTATTGCTTATAAAAATCCTCGTCCCGTAATATTTCCTGAAAAGCCTGATTCAGTTCGTCGACAGCCGGTATCAGGATCTCCGGGACGAATCGTCCGCCGTAGACGCCAAAATAGCCATTTTCTCCAAGATAGTTAACCATTTCGTTCTTCATACCTGTACCTCACTTTGAAAATGATCATAAATTCGGATCAGATCTTCGCCTGCCCCCTGGATACTATAGACAGGATGCTGGTTGAAAATCCCCGTTAAGAGCTGTTTGGGGCAGTACCCCCAAGAACGTTCGTCACCATCATGGATGTAGTAATCATTAATCAGCGCGAGCACTGGCTTTAAATCATAATGGTCTTTGCCGGCATACGGCAAAAGACATTCCAGCGGACAGTTGCCCGCTCCCCTGCCCATTCCGTTGACACTCGCATCAAGGAAGCTCGCGCCGCTTTCAATCGCTGTTATGGTGTTGGAAAAGGCCAGCTGCATATTGTTGTGCACATGAATTCCTACATTCATGCCGTCTAATTCTTTCTTATACAGCGATACCAGCTTCTTGACATCGTCCGGATAAAGGGCTCCGTAGCTGTCTACCACATAGACTGCCTCTGCAGGGATTTGCGTTTTTATTTTTCGTAAGCCGCAAACAATTTCCGAGATGTTTTCTCTGGAAATCGCCATAATATTTAAGGTTGTCTCATAGCCTTTATTTTGCAGAAAGCGGACATCTTCGACGGCCTCTTCAATCTGATCTAAATAGCAGGCAACCCGACCCATGGCGAACGGTGAAACTGAAGCATTTTCAACCGATCGCCGGTCAAATCTGCCGACATCCACCATAAAAGCCAGTTTAGGAAGATTCGGAATTCCAGCAATGAGGTCACGTATTTCATTGTCATCACAGAATTTAAGTTTGCCGTAGGCTGTTCGGTCGCAAAACGCGGGATCCGTTTTATACCCCAGCTCAAGATAATCAACTTTCGCTTCGGAGATTCTCTGGATATGGTCTTTCATATACAGTTCCGGAAACTGAAAATTGTTGGTCAGTCCTCCGTCTCTGAGCGTACAGTCCAGAATTGTCAGCTTACGCACAACAGGCACCTCCTCGTTTAGGCAAAATGTTGGTGATAATCCGGAATCCTTGATCCTCCTCCATCGACATGATGGATTCGGGGTGGAACTGGACTGCCAGAATGGTTTTGTCTTTGTTTTCGACGGCCATCACGACGCCGTCTTCAGTCCAAGCCGTAATCTCAAGTTCCGGCGGTACTTTTTCGGCAAACAGCGAATGGTATCTGCCTACTCTTAGATTGGCCAAATTTTGAAAGATTACTGATCCCGGAGATATTTTTAATGCCGATTGTTTGCCGTGAACTGGTACGTCCAATACGCCAAGCTTTCCGTCAAAATATTCGACAATTCCCTGCAATCCCAGGCATACCCCAAAAAGAGGAATTCCTTTGTCCAGACAGCGCCCGATCGTTTCCCGGAGTTTAAAATCCGACGGTTTACCCGGGCCCGGGGACAGTACGACCAAATCGTACCGTTCTTTCTTTAAGGCTTCTCTGGCCAGTTGGTGCCGCATCGTGACCACCTGGCAGCCGGCTTTACGGAAATAACCGGCCAGTGTGTGTACAAAGGAATCTTCATGATCAACGAGCAGTACCTGCAAAGGTATCTGCAAAGGTACCTGCAAAGGATCAGCAGTGTTTTCTTGCCGCAGTGGACAGACTGTGGGCAGCTCTTCCGTATTTGCTGTGATATCGGCGTTCGTATCACCCAATACTTTGAGAAGGGCTTCGGCCTTTACAACCGTTTCCTTTTCTTCCTCTTCAGGAATGGAATCATACAGCAGCGTCGCTCCGACTCTGACCCCGGCGGTCCCGTCTTTTAAGTGGATGGTTCTGAGCGTGAGTCCTGTATTCGTCCGGCCGTCAAAACTGAGGATGCCGACTGCCCCGCCGTACCACAGACGATTGGATTCCTCATGGTCTTCAATCCATTGGACGGCGGCTTTTTTGGGAGCCCCCGTCACGGTTACGGCCCACATATGCGTCATGAAAGCATCCAGGGCGTCATAGCCGTCGGCCAGAATCCCCTCCACATGATCCACGGTATGGATCAGATGCGAATACATCTCAATCTGGCGCCTTCCCAGCACCTTAACCGTACCGGGTACACAGATCCTTGATTTGTCGTTGCGGTCAACGTCCGTGCACATCGTAAGTTCAGACTCATCTTTGTGCGAGTTCAGCAGCTGACGGATCCTTTCGGCATCTTCAAATGCGTCCCGGCCTCTTGGAATTGTACCGGAGATCGGACAGGTCTCGATTCTCTTGCCTTCGACTCTGACAAACATTTCCGGCGAGGAGCCAATCAGGTGCTCATCGCCAAGATGAATCAGAAAGCCGTACGGACTTGGATTAATCTTTTTTAAATTTTGAAAAATTTCTGATGGCTGGATTTTACAAGCGCGGTAAAAGGTATGGGACGGAACGACCTCAAATAAATCACCGCGTTTAAAATAATCTTTGGCTATCCGGACTTTTTCCGCATATCGTCCTTCGGTATCGTTTGGTACTTCCTTCTGCGTCGTCTGAATGTGGTTTGGCATTTTTCCAGCTGTTGACAGATTTTTTTTAGCCCGACCAAGACTGGAAAGGCCATTGAATTCAAAGTCATACCTGGTGCGGAAACAGTCGTCCTTCTGATGGTCGATGACAAAGATTTCATCAGGGATAAACAAGACCATATCGGCCTGCGCTTCATCCCGCGGTCTTTTCAGGTCGATGCTTTCAAACTGAAAGATCAGATCATAACCGAAGCTTCCATAGAGCCCCAGAAAAGCATCTAGATCTGAATAAAACGCTTCCAGAAGGCTGCGGACCACAGAAAAAACGGATTTTTGCCTGCTTCTTTGCTCTTCCGGAAAAAATTCCTGACTGACGGCAACCCTGCCCGTTATTTTGTACTGCTCGCGGGCCAGTGTTTCCAGGTATGCTTCCCGCAGCAGAACGTCATAGATAAATTCCAGCAGGACCAGTCCTTTTTGATCCAACGCCGTTATTTCAATATTTCGGCCAAATGTCCGAATCTCGATCGGAGGATGGATAAATCCGATGTCCCAGCGGGTATACCTGCCAGGATATTCAAAACTGCTGCAAAAATAAGCGCCTTGGACATCATTCAACCCCGTAATAATTTTTTCACGATAAGACTTATCAACCTCTTCCGTTACGGAATGAATCAGAAGTCCGCCACTGGTGAAATAAGATTTTTTTGAAGTATTCATATTCGTTAATCTCCCTCGCGCTTACTGTAGAACACCGCTCTTTGCCATCCTTGGTAAAGGCCAGGTCTCCCAAAAACGTCAAAAAACCCCTTATCCCTGATAAAAGGGACAAGAGGCTCAATCTCCTGCGGTACCACCCAAATTGGTATATTACTATACCCGCTCAATCATGTACAATCATACACGTCCTGATGATAACGGGCAGGATTCCCGACGACGCCTACTTTCTATGATTTCGGGTCGTACTCATGAGGCCATTCATCATAAACTTTCCTGCCGCAATCACACCAACCTGCGGCTCTCTGAAATGTTCCGTTCATGATTACTATTCTCAATCTTCGTTTTCAAGCTATGCATTTGTTGTAAATCATTATATACATAGGCTTTTTATTTGGCAAGTGAATTCACGAAAAATATTTTGAAACATCCAATGATGCCGGTCATATATATAGTATGAGATGATATTCATTATCATCATTTCATTACTTAAGGAGTGAACAGCCTTGTGCGGAATTACAGGCTGGCTGGACTGGACACGGGACCTTTCCGAATCCGGCCCTGTCATTGATAAAATGGTTGAGACCCTTACTCCCCGCGGTCCTGACGCCTGCGGGAAATGGCTTTATCCCGAAATTGCTTTGGGCCACAGCAGACTGGCGGTTGTGGACATTGAAGGAGGCAAACAACCCATGACCCGCTGGCGCGGCGGCTGGGCCTATACGATTACTTATAACGGGGAACTCTATAACACAGAGGAAATCCGCCAGGCTCTCTCAGTGAAAGGATATTCCTTTCAAGGACATTCCGATACGGAAGTCCTGCTTCTGTCTTATCTGGAATGGGGCGTGGATTGTGTTCAGAAACTCAATGGTATTTTCGCGTTTGCAATCTGGGACTGCCGGAAAAAAACCCTTTTTTTGGCCCGGGACAGGATGGGCGTAAAACCGCTGTTTTATTATCACAAATACCCGTCGTTTATTTTCGCTTCAGAGCTGAAGGCTTTACTTGCCCATCCGGACATCCCCGCAGTCATCGACCACGAAGGACTCGCCGAACTTTTGATGATTGCCCCGGCCAGGACCCCCGGTTTTGGTGTGATTAAGAACATTTGTGAACTAAAACCGGGATACGCGATGCTTGTTAAGTATGAGGGAATCAGACAGTGGCCCTACTGGCAGCTCGAGAGTAAACCTCATACAGATGATATCCGGACAACGGTTCACCATGTCCGCGAGCTGGTCATCGATGCGATTTCCCGTCAGCTTGTCTCCGATGTTCCGCTCGGGACTTTATTGTCCGGAGGTCTGGATTCGAGTATCATCACGGCTATTGCTGCCAAGAAGTATCAGGCTGAAGGGAAAACCCTCCCTACATTCTCGATTGACTACATCGCCAACGACAAATATTTTCGAGCAAATGACTACCAGCCGGACCCGGATGCTCCTTGGGTGCATAAAATGGCCAATTGTTTCCATACCGACCACCATGATCTTTTCCTGGATACTGCAGAAGTGGTTGAGACCTTAACAGACGCTGCCGCAGCCAGGGATCTGCCCGGCATGGCCGATGTTGATTCTTCGCTGCTCCTGTTCAGCCGGAAAATCAAAGAATCTGTAACGGTCGGACTTTCCGGGGAATGCGCCGATGAAGTTTTTGGCGGATATCCATGGTTTCACCGGAATGATCTTAAAAACGCAGATACCTTTCCTTGGTCTACCAACCTTCAAGCCCGCCTCCAGATCCTATCCCCGGAAATTCTTCGGATCCTAGCACCTTTAGACTATGTAAGAGAGCGTTACCAGGAAGCTGTTTCAGAAGTCCCTATTTCGGGGAACGCCAAAGAAAATAGCGATAAACGGATCAGTTACCTGACTTTGACTCGCTTCATGCCCACTCTGCTTGACCGCAAAGACAGAATGACGATGGCCTGCGGCCTTGAAGTCCGCGTACCTTTCTGTGACCACCGGATTGTTGAATATGTCTGGAATATTCCGTGGGAAATGAAGTACTGGCAAAACCGCGAAAAAGGCCTTTTGCGGACCGCCCTGGAAGGCATCCTTCCTGAAGATGTTCTATGGCGGCGCAAAAGCCCCTACCCCAAAACCCATCATCCGCAATTCCTGGAAATGGTCACAGGCAGGCTCCGTACGGTTCTGGAAGACTCCGCCTCACCATTGCAAGATTTAGTGAATAAAAAACAGCTTCAGAACTTACTGGCCAACCCATCGTTCGACGCCAATCAACCGTGGTTCGGTCAGCTGATGGATACACCGAGACTTTTTGCCTTTTTGCTGCAGCTGGATTTCTGGTTTAAAAAATATAAGATTAGTATCATCTGATCTTTAGCGGAAATTATACAAATCCCGTATTCGGCATAGGATCGCTTAATATACGCAAAATTTAACGTCATGTAGCCTATCCGCGGCCAAGCGTAGCCCGGATGGCGAAGCGCGGCTGTTTGTGCCAGGGAGGGCACAACAGCCGAAGAGCGGTTAGGCTACATGACGTAACCCCAAATATTGTGTTAACAAAATAATTAACTGCCCCGCGGAGAATATTCGCTTTATTCCTCCGCCGAGGCAGTTTGGCTTTTTCTTACAAATTCAATTACTTTTTCATCATCCTCTTCACCGATGACATTCGTAAGCAGGAAGTCAAGCCCAGGCAGTGAGGTCTTGGGCCTGGTCTCACCGGTCCGCAGCAATTCTTCCATGCGTACGAGATCAAAATCCACCTCAGGTCTGGGATTTCCCCTACTCTGAGGAATACCGTCCATTAACGGCCGCATGACTTTTTCATCCGCAGCAGCAATCGTGCTGTAGCCCAGTTCCTCCATGGCGACCTCATGCATGACCGGGCTTTGACCGGCACTTTTATCAAGCCGCAGAACGTTATTTTGCCTTGCGCCATGATCCTGAGAATTCCGGGCTTCATTGTTTTGAACAATCGCCGTTTTCAGGGCATTTTTGACAAAAGCAGACCGTTCCTCCGGAGGGATCTGGGAAAGAACCCTCCAGAGCTCAAAATCTTCATTTTCAGAAATATAAAGTACAAGATGACCTGTTGTTTTCATTATTCAACATTTACTTTCCTGGTAAGATTATTGACCAGGTTTGCGGCCATAATCCGGAAACCTGCTGCATTCCCAAACTGAGGATCATCAATCAAGACCTTATTTTCCAAATTCAAATATTCAAAGACCATTTCCCCGACTTTCCCGGCGACAAGAACTGTATGAATCCTGCCGGCCATCGGTTTCAATGTCTTCATAATCTCCCTGGAAATATCAGCGGCCAGCTGGGACAGCATCTTTTTCATGACAGGATTAAGGTCTATGGCTCCGTTGTTCCACGGATATAATCCTTTATTCACTCTGAAAATTTTATCAAGTTCCTTGTCATCCGTCTCGATCGGGTTGGTATGGTTCATGGTCATTTCTTTGAGCTTTTCAGCTACGCCGGCATACGCCCATTGCAGCCCCTTCTCGATGCTGAATGAATTCGGCGGATCAAGCATAATGCCATCGTAAAATGTGGCAATATCCGTCGTCCTGAAGCCAGGATCGATAACTACGACATAACCGCCCAAAAGCTTCGGATTGGTCGGTTTGCCGTCTTCAGTCAGTGTTTCCTTGATAAATACACCGTAACTTTGCGGCAGCACTCTTGAACGGAGAATGTTCATACTGCGCGTTTGTCCCTTGAATGGACCGGACAGAAAAGAGACAGAAAAAGAACCCTTTAATTCTGCCTCGTATTTGTCTTTCAGAGAAGCATAAAATTTGACAGGCACCCCGGTTCCGAGATAGATGTTCGTTTTGGGGTATGGCTGGGCTAAAGCTAAGCCAACGATCAGCAGAGACATCGCTTCTTCATCTGTAGATTTATCTTCATCCCAACAATAATGCGCTTCTTTGGGGTTCAGACTTTCAGCCAGGCTTCCCATAAAATAATGCCGTTCGACACCGCTGGAATTATTTCTGACAATGACATCAAGAGAAGCGATTTGTTTATCAATATCCGACCCTTTTTGAAGCTCAGTTCTGCCCAAGGTTGAGAAAATTCTCTCATTACCATTACAGATAACTGCAGGAAATAATATCTTCGTATCGCCAATATCGAGCTTTATGGCGCCAAAACCAGGATCTGCACCGGCAACCAGTATGTCGTTTTCGAACACGTGCTTTCCTCCTTATTCTACAAGAAATATGAATTTCCAAAATAATTCTATCATTCTATTCATTGTATATCAAAACAAAGTTCTTGGGAAGATTTTATACGATGCATTTTTTTGATTTTTTTGGTAACCGCATGGTATTTTCATCATTACTTCAGGAAATTGAGAATAAATTGCCTGAACAGGGAAAAAATTAATAGGGATATTGGCACGAAAGGAGCATAACTAATTGTTGATCGGTATTGTACGAACAATTATTCTTTATCTGATTATTGTTCTTGTCTTAAGAGTCATGGGCAAAAGACAAATTGGTCAGCTCCAGCCTTTTGAGCTTGTCATTATTTTGATGATTTCCGAACTTGCCGTTATCCCGAGCCAGGATTCAGGTATTCCACTGGTAGCAGGCTTGTTTCCGGTCCTGATCCTGCTTCTGCTTGGTTTGGCCATTTCGGAGATCGCTTTAAAGAGTGAAAAAGCCCGCGGAATTATCTGCGGTACACCAACGATTCTGATCAATAAGGGGCAAATCCTCGAAGCAGAGCTCCGAAAACTTCGTTATAATCTTAGTGATCTGCTCGAACAGCTGCGGGTCAAAAATCTTCCGAATATCGCCGACGTCGAATACGCGATTTTAGAGACCAATGGTCAGCTCAGTGTGATCCCTAAGACAGGCAAACGTCCTGTAAATCCACAGGACTTGAAGCTGCAGGTAACGTCTGAAGGCCTGCCTTTATCCCTAATTATGGACGGTAAGCTCCAGCACAAGAATCTAGAGAAATCAGGTGTAAATATTCAATGGCTGAATAAGGAACTAGCCAAAGCAAATGTCCCGGATATGAAGAGTGTATTTTTTGCGAGCATCAACTCCGAACGTAAGCTCTATATTCAGCAAAAAGCAAACCCTAAGAAATAATTCAACAAGCATTCCCTTCGGGGAAGGAGGAGACAGAATGCGTTCGACGCTTACCATCATCTTGGGTTTCCTAATTCTAATCGGATCGACCTTATGGGTGGCCGACAGAATCGATTCTACTTCCAGCGCTGTTCTGGATAATCTGGATCAGATTGAGCTTCTGGTTGCCTCTGACCAATGGGACGAAGCCTCCTTAAAGATACAGCAAACCTATGATCATTGGACCAAACTGCACGATTGGTGGTCCATATTTCTTAATCATGGTATCCTGAACAATATCGAAATTTCCTACAAACGCCTTTCCCAATACGTTAGATATAAAGAAAAAAGCCATTCCATGGCTGAATTGAATACCCTGATTTTCCTGTTACAGGAGGTCCCAAAATCTGAAACGCTGAAGCTCAACAACATTTTATAAAGGTTAAACAGGATCAGGTAGGTCGTAAAAAACTGCGGGGCTGACATATATGAACTGGCGTAGCTTTTTCCGGAAGTATATCCGGATTATCTCCATCAATGAGTTATTTGCGCTTAGCGGACAGGTTGCCTACTACATCATCCTGTCGTTTTTCCCGTTTGTTATTTTTCTTCTGACCCTGGTCGGTTTTCTGAACATCAGCAATGCTGAGTTTTTCGGCAGTTTTAAGTTCCTGCTGCCTACAGAAACCTTCCAAATGGTTGAAACCATTGTCAATGAGGTCTTCAGCGTCCGCAGCAGCCCTGCTTTGCTTGTCTTAAGCATGATTGGGGCTTTGTGGGCATCTTTGAATGGCATCAACGCCTTGATGAGAGGAGCCGGCAAAGCTTACGGTCTTCAGGAAACCTGGTCGTTTTTTCGTTTAAAACTTTCAGCCTTGCTTTTTTTTGTTATCGTTGCGCTGGCTATTGTCGGTTCATTCCTGGTATTAATCTTCGGCCAAAAACTGACCATTTTCTTTGTCTATCTTTTAGGGCCGGACAATATCTTTCCACTCATCTGGCAGAACCTTCGCCTGCTTATCCAGTTTATTTTTCTGATTATGATCTTCATCCTGTTGAATATCATCGCGACCCACAACAAATATCCGATCCGGAGTTATTTTACTGGCTCGTTATTTTCCGCAGGCGGATGGATTATTATTTCGCTGGCTTTTGCCTATTACGTGAATCACTTCAACAGCTATACACTGGCCTACGGAAGCATTGCAGGCATCATCCTTCTTCTGTTGTGGCTGTACTGGAGCTGTGTTATACTGCTGCTCGGCAGTGCGCTGAATGCTACGTTCATTGACAGGGTTAATTAAGCCCGGAAAAATCCAGCGTTGCAAAATAATCCTCAATGGTTTCGGCTCTTCTGATCATCTCAACCTGGCCGTCAGGTTTCAGAAGAAGTTCTTTTGATCTGAGTTTACCGTTATAATTAAATCCCATAGCATGCCCGTGCGCACCCGTATCATGAATCACCACGAGATCTCCGATATTCATTTTGGGCAAAATCCTGTCGATGGCAAATTTATCGTTGTTTTCACAAAGTCCTCCGGTGACATCATACTGATGATCCGGAACCATCTGTTCTTTTCCAACGACTGTGATATGATGGTACGCGCCGTAAATCCCCGGACGCATCAAATCAGACATGCTCGCATCGAGTCCGATGTAATTCTTGTAGATTTCTTTTTTGTGAAGCACTCTGGCGACCAAATAGCCATAGGGACCTGTGATCATCCGTCCGCATTCCATGGCTACCTTTAGCGGATCCAGTCCGGCCGGAACAATCATTTGTTCATAAACCTGCTTGATCCTTTTTCCGACATATTCCAGATCTACAGGATCCTGACCAAGCCTGTAAGGAATTCCGATTCCACCACCAAGGTTAATGATTTCAATCCGGACACCGAGCTTTTCTTTCAGTTCCACTGCAAGTTCAAACATCATCCGGGCCGTCTCTACAAAAAACTCCGGATCCAGCTCATTGGAAATCACCATGGTATGAATACCGAATCTTTCGGCGCCAAGAACTCTTGCTTTGGCATATGCTTCAAAAAGCTGCTCTCTTGTCAGTCCATATTTGGCATCTTCGGGTTTTCCGATAATCGTATTGCCTTCGCGCAGTGGACCGGGGTTATAGCGGAAAGAGATCATTTCAGGTATTCCGGCTTCCCTGCTCAGAAAGTCAATGTGCGTAATATCGTCCAGATTGATGATCGCTCCAAGATCCTTGGCCTTACGGAATTCGGCTGCCGGCGTATCATTCGAGGAGAATACAATGTTTTCTCCTTTCAACCCGGCCTTCTCGGCCAGAATAAGTTCCGGAAGAGAACTGCAGTCCGCACCGGTGCCCTCTTCGGCTAAAATCTTTAAGATATACGGATTCGGTGTGGCTTTTACGGCAAAATATTCCTTAAAGCCTGGATTCCAAGCAAAGGCAGCCTGAAGCCTGCGCACGTTCTTTCGGATTGCTTTTTCATCATAAATATGAAAAGGTGTTCCATACTCCTGGGCAATCCTTTCAATTTCCTGACTGGAAAAAGGCAGCGATTTATTCGACATGTCGTATCTCTCCTCTAACGGTAAATTGGCAGCAGCCTAAGCTGAAATTCGACGTATCAGAAAGCACTTGGCGTATTTCTGATACACTAAAAAGGTTTACGGACACTACCCGTAAACCTGAAAAATCCTATTTTACCGGCATATTAAACACCGGTAATCTGAAAGGTCCCGAATAGCGCTTCATTCCGTTCCAGAATGACAGTTTTATACTCTTTCAGTATAAACCCAGCCGGACACTTGGCCATCATCCGGCTTCGGCAGTGTTTCCTTTCTTTATTCGTCATGGACTGGCATCTCGGAATAATTACTCTTAAGCACTGCGCCTCTATCCCTAAAAATATTCAATTTGCTCAATTATTTTAGCACATCCGACAGAAAAAGACAACTTACGATAAAAAACAATTCCTATCTGGCCGTCTACACGCTTGACTAACAGATTGGAATATTTTCAATCTGATTAGACATTTTCTGATTGTTCTTCCTCAAAATACGTTGAAGCTTCTTCCTCTTCTGCCGTATGCTCCAGCGGCGGGAGATCCTGAATAGATTTCAGGCCAAAGTGGATAAGAAAATCTTCGGTTGTCCCGTAAAGGATCGGCCGTCCTGGACCTTCTTTCCGTCCTAAGTCTTTAACCAGTCCTCTTTCCACCAGCGTGGCCAACGCCCTGTCAGATTGAACGCCGCGGATAAAATCAATTTCGCCGCGGGTAATCGGCTGCTTGTAAGCAATAATCGACAGGACTTCCAGCGCTGCATTCGATAGCACCTGAGAAGGCTGTTTGTATAAAACTTCGATATAGCCGGCAAGTTCAGGCTTTGTTCCAAGCCGGAAGCCTTGTTCCAGCTCAATAAGCTCCAAACCGCTCGCAGAATCTTCATATCTGTCCCTCAGGACCTGCAGAAATTCAGGTACATGGTCGGCAGGTATCTCCAATAATTCTGCAATTTTCATCATGCATAAAGGTTCTTTGGCCACAAAAAGCAAAGCTTCCAGCGCCGCAATCTCCGTATCCTGAAACAGCATCATCCTGATTCCTCATTTCGAAAGTCCCAAGCTTTTTCAGTTGGGACTAAAAATATTTCATTGGCCTCCTCGCCTTGCTCCGCCCTGACTTTTCCTTCTTTCAGCAGTTCAAGCAAAGCAATAAAGGCTACCACAATTTCTACTCTCGACCCATATCTTAGAAGCTGACTAAACTTCAACCCTCTGGGATGCAGGATCATTCTGCGCATGATGTCACTCGTCATCATCTCCACAGGGATTTCCTCGACCTGCACATACTGGATATCCTCACCTTTTTCAACTCGCTCCAGAACCGATTGGAACGCTTTGAACAAATCCTCCATGACAATGCCCTGTAAAGGGTTCGGTGGTGGGATCCTAGAAAGGATCTCTTCCAGATCGATTTCCCGGAAATACTTGCTGCCCTGCGTTTCCTCCCTAGCGTTCAAAAACGAGGCAATACTTTTAAAAGCCCTGTAGGTAACAAGTCTTTCCACAAGGTCCTTTTTCATCTCTTCTTCCAGCAGCAGTTCCTCTTCGGTCTTTTGCGGTTTTGGCAGAAGTTGGCGTGATTTCAGGTACAACAAATGGGCCGCCAGCACCAGAAATTCCGAAGTCACTTCCATATCCAGCGCTTCCATTTGGCGGACAGTCGCGATGAATTGATCGGCAATAAGCGCGATGGGAATATCGTAAATATCAAGTTTATGCTCCTGGATCAGATGAAGGAGCAAATCCAGAGGACCTTGAAAATTCGGGATTTCGACATACGGTGCATGTTTTAGAGCATCATCCATCAGATCCCCAGCGCCGAGCGGACTTCCGCCATCGTTGCTGCAGCGGTAATTCCGGCCTTTTCTGCGCCCTCCTGCAGTACTTTTTCAACCTTGCCATCTTCATCCCAGAATAATCTTCTTTCCCGGTAAGGGGCAAGGACTTTATCGATATTCTCGGCCAGATACTTCTTACAGGCAACACAGCCGATTTTTCCGGCACGGCATTCTTCTTCGACCCGGTTCACATCCGGCGTGTAGATACGATGGAATTTGGAAACCACACAGACTTCCGGATGTCCCGGATCATCCTTACGGAGGCGCTCGGGGTCCGTGATCATCTGTTTGACCCTGACATTGATTTCTTCTGTTGAGGCTGTAAGCGAGATCGCGTTGTTATAGCTTTTGCTCATTTTTCGTCCGTCGACACCCGGCAGCAGCGGTACTTTGCCGATAAGGGCCTGTGGCTCGGGAAAAACGTTCCCATACAGGTAATTAAAGCGGCGTCCGACTTCCCGGCAAAGTTCGATATGTGGAATCTGGTCTTCTCCTACCGGAACGGCTTTGGCCTTGTAGACGAGAATATCCGCCGCCTGCAGCAAAGGATAACCGAGAAAACCATACGTATGCAGATCTTTGCCTTCATTTCCGAGCTGCTGGAGCTGATCCTTATACGTCGGCACTCTTTCCAGCCACGAAATCGGCGTGAACATGGAGAACAAAAGGTGAAGTTCCGCATGTTCCTTGACCTGGGATTGAATGAACACCGCGCTCTTTTCAGGGTCGATTCCAACACTCAGCCAGTCCAGCGCCATTTCCCTGATTAAGGCCTTAAGATCAAGTTTATCTTCATAACTCGTGGTCAGCGCATGCCAGTCGACAATACCAAAATAGCATTCATATTCATCCTGAAGCGCGGCCCAGTTTTGCAGAACGCTTAAATGTCCTATGTGCAGCGAGCCTGTCGGCCGCATCCCGCTAAAAATTCTGTTTCTCAAAGTCATTTCCCCCTTCAGCAATTGACACATTCCTTTTTATATAAGCGATGGGTTTAGCCGTTATTTATGCTTCTCTTTTTTTGAAGCAAGGTTTTAACATACCTTTTTTCTTCATCCGGAGTCCGGATTTTTCCTTCGAGCCAGGCCAGCCAAATTTGTTTCAGAATGCTGCCGATTTCCGGTCCTTCCCTGACGCCTAATTGCCGCAGATCTTTTCCGGTTGTTTTCATCTGGATTCCCTCGCGCAGCAAACAGTATTTTTTTAAAGGATCCGTGTAGGCATCATCACTGCCAAGAATATTAAACAACAATAACGGAACTCCTGCAAGTAATTCATCAACGTTTTTTATATCGTTAAGATCTGCCAATTTTAAGGCTTTCTTCAGCCGAAGGTATTCCAGCGTAATCTTTTTGAGAAATTTAGGTAAGTTCAGTCTGTCCAAAACCGCGGAAATCTCAGTACTGTCCAGATTTTTCAGGCTGAAAAGCCATCGTTCAGTCAATGACCTTTGCTCACCGACGGACTCTGCCTCCTCAAAATTCCAGGCATAGTCTGCTTGAAACCAGGCTTTGAAAACACCATTCCGTATTAACTCGCGGCCCATACGCTGAAATTTGGGTTCCTTATAGATCAGGATCAGTTCTTCCGTAAAACGATCCGTGCTGATTTTGGCAAAAACGTCTTCTTTTAAGGCGATCGGTATCGCATCTGACGTCACCTTGGCAAGCTTAAACTCATACCGAACGGCAAACCTTACCGCTCTAAGCATCCGGGTAGGATCGTCAATAAAGCTGAGGTTATGCAGGAAACGAATTTCCTTTTGCTGCAGGTCACGAAAACCGCCATAATAATCAATGACATCACCAAAACGGTCTTTGTTCAAACATAAAGCCATGGCATTAATGGTGAAATCTCTCCGCAGCAAATCCTCTCTGAGGGTTGACTTCTCCACAACCGGCAAAGCTCCGGGAAAATCATAATCCTCCCGGCGGGTTGAAGCAATGTCCAAATGCGTGCCGTTACTAAAAATCAGACTGGCTGTGCCAAAGGACCCATGCAAGACCAATTTGTCGCAAGCCAGTTTTTTACTCAGTATCCTGCCCAGTTCAATCCCATCGCCTTCGACAACAATATCTAGATCATGGTTCGGCATATTCATCAGTAAATCCCTGACAAAACCACCGACCAGATAGACCTGGTTCCCCATTTTCGAAGCGGCTTCCCGGATTGCCGCCAGATCATCCTGAATGTCCTGAGGAAGCGCTGCAATATGTCGCAGAATTTCTTCCCGTCTGGCCATGCTTCTGTCTCTGGCAAGCTCATTTAAGGTCGGCACGACGCTGCCATAAATAAGTCGCATCACATCGGATCTCGACACAATGCCGGTAAGGACCTCGTTTTCCACCACCGGGATTCTGCCGATATCATGTAAAACCATCAGCTTCTGGACCTCTTCCCAACATAAATCGGGTTGGACCGTGATTACGTCCCGGGTCATGAACCCCTTTACCGGAGCGTGCTGCAGCCCGTGTTTCAGGGCCTTGTCCACGTCCCTACGCGAGATGATTCCGACAAGTGTTTCATTCTGGACAACAGGCAGGCCGGTGTGCCCGTATTTCAGAAGCATCTTACCAACCTCTTCGATCGGGGTATCCTGAAAAACCGTTTTAACCGGATAACTCATAATATCACGTACAGTTATGGGTTTCTCCGCCCTTAGCTTAATTTCTTCTCGCAGCAGCCTGATAATATTATCAGTATTGCCATTTTTAATCACGGCTGAAGCAGCTTTTTCGTGGCCCCCGCCGCCAAAAGCCTGAACAATTTCATTGAGCGGCAGCTTGCTGCCTCCCCGTGCCCTGCCGACAAGATAGATCCGGTCCTCCATCTTCACGACGAGGAAAAAAATCTCCGCATTTTCAAATTCACTGATCCGGTGAGCAAGTAACGCCAGCCCTGAAAGATACTCCTTGCATTCGGCATAGGAGATAAAAACCGGCATTTCATGATATTTTTCAATTACGCCGTTGTCCAGCAATTGCTGAAATAAGTCCTTTTGCTCCATGGTAAGCGGTCTCTGCAGATACTCTGCCATAACGGCAAGCTCGGCCCCTTCTTCCAAAAGATAGGCGGCTGCCAGCAGATCCCTCGGTGTTGTGTTGGCAAAAAGCAGGCTCCCGGTGTCATCATAAATCCCCAGAGCCATTAACGTCGCATCAAAACTGGTCAGGTTAATGCCTCTTTGCTGAATCTGTTCGACCAGAATCGTTGTGCAGGCCCCCACCATTTCCACAGTCCGGTCCCGGCCATCCGGTTCAAGGACAGGATGATGGTCAATGATCTCAATCGGGATGGTCCGAAGCCTGTCCATAAGATTTTTATTGCCGATGGACCGTTCCATTTCCTGTGTATCCACGAGAATGATCTTTTCTACCTTGTCCAAGTCAATATCTTTGAAGCGGTAGTAGGGCAATTGTTCTTTGGCCAGCGCTAAAAACTCCTGTACATAAGAACCGTATTTGCCGTCGATCACCAATACAGCTTCAGGACATAGCTTTTGCGCTGCGGCCATCGCTGCAAGCGCATCAAAATCGAGAAATTGATGTGACAGGATAATGATCATCGCAGATTCTCCATCCATACCCTTTTCGCCGATAAATCCATACGTCTTTACTGCTCGGTAGCCTTGTTCATCTCACTCATCACCGCGTCAATTTCATTCTGTGTCATACCTTCTTTTTTCAGCCGATGATCAATCGCATCGACCCAGAACCCGCATTTGGCAGCCATTTTTTTGAAAGCTTTCCCATTCAGCTTGCTTCTATGGGAACGAGATTCAGCATTGGCCTGAACAATGTTGCAGATATACCTGGCTTTCAAGCAGGCAGCCTGGTCCATCTCGTTATACGTTTTGTTCAGCAGTTCAATCACACCGGTATAATAGGTCTTGAATTCTTCGAAAGCAATCTCTGTCTCCATTTGAAGGTATTCCTTCAATTTGGCCATTTTTTCGTCCATTGTACCCTCCTGGTTCTCCTCTTCAATAGGAATGATCTTTTTTGATCGAAATTCCTCAATTTCTTATATCCATTTATTATATAAGAAAATAAAGCATTTGGAAAATAAAAATATATTGAACCTGTTTGCCCAATTCTTATTGATTAATTTGCCAGGAGTGCCATAATGTATGAGGAAAAAGTTTATTGCCGAAGCCGTACATCGTGTACATCGAAGCAGAAAAGACGCAGAAAAAAGACGAAGGAGGCCTTTCTGCAATGGAATTCACACCTACTATGACACTGTCCGTTATCATCTTTGCGGCCGCCTATCTGCTCATCGTGACTGACAAGATCGACAGAGTGATCATCGCGCTCGGCGGCGGTGTTCTGATGGCGCTTACAGGGCTTTTAGACCACGAGAATCCTTACGAAGCCATCGACTTTAACACGCTTGTCCTGCTGATCAGTATGATGGTGATCGTCATAATCACCCAGCGCACCGGTGTATTCGAATTTTTGGCCATTAAAGTTGTCAAGCTGGCCAAAGGAGAACCCTGGAAAGTGCTGGTATACCTTTCCCTCATTACAGCGGTCGCTTCAGCCTTTCTGGACAATGTAACCACGATCCTGTTGATTCTCCCGATCACGCTGGATGTAACAAGGGAACTCAAGTTAAAGCCTGTCCCGTTCGTGATCAGCCAGATCTTTGCATCGAATATCGGCGGCACGGCAACCTTGATTGGCGACCCGCCAAATATAATGATCGGGACAAAAACGGGCTTAAGCTTTATGGATTTCATTATCAATGTTGCTCCAGTCATTGTACCTATCCTGCTTGTCACGATTGGCGTATTTCTACTGATTTACAAAAAACATCTCCATACGAGCGAGAAGAACAAGGAAAAGGTCCTGCTGTTCAACGAATACGAAGCACTCAAGGATAAAAAGCTCCTTACCCAATGCTTAGTTGTACTGAGCCTGACCATCCTGGGGTTTATTCTTCATGGGACCTTAAATTATCCGTCTTCGGTCGTTGCGATGACCGGAGCAGTCCTTCTTCTTCTGATTTCCAAAGTCAAACCTGAAAAAATATTGAAAGAAGTCGAGTGGAAAACGATCTTCTTCTTTGCCGGTCTTTTTATGCTGGTGGGTGGTTTGGAACGGACCGGCGTTTTGGAAGTACTCGCCAAAAGCATTGTACAGCAAACCCACGGTGACATGTTTTTACTTGGCATGGCCATTCTCTGGGTTTCCGCGATGGCTTCAGCCTTTGTCGACAACATCCCGTTTACCGCAACCATGATCCCGCTGATTCAGGATGTCGGCGTGCTGACTGGAATGAATATTACACCGTTATGGTGGGCCCTTTCGCTGGGGGCCTGTCTGGGCGGAAACGGCACCATTATCGGCGCAAGCGCCAATGTCGTGGCTTCCGGTATGGCAGAGGAAGCTGGATATAAAATAACCTTCGGCCAGTACTTTAAAGCTTGCTTCCCTGTAATGCTTATTACCGTCGCCATCAGCACGGTTTACCTCGTTCTGCGCTACTTGATTTAGCATGCAATTTGACGATATCTCTTATTTGAACTATTTCTATCTGTTAATGGAAGCTGCAGCTTTCTTAGCGATTAGTTGAGAAACCACAACACAGATCATTATCAAAAGAAACGGCACCGTTGCGAATACGATAAAGTACATTATCAAAGATGCCTCTTGGGCTATCAACATCCCTCCAGTCACCGGTGCGAAAGATCCGCCGAAACGCCCCACAGCATTGGCCCATCCTAATCCAGTTCCACGGAAGGCAAGTGGGTAACTGACTGATATGAATGTAAAGGTCAATCCCAATAACCCATACATACCAGCTCCAAGGACAAACAGAACAATTGATACCAGAATTGTATCTAGTTTCAGCATCAAAAGCAGAACAACAAGGGCAGGAACCGCTGCATATAAGGATAGTGTATCTTTAAGTCCAATTTTATTGGCTAACGGACCCGATAGAAGGATACCAGGTATTGACCCGAGGATGAAAGTGAAAAAAAAGAACATGAGACTGGATCCTAAGTTATATCCTGCACCCATCATCATTTTAGGCAGCCATGTTACTAAGCGGTAAATGATAAACATACATAGTGCCATGATTAACCAATATAAAATAGTATTCACAGCCATGCCGTTTCTAAATAGACTTAGGAATGATCCTTTGTCGGAAGGACGGATTTCTGTTTCGTATTGCTCGTCTATGCTAGGATGTATTCAGGGGCAACTAATTTTAAGATCTTTTGAATTTTTTCTCTTTTATCGTCTTTTATCAATTTTTGCATAGATTCAGGTAAGTAAAAAATACAGAAAACAATCAAAATCAGGGGAATAAAACCAATCAGAAACATTGGTCTCCACCCAAACGATGGCAAAATAGCCATACCTGCCAAAGTGCTCAACATTCTTCCAAGCGGCATTCCCAGAGTCGTCGTGTTAATCAATTGAATACGATTTTTTAAAGGACTATATTCAGCAAGCATAGCAAAGGTAACTGGGGCAATTCCGGCAGCACCCATTCCTGTTAAAACTTGGTATAAAGAAAACTGCCATACTGTTGTTGCAGTTCCCATCAGACCTGTGAACATCGCGTAAAAGCCAATAGCTAACATGAATACTTTTTTATTACCTATTTTATCAACTAACATTCCAAATATTATTCCGCCGGCAATCATTCCATATAGTGTATAACTACCAATTAGGCCAAAAACTGTTGGCTCAATACCAGTATCTTGAATCAGCGAAGGAAGGGAAGTACTGTAAACCCCCTGAGCGTATCCATCAAATAATAGACCCAAGAAAGCTAATACCGCCACGATAACAAAAAATTTATTCATTTTACTTTGGCCAATGGTTTTTAGGACATTTACAGTGCTCAACTAACTCACCTCCTTTTTATTGATCCTAATCTTTAAATTAGACTATACGGACAAGCCGCATTCAAGCGGCCTGTCAATCCGGAGAAAAGGAGGTGAAACCATTGCCGTTATGGATTTGCTTATTGCCAGGGATATATTCCTTGCGCCCAGCGGCGCGCTGACCGAAATACGGGATATTAAGGTTATTGATACAACTACCAGTGTTAACGCAACTCCCGGTTAATTCTCTCCTCAATTTCCTGATCGGTCAGATCATATTCGTCCATTAATTCCCTGGCCCTTTGTCTTTGTTCATAATAATGGGCACGTTTTCTCCGCCTGAGTTCTGAGATGTCACTGTCCCCCCCTCCAGTCCAGTCACCGTTCTGCCGTCCCCTAATTGCTTTAAAGAAAAAATAAGACAGTGACGCTGTGACGACCAACATCAAAAGTGCCGTCAGTGGACTTCCAAAACCAAACCCTATAATCACAATTTATCACTCCTCATAAATTACCACTTTTGTATCATAATGGTAACTCATTTCGTATAATACCTTAGCATGGTCAATCAAAATATTCTTTCTTTATCTTATCATATTTTTGCGGGTTTAAATGTCTCCAAACCAAATCTGTCGTCAGGATATTTACGCTTTAGCGTTGACATGGCACGGGTATCGGGTACGAGTCAATTGAGGGAGATCAATATGAGCAATACGTTATTCAATAAACACATGTCATATCTGTCAGCTGTAAACGATCCGCGTTATTTTTCTTTGGCTAACAGGAATTACGGTAATTCACGGAAAATTTTTTACCCGCATTCCCAGACAGGACAGCCAAGCTCCGTACTTCAAACAGCATTTTTACCTGGTATGGTTCTAACCTCTGCAAACCTACCGGTTATGACCTTGCAGGTCCCTGTCCTGCCAAGTCCGGTTCTACGAAGTCCAGTTCTCCCCTCTTCAAATTCGACAAGTTCTTTTCTGAACGGTTATCCGATGCCTGTTGCCTCGCAGGTGAATATCTCTGCAAATAATCTGAATAAGATCCTGATCGCTATTTTACTTCTTGTTTCCCTGGACTTGGTGTTTGTTCGTCCGAGCCGCTCCCTGCCTTCCGCAGCATCGCAGCACTAGTCCGTCCATTCCATTGCGGCATGAGACCGTCTGTAGCCTTGCAGCTCCTTGCCTGCTATCTATCATTACGGATTTGTTCTTTCTTTCGGCTGTCTATCCTTGGGCTGTCTGATCCGGTCCTTGGGTTTAAAAATACTGGGTCTAAGGTTATTGATCGGAACCGGATTACGCAACAGAATTGTCTGTAAGGCTTTTATATCAGGCGGAATTAAAGGCCAAAGATAGGGTACACCGAAGGAGTTGGTCCGCAGCAAAATGAATAAAACAAGCAAGACGCCTGCACCCAGTCCCCAAAAATTAAACAGTCCGGCAGCCAGTACAAGGAATAAACGGACAAGCCTGTTGGCCTGAGCCAGTTCATAACTTGGCGTCGCGAAGGTTCCGACTGCGGCAATGGCGATATACATGACGACTTCCGGGGTAAACAAACCGACCTTTATCGCCACATCTCCCATCATGAACACTGAGATTAAACCCAGAGCTGTAGCCAGAGGCGTCGGAGTATGGATAGCGGCCATCCTCAGCATATCAATTGACAATTCCCCCATCAGCACCTGAAATAATAGAGGGACTCTCGCCGGCTTTTGAACTCCGATAAACTTAAGCGCATCAGGAAGAAGTTGCGGATTCAGTGCCGCTGCCAGCCATAACGGCGTGATAAAAACGGACAGAAAGATGGCGAAAAATCTTACCCACCGCAAATACATACCCACAACCGGCTCTTGGCGGTATTCTTCCGCGTGCTGGACATGGTGCCATAACGTACACGGCGCGATGATAATACTCGGGGAAGTGTCGACCATCACGATGACATTGCCTTCGAGCAGATGAATTGCAGCTACGTCAGGTCTTTCCGTGTATCTGACCCTTGGAAACGGATTCCAGAATTTGCTGCCGAGGATAAATTCTTCAACCGTCTTTTCCGCCATTGGGATACCGTCAATTTTGATATTCTTGATTTCTTTTTCAATATACTCCACCATTTTGGGATTTGTAATATCTTCAATATAGGCAATGCAGACATCCGTTTTAGAACGGCTGCCTGCTTTCACCAGCTTCATCCTTAAGCCCGGGTCACGCAGACGGCGGCGGATCAGGATCGTATTAAAAACCAGCGTCTCCGTAAAACCATCGCGCGAACCCCTTGTTACCCGCTCAATATCCGGTTCCTCCGGCATGCGGCCCGGGTAACTCCTGACATCCACAATGATAGCCTCAGTTCTCCCCTCAATAAGTATTGCCATCGTTCCGGATAACAGAAAGTAGATGACTTCATCCATGGCTTCGACTTCTGAAACCTGCAGGTCAATGATCTTTGACTTCACAAGTTTGTCTACCGCATTCACGGCGAGTTCCGCGCGTTCGAGCTGCGAAAGCACTTCCAGGATCAGATTGCTGGCAGGTCTATTTACCATTCCATTGACGGAATAAATCGCGATTTTTTTGCCGCCGATGTTCATTTCCCGGAGCACAATGTCAAAGCTTTCAGGTACACCAAGTTTTTGATTCAAATAATTGACGTTTTCTTGATAGTTTTTGGAAATACTCATTGTGGTTTCAGCTGTAGAGCTCATTTCATCAACCTTTCGGATTAAATACAATTGCTGTCAGATAGCCGAACAGTACCGCAACAGCAATTCCTGTTGCAGCGGTCTGAACACCGCCGGCCAGAACCCCGAGTATACCGCCGCTTTGTGCTCCTTCGATCGCACCTTTGACCAGCGTATAGCCAAAACCCGAAAGCGGCACGGTTGCGCCGGCACCTCCGAGCTTGATCAGTGGTTCATATAGCCCCAGTCCGCCCAGAATAACCCCACCGGTCACGTACCCAACCAGCACATGTGCCGGCGTAATTTTGGCTTTCGTCAAATCCATCAGCAGCTGTCCGGCGACGCACAGGAGTCCGCCAACCAGAAAAGCAGGTAAAATGTTATTTAGCATCAAAAGACCTCCCTTAACTCATTTCAATTGACACAGCATGACCAATTGCCGGCATGGATTCGCCCTGTTGGGACGATACAGAACTATGAAGGCTGCCGCTGCCGACAAACAAGATTTTTTGCAGTTCCCGGCTTTTCAGTTTATTCAAAAGATACCCTGTCAGGACGACTGCGGAACAGCCGCATCCGCTCCCGCCCGCATGTGTATCCTGTTCGCTGCTGTAAATCAGCGTGCCGCAATCTGAGAAATTATTGGACAGCCGCAGGCCGCTTCGTTTTAAAACCTCAAGTAAGAGTTGAAGCCCGACCGTCCCGAGGTCTCCGGTAATGATCAAGTCATAATAGTCCGGCTGACGGTTAAGGTCCTGAAAATGATTCAGGATGGTGTCGGCAACTGCCGGTGCCATGGCCGCACCCATATTGTTGGTATCAGTTTCACCGTAGTCTAAGACCCGGCCAATTGTTGCACTTGTGATTTTGGGCCCTTCTCCTTGATCAGCCAGAAGGATGCTGCCTGCTCCTGTTACCGTCCACTGGGCATACATTGCTCTCTGGTTGCCATGCTCATTTGGAAAACGGTATTGTCTCTCCGCTGTCTCATGATGACTCGATGCGCTGCATAGCACTTTAGACGCGAACCCGCCGTCAATCAGCATCGTCCCCAGGGCAGAGGAAAGCGCCATTGTTGAGCAGGCGCCATAGAGACCGATAAATGGAAGGCCGACTTGTCTGGCAGCATAGTTGGAAGAAATAATCTGGTTCAGCAGATCCCCTGCCAGGTTATAATCCACGGAATCCAGCGGGACATTTGCTTTGGCTGCAACCTTCGTCATGGAAGTCTCCAGCATTTTCATTTCTGTTTTTTCCCAAGTTTTTTCACTCGCGTAATTGTCCTTCAGGACCATGTCAAAGGTATCTTTTAACGGACCCTGGCCTTCCTTGGGTCCGACAACGTTATACCCAGCTAGAATAACCGGCGGCTGACCAAATACAACCGTCTGGTTGCCTACTCTTTTGGAATTCAAAATGTTTTTCTCCTTTCCGTGATTATCTGATCCATAAATAGATCAAGCCAACAATGATTGAACTTATAATCCCATAAACCAAAATTGGACCGGCAATTGTAAAAAGCTTACCGCCTACTCCAAACACATACCCTTCTCTCTTGTATTCAAGTGCCGGTGAAACCATCGAATTCGCAAAACCGGTCACAGGAATGATCCCTCCGGCTCCCCCATATTTGACGATCGTGTCATAAACACCGAGACCGGTCAAAAGAGCCCCTATAACGATCAGTGTCGCTGTTCCCGCTGTCTGAGCAGCTGTTTTAGCCAACCCGACATAATTCATGTAAAAATTGACAATCACCTGGCCCAAGCTGCAAATGATTCCACCGACAATAAAAGCCGACAGTACATTTTTCAAAACTGTTGGTTTTGGCGAAAGCTTTTCAGTTAATTGTTTATATTCCTCTTGGGTTACCGCAATCGATGGCGGACGGAGTTTAACTTCCGACAATGATTTTCACCCCTTTTTTTGATTAATAATTCCCGGTTTTCCGCTAAGAAATTCAAGTATTGTCAAATGTTTTATCCGTTTTTTTAACTTTACTTCAGGATATACCAATATTTTTAAAATATAGCACGAAGGAAATATCTGGGTGATGTCGAAGATAGATTTAACGACTTGTAATAAGGAGCGTGCATCAATGAAAAAAAGAATTGAACGACAAACCCTTCATTTATATCTTGAAGGTGAACTTGATATGAAGAATGCCAATGAGTTAAAATCCGTGATTGACTTGGAAATAGAAAGAAAAGGAATCAAAACGGTGATCCTGCATCTGGATGATCTTCGTTTCATTGACAGTTCCGGTCTGGGAGTTATTTTAGGACGATATAAAAAACTGCTTCCTCTCGAAGGAAAGCTTAAAATTGCCAATGCTCCGCCGCATATTTACCGGATTATGGAACTGTCGGGGCTTCCCAAAATTATAGAATTTTTACCAAAAGAACCTGCCGTATAAACCAATTCGGAGTTGAAAGGGGAAAAATCAATGGAAGTCAATAAAATGATCCTAACATTCTCGAGTCTGCCGCAGAATGTAACAATTGCCCGCATGCTGGCCTCTTCGCTTGGAGCCCAAATGGATTTGGCCTTAAACGAGCTTGAAGAATTGAAGGTTGCTGTCTCTGAAGCAGTTTCCAACGCAATCATCCATGGTTACAGCAATGTGCCTAATCATTTTGTCACGTTGGAACTGGAGGCAGATGAAACAAGAATTTCTATTCAGGTAACCGATAACGGCTGCGGCATCCCCGATGTAAATCAAGCCATGCAGGCTTCATATTCTACGGACCCCGACAGAATGGGACTTGGTTTTGTTTTTATGCAGTCCTTCATGGATGAACTGCGAGTCGAATCTGAAGTGAACAAGGGAACCAAAGTATTGATGGTGAAATACTTAAACCACAACCGTCCATCCTCTCATTAGAGGGGGTGTGAAGATGATTCAGCGACTTTCAGATATGAACCTGCCCCGTTTCCCCCTGCTCTCCGAACAAGAAATGATGGAGCTTCTACACAAAGCCCAAAATGGTGACATCGATGCCCGGGAGCGTTTGGTCAATTGTAATTTGAAGCTCATTTTTAATATGATCCAACGTTTTTCCCACAGGGGATATGATCTGGAGGATCTCTTTCAGATCGGTACCATCGGCCTCATCAAAGCCATTGATAAATTTGATTTCTCGTACGGCGTTAAATTTTCCACGTACGCCGTACCGATGATTATTGGCGAAATTCGAAGATTTTTGAGAGATGACCATCCGATTAAAGTTCCACGTTCTTATAAAGAACTGGTTTACAAGATCAACCGTTCCCGGGAAAAACTTTCCTCAGAATTAAACAGGGAACCCACGATCAATGAAATCGCCGAAGATATCGGCACACCGAGCGAGGATATCATACTCGCCCTCGAAGCAGTGCAAAGCCCGTCGTCAATCCATGATACGCTTTATCAGGACGATTCTGATCCTATTTATGTGATTGATCAAATTCCGCAGGAAAAGGATACCAATCCGGGATGGTTTGAAAAAATTGCCCTACAGGAAGTCCTTGATAAACTGCCCGGAAGAGAGAAAGAGGTTCTGTATCAGCGGTTCTTTGAAGATAAAACGCAAAATGAAATTGCTAAAATCATGAACCTCTCCCAGGTACAGATTTCCAGGATCGAACGTGCTGCCTTGCTTCATTTAAAGCAGATTCTGAACGACAATCCGCCTGAACTTTAGTTGGCATAAATCGGCGGGGCCATGCTGTAGGACTGATGAACCGTGCGCTTGAACATCTCCAGCAGTCCTGCTTTTTCAACTGATTCTGCAGCTACAAGCTTTATGCTGTCAGCTTCTTTCTGACCGCAATAAATAATCATTTCTCCGAGCTGCTGTCCCTTAGTGATTGGTGCAGATACCGGGTTTGCAAAATACCTGGTTTCAGTCCGGCATTCCTTCTCCTTCCCTTTCTCAACACACAAGCCGACAGCTTTCTGACAGATAAGGTCAACTGTTTGGAGCTTCCCTTTATGAACAATAACTTCTCCTTGTTTAGAACCGGCAGGAGCAAATTCTTTATAAACGTAATTAGCAAATCCATAATTATAAATCTTCATAGACTCTTGAAAATGGCCTCTGACCTGTGGAACTCCCATGACAACACAGATCAGTCTCAGGCCATCTCTTTTTACAGTTGAGGCTAAACAGTATTTTGCTTCCTGCGTCCAACCGGTCTTAAATCCATCCGTTCCCTCATACCACCATAAAAGTTTATTGGTGTTCCACAATTTAAACTCACCGTTGCGCAGTTCATATTCCTTCATGGATGTCAATTCTGATACCAGCGGGTATTTGAGCGCTTCCCTGCCCAAAACTGCCAGATCGTAGGCACTCGTGTAATGCCCCTCCGCCGGCAGTCCGTATGCATTGGCAAAATGGGTATTCTTCAGTCCTAATTCCTTGGCCTTTCTGTTCATCAAATCCACAAATTCCTCATGGGTCCCTGAGATATGTTCCGCAACAGCCACGCAGGCATCGTTCGCCGACCCTACTGCGATCGAAATTAAAAGTTCTTTTAACGTAAACTTCTCTCCCGGCTCGAGATAGATTTGCGATCCGCCGAGAGAAGAAGCATTCTCACTCGCAGTCACCGTATCGGTCAATTTGACTTTGCCCCCTTCGACAGCTTCTGCTGCCAGTAGCATTGTCATCAGCTTCGTAACGCTTGCCGGAGGCAGTTCTTTATGAGCATTCTTCTCATAAAGAATTTTGCCCGTTGCCGCATCCATAAGAATCGCGCTTTCAGCAGCTGTCTCAATATTTGCAGCCTTGACCGGCGCCGTCATCCATCCGAGCAAACATGCCGCGGCTAGGACCGCTGTCAGCATCCGTAAACAAAATTTAGGCATACGAAAACCTCCCAAGCTAAAGTTATATTTGTTGTTTTAGTATGCCCTTATCAAATCAAATCATGTTATGTTTTCAATAATCTTAGATATGATTAAATCCGCTGGTACTTTCCCGGTACTTTATTCACTTTCCGGCCGTGCCAATAACAAGGATTCAGGTATGCGAACGGCCTTGGATAAATTTTATGTTTCAAAACACACCCGCGAACAACTTCGATTCCATTCTCCCGGCACGCTGCATCAAATTCGGGAGTCCAATTCTGTTCCTGGAACCAAATTGCTTTGGCCTCGCATTCCGCAGCTTCCACGACAATGTTCTGAATCAGCTCCGCCCTGAGGCACGGAACCACAACATCAACTTTACCCTTTAGCGCGTTTAAATCCGGATAAACCCTGCTCCCTTCAAATGTTTTTGTTTTCAAATCAGGAGCAACCAGGTAAACCCTGCAGCCAAAACTCTTAAGACAGTGAGCTGCTTTCCAGGCATGCTTATGCTTCAAAAAACGATGAGAATCGGCATAAACAGCATACCGCATGCTTGTATTCAGACTGCCGGAAAACTCATAGATCTTCTTAGCTTCTTTCATCGGCCCCACTCCAGTCAACGTTCGTATAAAATTAATCTTTACAAGAAACGTCAAATCGCTGTTGTTCAAGAATAGTCTATGACATAAGCATGTAAAAATTGCCTGAAAACACAAAGAGACCTGAACCTTTTACAGTTCAAGTCTTTTTTTGTTTAAGTCAGATTACGTATTTTAGGTTCTGTAATAATTCTCAAATTGTGAACTCTACCGGGTCTGCGGTGAAAGAATGAATCGACGCTGTGGCTTCAGTGAAGTACAGGACCTCACAAAGGCCGTCATCGCACTTGTACATATTTCTTAAACTCGGATTGGCTTCGAACATCGCCTCACGTGCTTCAGGGCGCGGGTCAACGGCTACTTTCCCGACGAGTCGGATCCATTTGTCCCCAACCATTCCGGAAATTTCGACTTTCGGGTTCTTCAGTAATTGGGCAAAGACATTTTTTTGATTATTGGTGCAAATGTACGTTTTCCCGTCATACTCTGCGACAGCGCCGAACGGACGGACATGCGGCTGATCACCGTCTGCTGTAGCAAGGTAAAATGTTTTGGCATCAGACAGAAACTGGGCAATTGACTTCATGATCTTGACTCCTTTCAAAATAACACGTTATAATCGTGATGTATCATCATAATAACAGATATCAAATATTGAACAAGTACGATTTTTTTCTGTTATAAGTATCCAAATAGATACTATAGGTGTAAACGTGATATTAATAAGAAGTGGAGTAAAAAAATGGAACAAGAAATCAATTTGTTTGGCAAATGTCCGTACTTTACCGCCCAAAAAATTTTTTCCGGAAAATGGTCCATTCTGATTATTAAGCATCTCAGAGAAAAGACCCATCGCTTTGGTGAATTGCAGCGCAAGATCCCGGGCATCACCCAGGCCACACTGACCAAACAGTTGAGATTTCTCGAAGAGTTCGGTATGATTGACCGCTATGTTTATCCGGAAGTACCGCCAAAAGTCGAGTATTCCCTTAGTAAGATCGGCCAGGAATTTATTCCCGTATTAGAGCAGTTTGAAGTTTTCGGCAATAAGTTCATCGCCCAGATGTCCGAATATAAAAAATAACGGTCTTTTTAGCGGATCACTGTCGAAACCGTCGGTTTAAGCAGCGGCTTTTCTTCGTCAATTGTAATCGCCGCTGCAGCCTTTGCCAATCCAAGCGAACTTTTTTCGGCAGAAGAAGTATACAGCATGCATAATGGTTCACCGGCTTGCACTGCGTCACCGGCCTTTTTCAACAGATAAACACCTGCGCCAAGGTCGATTGCACTGTCTTTCGTTTCCCGGCCGGCCCCGAGAGCCATGGCCAGAAGCCCAATCTTCCGGGCATCAATATGTTGAATATAACCTGCTCTTTCGGCTTTATAAACAATTTTTTCTGAAGCCAGGGGCAGGTTTTTGGCATGCAGCACGGCCGTATCGCCTCCCTGGGCTTGAACAAACGCCAAAAACTTCTCCCAGGCCCTGCCGCTCTGCAGTGTATCTTTCAGGATCTCTCCAGCTTCCGTGATTGTAGCAGCTTTCTTCCCGAGCACAAGCATCCAGCTTGCCAGTTCCAGACACACTTCCATTAAATCATCAGGTCCTTTGCCCTGCAGACAGTCAATGGCCTCAAGAACTTCAAGACTGTTGCCGACGGCCCTCCCGAGCGGCTGGTCCATCCTGCTCAGGACCGCCGCCATATCCCTGCCCAGATTTTTGCCGATCCCAACCATGATATCCGCCAGTGTTTTAGCTTCTTCCAACGTCGCCATAAAAGCGCCTGAGCCGTATTTTACATCCAGCACAATCCCCTGGGCGCCGGCGGCAATCTTTTTGCTCATGATGGAAGAAGCAATCATCGGAATCGAATCGACCGTTGCCGTAACATCCCGTAAAGCATAAAGTTTTTTATCTGCTGGAACCATGCTACCGGTTTGGGCGACGACCGCTAAGCCAATCCTGCCTACCTGCTCAAGGAACTCCTGTTCTCCTAATTCGACCCGGAATCCCGGAATAGCGGAGAGTTTGTCAATGGTTCCCCCAGTGTGCCCGAGGCCTCTACCGGACATCTTGGCAACCGGAACGCCGCAAGCGGCTACCAGCGGGGCAACAACCAGCGTTGTCTTATCCCCAACGCCTCCGGAACTGTGCTTATCGACAAATACTTTCCCCGGAAGGGACAGTTTAAGCTGATCTCCGCTCTCCGCCATCGCCATGGTCAGCTCCGCTGTTTCCTGAACGGTCATCCCCTTAAAATAGACCGCCATCGTCCACGCCGAGACCTGATAGTCTGGGATGTTTCCTTGAACATAACCCTGAACGATAAACCTGATCTCCTCCCGCGTAAGCGGATAGCCGTTTTTCTTCTTTTCAATCAGCTCAACCATTCTCATCGTATTTATGCCGCCTTATTACTATTTATTTGGGGCTGGTCTGTGTGTCACAGCACCGCTCTTCGGCTATTGCGCCCTCCGTGGCGCAAATAGCCGCGCTCCGCATCGTGCTCCGCTTCTCGCGGAGTTGTGACACCCAGACTGATAATAAGTTTAAGTCTATTGTGCATGTCATGATGCAGAATCATTTTATTATGGCATTGTTGCAAGAATTGAGGTTATCACTGGAACAACTGTATTTTCAACAATCATCTGGATTATCTGCGCTGAATAAAACCCTCAGATCAGTCTGCGTGCCACGGCTCCGCGAAAAGCGGAGCAAGGATTGCGCAGCGCGGCCGTTAGCGCCAGGAGGGCGCTATCTGCCGAGGAGCGGTGCTGTGGCACGCAGGCCTACCCGAAGAGAAATTCCATATAGAACCATACCCTAAAGCAAATTGGAAACTGAGACCGATCTCAAGAGGTTTCAGGTATGAAATCATGCCTATAATGCATGCATCAGTCCAGCAGCGCGATTAATTGCCTCATGTACCGCAGAAACGTCTCCTCAATCCGGTCCGCCGTCGCCAATACCTCCTGATGGTCAAGCTTTTGCTTTAATATTCCGGCGGCCATGTTGGTCACACACGAGATGCCAAGCACTTTCATCCCGCCATGATTCGCAACAATGACTTCCGGTACAGTGGACATTCCGACAAGGTCGGCTCCAATCGTTCTTAAATAACGAATCTCTGAAGGCGTCTCATAGCTCGGTCCGCTGAGCGCCGCATAGACTCCCTGCCAGGGATTCAAGCCGTACTCCTTCATCAGGGATAGTGCCAGCTCTCTCCATTTGCCGTCATAGGCTTCACTGAGATCCGGGAAACGCGGTCCAAGATTGCTGAGATTCGCTCCTCGCAGCGGACTGCTTCCCATCAGGTTGATATGGTCTTTGATCACGATCAGATCCCCGGGGCGGTAATCCGAATTGATTCCTCCAGCGGCATTGGTCACGACCAAACCTTTCATCCCGATCGTTTGCATCAGACGGACCGGGAAAGTCACTTCATGCATCTCATAACCTTCGTAATAATGGAAACGTCCCTGGAGAACCATGACCTTTCTGTCTCCCAATGTTCCGACGATCAGCTTGCCGGAATGCCCTGTAACAGTAGACACAGGAAAATGAGGGATTCCGCTGTACGGAATAACGACAGCATCTTCCACAAGTTCAGCCAGCTTGCCAAGACCTGAACCTAAAATAATGCCTATTTCAGGAATGTATGAGATTTTCTTGAGCAGAAAATTACGGGCATCATTCAGCCATATCGTCATGACTTGTTCATTAATCATGCTGATTTTCTCCTTTCAATTCTGTATAAAAACTGGTCCCGATTTCAATCGACTGTACCCCCAAATATTCGGCAATGGTCACTCCAAGATCTGCAAAGCAGGCTCTCTGTCCGAGATTCACTCCCTGCTTCAGCTTCGGCCCGTATACAAGCAGCGGAACGTATTCCCGGGAATGATCTGTGCTTACTGTCGTCGGATCACAGCCATGGTCGGCCGTAATAAATAGGATATCATCCTGTTTAAGAATGCTAGTTATTTCTGGAATTCTGGCATCAAAGGCCTCAAGGGCCTCGGCATAACCCCTGACATTATTGCGGTGTCCATAAACCATATCAAAATCAACAAGATTTGTAAAAATTAAGCCTGCGTCGTCCCGCCGCAGATATTCGATGGTCTTGGCGATTCCATCGTCATTTCCATGAGAGCTGACATGCTCACTGATTCCTTTGCCATTAAAGATATCGTTAATTTTGCCGACTGCCAATACTTTCTGCCCGGCTTCAACAATCCTGTCCAGCAGTGTTTTTTCCGGAGGATCCACAGCAAAATCATGCCTGTTTGGTGTTCTTTGGTAATTGCCTGTTTCGCCGATGAAAGGGCGTGCAATGACACGGGCAACCCGTAAGTCACCCTGCAGCATTTCCCGGGCAATTCTGCATATCTCCATCAGCTCATTTAATGGAATAACCTCCTCATGCGCTGCAATCTGGAATACTGAATCGGCAGAGGTATAAACAATCGGTTGTCCAGTCCTGACATGCTCTGCCCCGAGGCGCTGCATAATTTCCGTGCCGGATGCCACCTCATTGCCTAAAGTCAGCCGGCCGATTCGTTCTTCAAACCTTCTGATAAAATCATCAGGAAAGCCGGACGGAAAAGTTGGAAAAGCCTGATCCAGAATGATCCCGGTCATTTCCCAATGGCCGGTGATTGTATCCTTGCCTTTTGATCTTTCAGCCATGAACCCGTAATTTGCGGAAGGATTGTTTTGGGGAGAAACAAAAGGAATTTCGCGTGCATTGCCAAGACCCATACGCTGAAGATTCGGGATTTTCAATCCGCCTGCCTGCTTGGATATATTCGCCAGCGTATTGCTTCCTTCATCGCCATATTGGGCTGCATCCGGCATTGCTCCGATGCCAACGCTATCCATTACGATCAATATCGCCCGAGCCATCTGTATTTCCTCCTTTTTTAGCCCGCGGGTGTGATTTGCGGAAAACATCCAACAGGCGTTTTTTCGTTAAATGGGTATAGATCTGAGTGGTCGATATATCGGCATGCCCAAGCATTTCTTGAACCGAACGCAAATCAGCACCATTATCAAGCAAATGTGTTGCAAAACTGTGTCTTAATAAATGCGGATAAATATCTGAACTCAAATTATTTTCCGCCGCCCATTTTTTTAAAATCAGCCAGACTCCCTGACGTGTCAGCGGTCTACCGCGTGAATTGAGAAAAAGGATATTCCTGGCTTCTGCTGTTGGTTTCGGGTTGCGGGTGAGCAGCGTTTGCCTTGTGGAATCAATGTATGCCTTTAAGATAAGGATGCCGGGCTCACCCAAAGGAACGATTCTTTCTTTATTCCCTTTACCCCGGCAGCGAATATATCCCAAATGATAGGAAATATCGTTCAGGCTGAGTCCAATCAGCTCTGAGACCCTGAGCCCGCTCCCATAGAGAACCTCGACAATCGCCCGGTCTCTACTGCTGAGATCATTTTGATTATCATTCTGGTCAATTGCCCTGGTCAGATTGATCTCCGACAAGACGCGGGGCAGCTTTTGTTCGAGTTTCGGGGCCGGCAGAAAGACCGTTGGATCGTCATTTCTTTTGTCTTCCTGAAGCAAATATCCGTAAAATCCTCTTAAAGCTGCCGTATACCTAGCCAGTGTTCTTGCAGATTTCCCCTGCTTCTTTTCGTCCAGAATGAAAGTGATCAGGTCTGAAGTACTACACTGCAAAACTGTCCTGTCATTTTCGTGAACAAAAAGTACAAATTTATAAAGATCCCTGCAGTAATTGGAACAGGTATTTGCGGAAAGCCCTCTTTCAACACGTAGATGGTACAGATAATCTTCTAACAGATCATCCCTTAATTTGCTATCTTTAGACATAAAATATCCCCCTGCAGTTCATTTCTACGCAAGGAGGAATTATCCTTTTCTTTAGGGATTATCGTTTCACATTAATTAAAAAATAAGGCTGTCCCCTGTCTATAAGCCGAAAAGGCGCGCTCCCAGTATGGTAAAATATCCTTGTAGTAACCCTGTGGCTAAAGCCGCGATGGAGATCAATAAGGCCATGCCACAGTAGTGGAGAAAGTTATTCTTTAGAAAATCACCCCGCATCCTTCCCTGCAGCAGGAGAAGCGAGAAAACAGTCGCAAGACCGGCTCCGAGCAGAAGACACGGAACCGCCAGAAGCGATGGGAATAGAATCGTAAACAGGACCAAGCCCAAACCCATCATTTTTTTCAGTTGAATAATAAACACAACCGTAAAACCTAAGATAAATCCTCTCGTAAAGACGATCAGGTATACCAGTGGAGTTCCAATCACCGTCAAGCCAAGGATCCATATCCCCGCCATCATAATAAAGTTATCCCTGGCTAGCTGCTGAAGGAATGACGTATCTATGGCAGTTGGTTGTTCTCCGAGCAGGCTGTTGAAGAAACCGGTTAGTTCTTCCGCTTTTTCTATTCCCAATGAACTGACCCCAACTGCTCCGAAAACACCTCCGGCTAAAAATACGCAGCAGAGCGTCAGATAGATAACCCAGTACTGATTGATATGATCGTACAGCATTTTCTTCATCATTCTACCTCCCTGAAGACTTGTCCTCAAGAAAATCATATTCAGGAAGGCAGAAGACTAGTACCTTGTCAACGCTAAAATGCATGTAAAAACGCTGAGGAAATTTTTGAAAATATCTTTATTCGTTTATAGCGCCAGTAGCAGGCCAATGGCAGTTTTGGCATCAAAGAATCCGCTGCTCCCTGCCATTTGCAGAGCCTGTTCCCTTGGAACAGCTACGACATTCAAAAACTCATCGTCATCACAGTCCAGAGGGGACCAGCTCAGATGCTGTGCCCGGTAGATATGGATCATTTCATCGGTAAAACCCGGTGATGTATAAAAAGAGCCAAGATAGTTTAGTTCTCCTTGATAACCTGTTTCCTCCCTTAATTCTCTTAAGGCGCAAGTTTCCGGGTCTTCACCCGGGTCCATTTTCCCGGCTGGAATTTCCAGCGTTTCCTTGGCCAGCGCATAGCGGTACTGGCGAACCATTATGATCTTGCCTTCGTGTTCAGGCACGATGGCTACAGCACCGGAATGCCTAACAATTTCCCGAATGGACGTTTTTCCATTCGGGAGTTCAACTGTATCCCGATTGACACTGATGAACTTTCCGGAATATACCCTCTGTTCAGCAATACATTTTTCTGTCAGGTCATTATTATCCATGAAGAACCTCCTGTGTTCTAAAATATTAGATGAAATCAGTTATCCTGATTAATGGATTTTGGACCGGATGCTGGCATATTATTGCCTTCTTCCATACTATGATACATTATATCCTATCTATTTGGTCTGGGAGGCGTAAATATGCCGGCTGAATCTCACCATAACACCTATCAGCTGCTGGTAACGATAACAACCTTTATATTTGCTGTTACCTCCATGATTACCGTCTATATTTCCCTGTCAGCCTGGAAGGAAGAACGGGGATCCGTCAAACCTTACCTTACCTTTACACAATCTCCTTCTGTGAAGATTCTTAATAAAAAAGATGTGGCATTCAGCTTTCATTTCACCAACGTCGGTACGCATCCGGCAGCTTCACTCCATTGCCAGACCATTTTTGTAGATAGTGATTTAAATGCAGAACCGCTCCGGGTTGATCAGCTCTCCCTCGCCAATTATGTTTCTCCTGATTCCACTGTGGATCTCGTTGTCAACATCGATATGCAATCCCAAGAAATTGACGCCGGACAGGTTAGTCAGTATTATATTATTTTAAATCTAAAATATTTTGATCCGGTATTTGAAACACAATACGAACAAATTATCTATTTACGATGGGCCGGTATATCTAACGGTCAGCTTCAGCCAATTTATCATGCGTCCAGAGAAGATAAGGCTCAGATCATTCAATACCTTGGCCAAACCTAGTCAACCATGGCAAAAGCAATTTCTTTCTCGATATCAAGCTTCCTACAGCCTAAATAAGCATTGTAATAAATTAACACCTTCTCATTTATTTGAAAACAAAGGAGAAGGTGTTCTCTACTCAGTTAGTTTAAAATTGGCTAAAATCGCCAAAATTTCTATCTTATAACTTATCAGCAATTCTCAATTTATCTGCGACCATCGCGATAAATTCCGAGTTCGTCGGTTTCCCGCGGTCAACATTAATCGTATAGCCAAAAAATTTGTTCATAAACTCAATATTTCCTCTGTCCCAGGCTAGTTCAATCGCATGGCGGATTGCCCTTTCCACTCTGCTGGGAGTCGTACCATAATTTTTGGCAATCATCGGATACAATTCTTTGGTCACGGCGCCAAGCAGAGAAACATCTTTGATCACGGAGACAATAGCGTCTCTCAGATACTGATATCCCTTGACATGCGCGGGTACTCCCATCTGTTGGATCATCTTGGTAACTTCAACTTCAATCATTTTGGAATTTTTGACGTTAACCTGAATAACACTGCTGATATTCGGAGATATCATAGCATTTGAAGTATTATTAAAAGAAGGGGCGGCTTCATAAACCCCGACCAGCTGCCGTATTCTTTTCCCTAACGTGTCCAAATCAAATGGTTTTAATATGTAATAGTCAGCCCCCAGTTGAACCGCTCGATGTGTCATATTTTCCTGACCAAAAGAAGTTAAAATAATCACCCTAGGCCTTTTGATCGTGTTTATCAATTTTTCCATGACGCCTAATCCGTCAAGATGAGGCATAATAATATCCAGAACTACCACATCCGGTTCCTCTTTTTTGATCATATCCAGTGCGTCGTTTCCGTTATAAGCTACACCCGAAAGAACCATATCCTCTTGATTGCTTATATATTCCTTTAATACTTCAATAAAATCGCGGTTATCGTCAGCCAACAAAACTTTTATCTCTTCCATCAAACTATCCTCCAGCTTCCAAAGATCACCAAAAAACGTATAAATTCAATCCAGTTACCTTTCGACAAGAATTTACCAATTCCTTCTGGTCCAATGGGAAAAATATTTATTCGGCATTATTTTGTCAAAGAAGAACCGCCCTTGCGGGCGGCTGCAGCTTTACTCGTTATACCTGATTCGTCTATCATCTTCTCAATAAATATTCCGTATCCCCGGGTTGAATCATTGACAAATACATGCGTAACGGCGCCAACAATTTTGCCATTTTGGATAATTGGGCTGCCGCTCATACCTTGAACGATCCCGCCGGTTTTTTCGAGCAATTCAGGGTCGGTGATCCTTATAATCATGTTTTTGTTGTCTGTCCGATACTGCATAATTTTTTCTATTTTAATGTCAAATTCTTCGATGGTATTGTCTTTTAAAACCGTATAGATTTTTGCCGGCCCAACCTCAACCTCAGATTTCCAGGCTATAGGAACAATTGTACTGAAATACGGATTTCGGAGTTCACCTTCATAAATACCAAATATCCCGCTGGCTGAATTCTTGGTAATTTTACCGGAAAAGTTTGACTGAACCATAAATGTGCCGATCTTTTCTCCGGGATCTCCTTTTTGACCTTTTTCAATGGAGTAGATTGTGGATTCGACGATTTTGCCATCACTTAATTCAATTTGATCATTGGTATCAATATCCGTAATTACGTGTCCCAAAGCCCCAAATATTTTTGTATTGGGTTCACTAAACGTCAGAGTTCCCACTCCTGCAGCCTCATCCCGAATAAACAGCCCTATCCGATATCTTTGGGTTTCTGAGCAGAATACCGGTTGAATCTTTTTTTCCAGAACTTTTCCTTTGTGTTTGATCTCAAGCACAATTGTTTTGTTTTCTTTACACTTTTTATTGATTTCCTGCGCTACCTGAAAATCATTTATTGCTGTAATACCATTAATTTTAAAAATGATGTCCCCGATTTCTATTCCAGAATCCTTTGCCGGATAAGACTGTTTGCCTTCCTTGTTCGTGATCGGAGCATATCCTACAACCAAGACTCCTTTGGTCTGCAAAGTCACGCCAATGGATTGTCCGCCTGGAACAACAGATGGCCGTACTTTAGTGACTTCTTTGCCTGCTGAAAAAAAATCCAGGTAATTGGTTACCGGGTAGAAACGACTAGTTTCTGTTTTCTGATAGAATCCTGCAATTTGTTGAATACTAAGGGCAAAAACGAGGAGAATTCCTATTCGGAAAATTATCCGGGTTAGTTTTCTATTCAAACCGTTTTTTCCCTTCAGTTTTTCACCCTCCTCACGTATTTTTCTCCTGCAGCGAATACTACAATAAAATTTTTATTGTAATATTAGATTTCCCTTATAAAAAGGTTTCATCCTGTGAAATGTTTTCTAGGATTTCTTAAATTTATGGCGAAATAAGAAAATGACAAAAGCTAGCACTCTTGTCATTTGTTAGGTTATAATAGGCTTTATAATGGTTACAAAAGGAAACAAACAATGAAAAAAATTTTTGTAAATTATTTTTTTACAGCCCTGCTCATTGCAGTGACCATAGGGATTTTGACTTCCAGTTCGAAATTCAGTATTATTCCCCATCTGATCGCCATAACTGATGGAGGACTGTTATTCCTGGCATTTGTCTGTATGGTCCTTTTTTGGTTTTTTGATGCGTTAATTATTAAAGTGATTATTGAGATCTCCAATCAAGGTATCCGTTTTTGGCAGTATATGAAAATAGCGCTGATCGGACAGTATTACGGTTCCATTACTCCTTTTTCTGGCGGGGGACAGCCTGTTGCGCAGGTCTATACGATGAAAAATGACTATAAAATTCCGCTGGGACTGGCTACATCAGTTACGATCAATAAATTTGCGGTTTATCATATTATTGTGACTGCATTCGCCTTGATTATGGCTATTTTTAAGTATGATTTTATCTTTGAGCAGGGTACGGTCAGCAAAACCTTCATTGCTATAGGTTTTATAATCAATATCATATCGACGCTGGCTATGCTTTTGCTCTGTTACAACAGTTCGATTGTGAAAAAGGTCTGTCTTCTGATCTTAAGACTGCTTCATAAAATTAAACTGGCCAGGAATATTGATGATCAAATCTTTTCCAGGCATATTGAGGAATACAGAAGTTCTCTACGTTTGTTCCTGAGAGACCGCAAAGCTCTGCTCCTAACTTGTCTCTATACGTTGATCCAAGTCATCGTGTACTTTTGCGTAACCTATTTTGTCTATCTATCTTTTGGTTTAAGAGATGCTTCTCTGCTTGATATTCTTGCTGTGCAGTCTTTGCATTACATGGCGATTAATTATATTCCGACGCCTGGAAATGCAGGAGCATCCGAGGGAGGATTTTACCTGATATTCGGGCTAGTCTTTCCTTCCAGCGTTATGATCTATGCGATCATGCTCTGGAGGTTCATCGTCTATTATTTAAATTTATTCGTGAGCGGAATGGTCGTACTGATCGATTACCTGTATAAACAAAGCTTAAAGAGGTTGTAAATGAAGCTCATATTTAAAAAGTACCCTGTTGTCGCTTTTGCATGCGGAATAACAAGGTACTTTTATTATTACATTTTATTTTTATCTTATTTTTGGGCCTGCTGCCATAATTCCTCCGCAAGGCTTAGCGCGACGCTTTCGCCGCCAAGCATCCGGGCCATTTCCTGGACTCTTTCACTTTCATCGAGCCGATTAACCTTGGTCAGCGTCCTGTCTTCCACAACGATTTTATTAATACCAAAATGGCTGTCGGCGAATGCAGCGATCGGCGCCGAGTGTGTAATGCAGAGTACTTGTCTGTTACCCGCTATTTTTTCAAGCTTTTCAGCGACCTTCATGATCGTTCTGCCGCCTACCCCACTGTCCACTTCATCGAAAACAAACGTATCCACGGTTTCCACTTTCGATAATAAGCTTTTGAAAGCCAGCATGATCCTGGCCATTTCTCCTCCAGAAGCTACTTTGGCCAAAGGCTTGGGAGGTTCTCCGACATTCGCGGAAAAATAAAATTCGATCTGTTCCGCACCTTCGGGCGATGGTTCGGTAACGGGCGAGAATATGATTTCGATTCTGGCCTCGCTTAGCCCCAGATCGAGCAATTCGTCTGCCAGACCCTTTTCAATTCGTTGAGCCTGGATCCCGCGATTCAGGCTGAGTTCCTCCGCCAGATTGTTATAGGCTGTCAGCATCTCTTTCTTTTCGCGCCGGATATTTTCCTTTTCATCCTGAAGATGGGCTATTTCTTCAAGCTCTTCTTCCATTTCAGCCCGTCTTTCCAGAACAGCTTCAATCGTATACGCATATTTTCTGAGCTTCCCGAGATCAACCAGGCGGGCTTCAATTTCGTCAAGCCTTCCTGGTTCAAAATCCAGCCCGTCTTTATAGGACCGTAGCTTGGTCACATAATCTTCGAGACTGAAATAGATCTCTTCAATGTTCTTATGCAGCTGCTCAATCTCAGGATCAAGTGCTGAGAGTTCCCCTATTTTTTCTGTGGCGGATCCCATTAGATCAAAAGCAGACTCAGAGACTTCTTTGGTTCCAGCATAGAGTTCATCATAGGCTTCATTGACAAGGCTGACGATTTTCTCGGCATTCAGTAGAAACTTTCTCTCCTGTTCCAGAGATTCCTCTTCCCCGGAAACCGGTGCAATCCGATCAATTTCTTCAATCTGGTAACGCAATATTTCTTCTCTTTTCTCCCTGTCCCGCTCTGAGCGCAGGAGTTCTCTTTCTCTAGACAGGGTATTCCGGTAATTGACGGCTGCTTTCCTAACCTGATTCAGCAATTTTAAATGTTCCCCCCCACCGAAACTGTCTAAGAGTTCCCTTTGGGTTTCCGCCAGTAGCAAAGACTGGTGCTCCATCTGATCGTGAATGTCTACGAGTCCTTCACAGAATGTCCGATACAGTGATAACGGAACTGTTCTGCCCTGAACACGACAGACATTTCGGCCGGAGTCATTGATTTCTCGATACAGAAACAGCATGTCATCTTCAAGAGGATATCCTTCGTCCTGTAACATTTCAGTCAGCTTCAGCGGCAGATTAGAAAAAATCCCTTCTACACACGCTTTGTCCTTGCCATGCCGCAAAAGTTCATTACTGGCTCTTCCACCCAGAAGCAAACCCAGCGCATCGACCAGCATGGATTTCCCGGCTCCTGTCTCTCCTGTAAAAACAGACAAGCCTTTATCAAAAACCAAATGGACATCTTCCATCAGTGCAAAATCTTTGATGCGAAGTTCTACGAGCATAGGTCTCCTCCTCTTTGCCATACTCAGTCAATGGAAAATTTAAAGACACGGTTCAGTTCAGTTCAGTTCAGTTCAGCTCAGTTCGGCTAGTCTCTCCAGAATAATTTCTGTTTGTTCTTTCGGTTTAATCAGAAGAAAGATGGTATCATCCCCGGCCACCGTGCCAATGACTTCTTTCCATCCAATATTGTCAAGCAGCAACGCCATCGCCTGGGCATTCCCCGGTATGGTTCTGATTACAATAATATTTTCGCTGCTGTCGAACGAGATCACAACTTCCTTGAACATTCGTTTCAATCTTTCCTGATACCCGGGAGGATGTGCTTCAGCCTGAATGGCATAACGGTATTCATCGTCTGAACCGGATATCTTGACCAGACCCATCTCCTTGATATCCCGCGAAACGGTGGCCTGTGTGACATTAAAGCCCTCTTCGAACAGCCTCTGCGCTAGTTCTTCCTGCGTTTTAACCGATTCATTGGTAATCAGTTCCTGGATTTTTTTCTGACGACGGCTTTTCATAAATGATCGCCTCTATTCTTCTGAATTATTAACCAGTATGGAGATGTCTCACCTTGATTTAGATAAATTCCCTGGAGGACATGAAAATCCTTCTTAGAAAGTTCTGCAGCATAGGCATTCAGTGCATTTGCTTCTTCCAGACTGTGGCTGTGTCCCCGATATACAGTGCATACAATGACCCCTTTGGCAACTAGCAGCTTCAAGGTATCATTTACCGCCCGAAGTGTTGTCTCCGGCTCGGTAATCATTGCCTGATTGCTCCCGGGCAAATATCCAAGATTGAAAACGACAGCTCTGATTCCTTGCGGAACAAGGCGTCCAATCTCTGTGTGACTCTCCCGAAATAAGGCAACCCTGTCGAGCATCTTATGCGCTGTGAGCAGTTCCCGGGTTGATTGAATCGCTTCTTCCTGAATATCAAACGCAAACACCCGGCCTTCAGGACCCACGCATTCCGCCAGAAAAAGGGTGTCCTTGCCGCGTCCTGCCGTAGCATCAATCACCTGATCTCCGTGCTGGATAAGCTGCTGCAGATACATTTTTAACATTGTCTGCGTATTTCCGATCCCCTTCGGATTAAAGACACCGTTCATGCCCTCATGATTCATGCCAGCGGTCCCGGAGTTTCTCCCGGACAACCTTCGGGAAACTCCTTCCTCCAAGCCGGATAAATCTTGCTTTGATCGGAGCCGTTTCGATCCGGACCGTATCCCCGGAATTCATGGTCGTCAGATACTTCCCGTCGACGGTCACCCGGCATTTATTGCCTCTGGTCAGACTGATATCTATTTTTTCTTTATTTGATACGACCATGGGCCGGGACGAAAGCGCATGGGCAGCCAGCGGCGTGACCAGCATGGCCTGAACATCTGGGCTCACAACAGGTCCGCCGGCTGAAAGTGAATAGGCGGTCGAACCTGTCGGGGTTGCAATAATCAAGCCGTCCGAAGGCGGACTCGCAATCGGTTCACCGGAAAGCTTGACCTGAAGTGTTATCAGCGTCTCTTCACTGTCCCGGATAAAAACAACATCATTCAGAACCATATCCTGCTGTTTTTGACCGTCTTTGAAATATGAAGTAATCATCATGAGTCTCTCATCGACCGTATATTCATTACGCAGCACCTTTTTTAAGGCAGAATAGATTTCGCCGCGTTCAACCTCGCATAAAAAACCAAGCCGGCCGTAATTCACGCCAAGAACCGGGATGTTGAACCGGGCGGCTTCTCTGGCAGCTTTCAAGACTGTGCCGTCTCCGCCAAGGGAAAGTACAAAGTCAACATCTTCCGTAATCTCCTGGTCCCATTCCGGTACAGTTTCCCATCCCTGACTGTTGAACCAATTGATCAACTGAGGGGTGATGCTCTCTTTCGTAATTTTAGAATGGTTAATCCATATCCCTACCTTGTTTCCCATCCGTTCACTCCGTTCCTGCCTGAGCCTTCATAACAAGCTCATTCAGACAAGGATTCCAGTCGAATACCGCTGCTTCTTGCTCATTTCCTCTGCTGAGCCAGGCTAAAAATTCTATATTTCCTTCGGGACCGCGGATTGGCGAAAAGTCCAGTCCCTTGACCCGAAATCCTTGCTTTTGAGCTTCCGTCAGGACGTTTTGTAGAACCTCCCGATGGACTTGCGGGTCTCTGACAACACCGTTTTTGCCGACATTCTCGGATCCGGCCTCAAATTGCGGTTTAATTAGGACCAGTGCCTGTCCGCTTTCTTTCAGAATCGCTGTCATCGAGGGAAAAATCTTAGTCAGGGAAATAAATGAAACATCACACACGATCCAGTCTACTTTTTCCGGGAGACTGTCCGCAGTCAGGTAACGTGCATTGGTTCTTTCCAGGCAGACCACTCTTTCGTCACTGCGCAGCCTCCAGGCCAGCTGACCGTAGCCGACATCGACCGCATAGACCCTGGAAGCCCCATTCTGCAGTGCACAATCCGTAAATCCGCCGGTAGACGCCCCGATATCGGCAATGACCTTATCCTTCAGATCCAACTGAAATACGTCCATCGCCTTGGCCAGTTTCAGACCTCCGCGCGAAACATAAGGATGGATCTCTCCCTTGACAATCAGATCCGTATCTTCTTCCAGCATGATGCCTGGTTTGTCAAGACGAAGATTGTCCTTATAGACTTTTCCGGCCATAATTAAAGCTTTAGCTTTTTCTCTACTTTCAACCAACCCTTTTTGGACCAGAAGAAGATCGAGTCTGGATTTATTTTTGGCCACGATATGCCCATCCTTGTTCTATATCTATCTTTACTCTATATCTATATCTATCTCTATCTGTCTATTTTAAATCATAAACATCTATTCTTTATCAGTTCTCTGGAAACACTGACAATATGCTCAACCGTAATGCCACAGGCTTGATGGAGAAGTGAAATTGCTCCGTGTTCAACATAATCATCATACCCTATCCGTTCGACTGCTATGCCTTGAATTCCTTTTTCCTCAAGAACTTCCAATACCGCGCTGCCCATCCCTCCGGCGAGGATGTGGTCCTCAACCGTAACCAGCTTCCCGGTTTTTTGAACCTCGGCGACCACCATCTCTCGATCAATCGGATTAATAAAACGCAAATTAATCACACCGGCTTGAATACCTTCAGACTCCAGCCGCTTAGCAGCCTCCATACAAAAATTGACAACCGGCCCAAAACCAATCAGGGTAATATCCTGGCCCTCTCGCAACAGTTCTGCTTTGCCTTTCGGCAATGTTTTGAATTCTTTGTCCATTTCCACGCCGACACCGGCCGACCTCGGATACCGGACAGCTACCGGGTTGTCCATGATGAGCGCTGTATGAATCATATGTTTAAGTTCATTTTCATCTTTCGGCGCCATCAAGGTAAGGTTCGGAATCGTTCTGAAAAAAGAGATATCGAATATGCCATGATGCGTCTTCCCATCCTCGCCGACGACGCCGGCCCTGTCGACCGCAAACACGACCTTGGCATTTTGCAGGCAGACATCATGCAGGACCTGGTCATACGCTCTCTGATAGAACGTGGAATACATGGAAACAACCGGTTTCAGTCCCTCCAGCGCGAGTGCCGCAGCAAAAGTTACCGCGTGCGGTTCGGCAATTCCGACATCAAAAAATCTTTCGGGGTGATTTTGGCCGAAATGGTTCAGACCTGTCCCAGATCCCATGGCTGCCGTAACTGCAACGATCCTGTTATCCTCTTCAGCCAATTCACAAATGGTCCGTCCAAATACTTCCGTATAAGTCGGTGGCGCATCCTTTTTAACCATCTCACCCGTTTCTTTGGAAAATGGCCCTACCCCATGGAAAATATCCGGACTTTGCTTGGCCGGCTCATACCCATTGCCTTTACAGGTCTTAATGTGAACCAGAACCGGACCTTTTTTCTGTTTGGCCTGGTGGAGAACCTTTTCCAGTGACGCAATATCATGTCCATTAATTGGTCCGAGATAGGTCAGACCCAGTTCCTCGAACAACAGACCGGGTACCAAGAAATATTTAATACCGTCTTTAGCCCTTCCGGCTGCTTTGGCCATAGAGGAACCAATACACGGAATATTTTTGATGAACTTTTGGACATCCCTCTTTCTTCTGTCGTAAGATGGATCTGTCCTGATCTTGTTCAGATAGGAGGACATTGCGCCGACATTCTGAGAGATAAACATTTCGTTGTCATTTAAAACAATAATTAAATTGCTGTCGCTGTTACCGGCATGATTCATCGCTTCATAGGCCATCCCGCCGCTCATTGCCCCATCACCGATCACAGCAACGACATGATAATTTTCCTTCTTAATGTCCCTGGCTTTGGCGAAACCCAGCGCAGCTGAAATGGAAGTGCTGGCATGTCCGGTATCAAAACAGTCGTATTCGCTTTCCTCTCTCTTCGGAAAGCCTGCCAGACCGTGAAATTGCCGGATCGTCTTAAAAGTTTCTTTCCTTCCGGTTAGAATCTTATGAACATAGGCCTGATGACCAACATCCCAGATAATCTTGTCGGTTGGAGTGTCAAATACTCTATGCAGTGCCAGAGTCAGTTCCACAACACCAAGGTTTGATGCAAGATGACCGCCATTCACTGAAATAATATCTATCATTTCCTGACGGAGTTCTTCAGCCAGAACGGTCAGGTCACTTTCGCTTAAGTTTTTCAGGTCGGTTGGAGAATCAATTTTGTCCAGAAGCCGCAAATTATTTTCCTCCTCGTTTGTTTTTTGTTATGTTCAGTCCAGTTACCTTTTCCACACTTGCAATCACTCTGCCGGTCATATCAACAATCCGATTTGATTCATTGATCGCAATGGTTTTGCCCCAGGCCTTTCCTGTCACAGTAAGGGAAGCAATCAAGGCCAAAATCAACACATTTAAAAGTACCTTCCAGGTACTTAAAACAGAAAATTTAGCGATTAAGCTTAAAATAATTGTCGCTCCCATTGCTCCGCTTAATGTTCCCGTAATATCGCCAACAATATCATTCGCGAAATTAGCGACTTTATCGGCGTGTTTGATTAAATAGACAGACTGCTTCGCGCCGAAGACTCTTTTGGCTGCCCTGGCATGGTGAGGCGCTTCATCAGCAGCCGTCACAGCAATACCGATGATATCAAACAGGATCCCGACCGCAATCACAACCATGAGCAATATCCAGGTCAGGCTAACCGGAGAAAACTTTAAAAAAGCCTCCGCTCCGCTTCCCAGAAGTGAAGCAATAAAAAATGTGGCAATAAATACGGTAATAATATAGCGAACACTTTGCTTCTTGCGAACCAAAAGTCTATCCTGCCTTCCTCATCCTATACACCGTTTTCAAAATAACGACACGAGAACGAGCTACATTCTGGCTGTATTAAAAGATCAAAGCAATTGCGCAGCCCAGAATTGCGCCGCCAAACACTTCAAAAGGTGTATGTCCGATCAGTTCCTTAAACTTTTCCTCTTGAATATTATAACCCATAAAATCTGTCGGATGCTGCCGCATCCATTCCACAAGATAGTTGATAATTCTGGCATGATTTCCGGCTGCGCGCCGGACACCGGCAGCATCATACATAACAATAACAGCCAGTGTAACAGCTATCGCAAACAGAGAAGAATCCCAGCCATCAATTTTGCCAATGGTGATGGCCAGGGCACAGACAATCGCTGTATGCGAACTTGGGAATCCACCGGAACTTGTCAGGAGATCAAAATCCCATTTCTTCTCAATTACGAAATTGATCAGGATCTTTAAGATTTGAGCAAGTATCCAAGCAAAAAGCGAAATCCACATGATATTGTTGTGCAATATCGAAGAGATTGGGTTCATAGAGATGATTCATCCTCTCTCATCCTGATTTAATTTTTTTCTATCATGTTTCTGTCATTGTCCTGCCATTCATCAGGGTCTGGTCTGCATGCCACCATACTGCTTTTGGCAGATTGCACTCTCCGTAGCGCAATCTGCTGCGCTGCGCACTCTATGCCCCGCTTGACGCTGGTAACTGCGGCATGCATACGCAACTTTGGCGTAATTATTTGTGTAACTCGAAAACTTTATACTAGTTTGTTCTTTCAGCGGTGTAGTCAGCCAAGGATAATAAAAACGCTGCTTTAGGGCTAAAACAAGACAGGGATTCTTTCGCCAGAAAGATTGTTTTTTCCAGTTGTTCCCTGGCCCCCTCAAGTCCCAGCAGTGACGTATAGGTCGGTTTGCCGGATTTTTGGTCCTTACCGGCGGATTTGCCGATGACCGCACTTTCTCCTACAACATCAAGAATATCGTCTTTAATTTGAAAGGCTAATCCCAAGTATAAAGCATAGCTTGTCAAAATTTCAATCTCCGGCTCCGATCCACCACCTAGAATTACGCCAAGACGAGCTGAAGCCTTTAGAAGAGCGCCAGTCTTTAAATGATGGACGTGCTCAATATCAGCCAGCGTACTGTTTTCTAGATTTCCAAGCGTATCAAGGCTCTGCCCGCCGACCATGCCCTGCCAGCCGGCGGCCTGGGCGGTCTCTCTGATAACTCTTAATTTTTTCTGAGGCTCTATTGCCGAAGGCTCGGTCAGCAGCTCAAAAGCAAGTGTAAGCAAGGCATCACCGGCCAAAATGGCTCCGGCTTCTCCGAATACTTTATGGTTCGACAGCTTACCTCTGCGATAATCATCATCATCCATGGCTGGAAGATCGTCATGAATCAGAGAATAGGTGTGAATAAGCTCGATCGCAGAAGCTTCTGAGACAAGCTCTTCAGGCCGTCCGCCGACAAGCTCTGCGCAGGCCAGCGCCAATACGGGCCGAATCCTTTTGCCTCCTCCGACCAGGGAATAATTCATGCTCTTACCCAGGATACTTTGATCCAGCGGCAAATGATTGAGATATTGTTCAACCATATTCAAATAGTCATTATAGCGTTCTTTGAACATTTTCAGTTTGTACTCCTAATCTTGATCAGTCACTACCAGTTCACCTTTACTATTTTCCAACAAGACTTTGACTTTTGCTTCGGCTGAATCCAGGAGACCGTTGCATTGTTTGATCAGCTCAATTCCTTCCCCAAACAAGTCCAGGGCCTGCTCAAGCTGCACATTGTTCTGATCCAGATTATTAATGATTTGTTCCAGCCTTTCGACTCCCTTTTCGAAGCTGAAGACTTCTCTGTCGCCATTCTTTTTCATGGTAATCCTCTCTTGACGTTTGAATCGCTTGACGCTTGAAGTTTTACTGTATCTATAACTTCGCAGATTAATGTCCCATCACTGAGCCGCACGGATAAAGTGTCCCCTGCTGCGGTCTGTCTTACCTTTTTGATTAATTTCCCCTCGGTATCATAGGCTAAAGAATATCCTCTTCCCAGTATATTCAAGGGACTTAATAAGTCAATTTTCGCGCTTAACAACCTAAGTATACCATTTTTTTCTGTCAGAAATCCAGTCATTCCCTCGACAAGACGCGTGGAGAGATAATCCAGATTCTGTCTGGATTGTTCGACACGCCAGCCCGGGCGGGCCAAAGCCGAGTTGGACATTAGTTCTTCCACTTTATGCTTTTTGGTTCGCAGAACATTTTGGATCCTTTGTTTGAGCTTTTCTTCATAATAACGGATACCATCTTGCAATTCATTAAGGACCGGAATGACCAATTCTGCGGCAGCTGACGGCGTCGGCGCTCTTAGATCGGCAACGAAATCCGCAATCGTATAATCGACTTCATGACCGACAGCGGAAACGACCGGTATATAGGAAGCAGCAATGGCTCTCGCCACCTCCTCGGTGTTGAAAGCCCATAGCTCTTCCAGGGAACCGCCTCCCCTGCCGATAATCAGCAGGTCAATCTTTCCATAATGATTGGCTCGCTGAATGGCTCGGACAATTTCTGCCGGTGCTGCCTCACCCTGAACCGCAGAAGGAATAATGATTAATGAAATCAATGGATTGCGTCTTCGGGCAATATGCAAGATATCTTTCAGCGCTGCTCCGGTAGAACTGGTCACAATGGCCACCCTCGAAGGAAATCTTGGAATCGGTTTCTTCTTCTCTGCGGCGAACAGTCCTTCGGCAGCTAAGCGACTCTTTAGCTGTTCAAATGCCAGGTATAAAGCGCCGAGGCCGCTCGGGTAGATTTCTTCCGCATACAGCTGGACGCTGCCGTCTTTTTCATAAAGACGGATACTTCCCCGGATTGACACCTTCATTCCATTTTGAGGCTGAAAACCGGCCGTCAGATTCCTGGTTTTAAACATTACGGTTTTAATGCCGGCTTCTTTATCTTTCAATGTAAAATACCAGTGACCTGATGGAATATGATCTTTAAAATTAGATATCTCGCCTGTCACCCAGCAATTCCATAAACCGTTATGTTTTTTCAGCGCGTCATTGATTTCCCGGTTGATTTCCGATACTGTCAATATTTTTTCGGTCAAATCAGTTCCACCTCATTTAAATACCCTTTAAATAACCCTTGTCGATCTTAAAAAACATGGATATATGGCGTGAGATTTTTACAAAGTTCTGGTAATTCGTTATAATAATAGTACTATTATACTTACAAAATATCAAAAACACTAGAACAGCGCACAATTTTGAAGGGAGAAACAGAAATATGGAAGTTATGAAAACAGTAGCAGAGCTTATGGCTTTGTCCGCAATCACCGCGCCGAAGGCAAAAGGACAGGATTACATAAACGTAAAGGTCATTATAGAGCCAGCTGTACTGACCTATCTAGCCGATGAAATGTCGAAGTGCAGCGAGGAAAACGGAAAGAAATTTTTCAACCGTGATGCTGCCAATATACGTAATTCTCAGGCGCTGGTTTTACTGTCTCTGAAGGATGCCAAACATGCCGGCTTAAACTGCGGTGCCTGCGGCCGTCCGAGCTGCGCGATGCTCGAAACTGTCACGCAAGGACCGGAATTTAACGGTCCGCTTTGTCCCTGGCGTCTGATTGACCTAGGTATTGCGCTCGGGTCAGCCGTAAAGACAGCCGGGACACTCAACGCGGATAACCGAATCATGTATTCCGCAGGAGCTGTTGCGAAAAAAATAGGGTTAATTGAGGGGGACATCGCTGTCGCGATCCCGTTGAATGCGAGCAGCAAAAACATCTATTTTGACCGTTAATGTTCTGTTCTTACTTAGTCTTTTTTGTAAAGAATCTTTTGTATTCGTATACTGCTAATAGCTCACAAAACTATTAGCGGTATTTTCTTATTATTTTGGGTTTACGCCATGTACCCTAACCGCTCTTCGGCTATTGCGCCCTCCTTGGCGCGTCGCTCCTTGCCATCCATGGCACCGCGACATTAGGCCATCCGTGGCCGTCAAAAAGCCGCGCTCTGCATCGTGCTCCGCTTGGGCGCGGATAGACTACATGGCGTTGATTTTGAGTATATAAAGTAATAGGAAAAGCGCCTCAAATGAAGCGCCATCTTAGACTGAATATCTTTTCTTATAATATCTTCCTCCGAATCAGGATATATACCGCAGTTCCCGTAACCAGCGCAGCAATCGCCACAACGAAGACAAACCCATATGGATTTGAATCACGGAAAGGAACATTGACATTCATTCCCCAGAAACTCGCGATCATCGTCGGAATCGCTAAAATAATCGTCATCGACGTTAAGAATTTCATGACCATATTCAAGTTGTTCGAAATAATGGATGCAAACGTATCCGTCAAATTGGTAAGGATCCTGCTGTACATTTCGACCATCTGAACAGCCTGATTGTTTTCAATGATGACATCTTCCAGCAAATCCTCATCTTCTTCATAGATCTGGATGAGATGCCGGCATTGATTATTCGAGCGGATACGCAGCAGCCGGTCCATCACAATGCCATTGGAACGAAGGGAGGAAGTAAAGTACGTTAACCCCTGCTGGAGATCCATCAGTTCGAATAGTTGCTTGTTTTTCATGGTCCGGCGCAGATCCACTTCAATTTGTTCGCTTAACCTGCTGATCTGGCGCAAATATCTTAAATAATACGTTGCCGACTTGTAGAGGATCTGAAACAAAAACCTTGTCCGTTTCGCCGTATTGAAAGAACGCCGGTTATACTCATTAAATTCAAGAACAACGGGGTTATTTTCAAGACATACCGTGATAATGTTTTCCGGCGTTATAACGATACCCAAAGGCAACGTATCATAACTCGTTTCACTTAACATGACTGGTATATTAATAAGAATGAGCGCAGATTCGTCTTCAATTTCAATACGCGGACGTTCTTCTTCATCAAGTGCCGCTTTGAGAAAATCCAGCGGGCAGTTGGTTTTTTCCGCAATCAAAACAAGTTCATCTGACGCAGGATTGACAAGGTTGACCCAGGCATTTCGCGTCAGGCTGTCCAGACTATATTCTTGGTAGTTTATTCCATCATTTTTGTAGATTCTGAGCACAGCTTCCCCCCCATTTTCCGCAGGAAGAAAGTCTCAGAATCCAAATGAAAAAAATGATTGCTTGATGACAAAATCATCTTTTAGTCTTTAAAAAATTGTAAGAAAACTAAGACTTTTTCCTGCTTTATACTATTATAGATTTCTATTCCTCCGTAGGAACCGTCACCGTCCAGTTTTCTCACCTACTTTCATTTTAGAAAACTTGGCTAATGCCAAGCCTTGGCAGTCATCTTGAGTTTCACTGAAAAAAGACTCTAATGTTTCAAAAGTCTTTCAAGCCTATAAAAAATATACTCTCTAATCAGGCATAAGTCAAACATTAATGAAAAATGACCGGCTGAACACGTACCGGCCATTTTCTATAATAATTTTTTGGACACCAAATTGAATAAAATCTCGCTCATCCTATTGTAACTTATCAGGTGGTCATACCACCGTCCAACATGTACAATATATCACAAATTAAATGAGTATACAAGTATTTGGTGTGTTATTTTTTAAATTTTTCAAGTATTTTTTATCATTGAATTGCAAAAGTAAATTCCGCGTGTATCTCCGCATCCAAGTAATCTTCCAACAGCTTTACATGACATGTGTTGGTCGGTTACTTTCAATACTGCTTCTAAACGTTGTTCATAAGAATACTTTGCCAAAGAAAAGTGCACCTCCAAATGTTAGTTTTTTTGTCCAACATTTAGGGTGCACATCAACTTGACGCCTTTCATTTAGGACTAAGTTGTGTTACAGCCCCATAACAATACATGCAGAATAACTTTAACAGGTCAACAATTTTTATTTGGTCTTTAAATACGTGTCGATCGAGGCTGCAGCCATTTTTCCAGCACCCATTGCAAGAATGACAGTGGCTGCGCCGGTTACGATATCTCCACCGGCATACACACCCGGAATCGAGGTCGCCATGGTCGTCTCGTCAGCAACGATGTTGCCCCACTTGTTCAATTCCAAACCTGCTGTCGTGGTGGTCACAAGCGGATTCGGTCCCTGGCCGATCGAGACTACGACGGTCTGCACCGGCAACTCAAACTCGGAACCTTCAATCGCTACCGGACGGCGGCGACCGGATGCATCCGGCTCACCCAGCTCATATTTCAGACAGGTCATGCTCTTGACATTACCGTTTTCGTCACCATTGATCGCAATCGGATTGGTCAAAATCTTAAACTGAATGCCTTCTTCCTCAGCATGATGCACTTCCTCAACACGCGCCGGCAGTTCGGTCATGGAACGGCGATAAACGATGTAAACGTCTTTGGCGCCGAGACGAAGTGCTGTTCTGGCTGCGTCCATGGCCACGTTGCCGCCGCCAAGTACCGCAACCTGCTCTCCCACTTTGATCGGGGTTGCATGATTCGGGAAATCATAGGCTTTCATGAGGTTCGACCGGGTTAGGAACTCATTGGCGGAATATACGCCATTATAGTTTTCACCCGGAATATTCATAAAGTACGGCAGGCCGGCACCGGTGCCGATAAATACGGCATCATAGCCGTTTGCCAGCAATTCCTGGACAGAGGTGACTTTGCCAACGACTTGGTTAACCAGGATTTCGACGCCCATATCTTTTAAGCTGTTGATTTCTTTCTGAACAATGGCTTTCGGCAAACGGAATTCAGGAATTCCGTACATCAGTACGCCACCGGCCACATGCAAGGCTTCCAGAACGGTTACGGAATGGCCTTTGCGGGCAAGCTCTGCCGCACAGGTGAGTCCGGCAGGACCTGCACCAATGACGGCTACTTTCTTGCCGGAAGGCGTTACTTTTCCTAATTTGCTTGTGCCGTTGGCCATTTCGTAATCTGCTGCAAAGCGTTCCAAACGGCCGATTGCAACCGGTTCACCTTTTACACCGAGGATACACTGGGCTTCACACTGGGATTCCTGCGGGCAGACGCGGCCGCAAATTGCCGGCAGGGTATTTTTGCCTTTTAAGATGGACGCGGCTTCGAGGTGTTCACCCTCGGCTATTTTATTGATAAACTGCGGAATATCTACCCCTACTGGGCAGCCTTCCACACATTTTGGCTTTTTGCATTGAATGCAGCGTTTGGCCTCTTCCGCAGCGGTCTCAACAGTGTATCCAAGCGCAACTTCGCTGAAATTTTTCCCCCGGACAATCGGGTCCTGACAGGGCATATCATGTCGTGGTGCTTTTGATGCCATGATTATTTGCCCTCCTTTGCACACTGGCACTTGACTTTACCGTAAGCGACAGCTTCTTCGTTTTTAAAGAAGGCCGAACGTTTCATGGCCAGGTCAAAATCTACCTTGTGGCCGTCAAATTCCGGCCCGTCAACACAGGCAAATTTGGTTTCGCCGCCGACATCGAGTCTGCAGGCGCCGCACATACCTGTTCCGTCGACCATGACAGGATTCATACTGACGATGGTCTTAATACCAAGAGGTCTGGTGAAATTCGCTACGGATTTCATCATAACGACCGGACCAATCGCCCAGATCGCATCAACTTTGATGCCCTGATCCAAAACGGACTGAATGCCGTGCGTGACAAAACCCTTCATACCATAAGTCCCGTCATCGGTTGTAATGATGACTTCATCACTTACAGCCCGCATTTCGTCTTCGAGGATCAGCAGGTCTTTAGTTCTTGCTCCGAGAATGGAGATGACCTTGTTGCCTGCTTCTTTCAGGCCGCGCGCAATCGGATGAACCGGCGCGACGCCCACGCCGCCGCCAATGCACAGAACCGTACCGTAATTCTCGATTTCGGTGGCTTGTCCGAGCGGACCTACAAATGTAACAAAAGAATCCCCTTCCTGCATCCGGGTAATCAGATTGGATGAATAGCCTACTTCCTGGATGACGATGGTGATTGTCCCTTTATCCCGATTAAAGTCCATGATGGTCAAAGGGATCCTTTCAGATTCCTCATTTTGTCGAACAATGACAAATTCGCCGGGTTGGGCTTTTTTGGCGACTTCCGGAGCTTCTACTTCCAGCAGTGTAATAATGTCCGCCAACTGCCTTCTTTTGACTACCTTATACACGTTGTCTCCCCCTCAGGATTATTCGTTGTACCGACCAAACGGATGCATGGTCCCTTTTTCCAAGCTATACAAGTATATACATCTATGTTTGGCACAGTAACACGTATTTGATACTTTACCTTGTTTATTATAAATGAACTTTTGCCTCGAAATCAAGTCTTTTAATTGTAAAATGTCCTTAGGGCACGAAAAAACTCATTATATATCATATTTTTAGTTTTATTCTAAAATCTTTTTTCTAAATCTCTTTTTTAAATCTCTTTATAGAAGATAAAAACAATTAATGATTGTCCGACAGCATCGTTTCCCGCGTCAGAAGTGCGACCCCAATCGAATTATCCGAACTCCATCCCGGCTTTGCCCAAAATAATCTGGCCTGAGATTCCAGCTTCTTTTCAAGCTGATTCCTTAGATATTGATTTGAGGCTACTCCGCCGACAATCAGAATATCTGTGAGTCCGGTATCGTCAACAGCTTTGGTCAATACCTTATAAATCGTCCGGACAATACATCCTTCCACCGCCCGGGCCAGATCGGCCGGACGTTTTTTTTCTTCGATCAGACGCTGAACTGCCGACTCGACGCCCGAAAAACTCATCTCATATCCTTTGACCGAGGAAGGCAGCAGGGAAGCAGATCCAGGCGCTGATTTTAAAGCCAGTTTTTCGAGCTCCTTTCCCGCCGGGAAAGATAGTCCCAGACGCACGCCGACCCTGTCTACAAATTGACCGGCATGCAGATCACTGCTTCCGCCAAGAATCTGCAAACTTAGTTTTCCCGGAGAATCCTTCCGGACTTTCAATACTTCCGTTGTTCCTCCCGAAAGGTGGACAGCCAAAAAATCCGTCAAAGCAAAACCTTCGGCGGATTCCAATCCTGCAGCCAGATGTCCTTCCTGATGACTCGTCGTTACAAGCTTTACATTTAAAGCGCTGGCCAGAGATGAAGCAACCGACCTTCCTGCCAGAAAGACCGGCATATAGGATTGCTCTGCCGGACGAGGCGCCGTACTGACGCCAATGCCGGCAATTTCCGGCCATATCGTTGGCGGAACCAGGGCCAACAGTTCCGGAAGATTTTTAATATGATTAAAAAGAGCTTCTGACTGGGCCAATCCCCTCTCTCCTTGAGGAACTTCGAGAAGGCGTCGTTTTTCCCAGACCAGATGCTTTTCTTGATCCACCACGGCAACGGATGTCGTGTATGCACTTGTATCAAGACCTAAGAACATCATTTTTCACTCTCATCCATCAGCTTGTCTAAAATGCCGTTAATGAATTTTGCTGAGTCATCCCCGCCGAACCTTTTGGCAATCTCAATCGCTTCATTTAAGGTGACCCGCTGGGGTGTTCCGGGGCTGTACAGCATTTCATAGACAGCAAGCCGCATCAGATTGCGGTCCACATTGCCCATCCTGTCCAGAGCCCATTCGTGGGAAGTCGAAGCAAGCTTGGCATCGATGTCCGCTTTGTTCTGCAGGGTTCCTTCAACCAGTTCCCTGATAAAATCTGCCGTCTTATCAGGGACGGCAAATTCCTGGATCCAATGCTGCAGGACTTGTTCCCGCTTGTCCGTTTCTCCCGTTATATCAATTTGATAAAGTATTTGCAGTGCCGTTTCTCGGGCCTTTCTTCGGCCCATTATTTTACTCATGAATATGCCTCCGGAATTTCATTCTACGTTTTATGTTTGCCCCAAAAAGGTATTCTATGTATTACTTCGCTCAGTCCGGTAGGCCAAACCCCATCATCCCAGCATTTTCCCAAGTAATATCCTCCGCCGGATAAGGCAGCTAAAAGCAGCGTCTGCCAAAATCCCAGCAAAATAAACGCTAAAGCCAGAAAAAAACCGATTAAAAGACCAAAAAATTTACCAGGATGATTATCAAGACACCACAGAAAAAAAATATTGAGTTTTTCCCCGATATTTCCCCAGAAATTGCTCATCTCTCCACCCTGCTGCACTGTTCTATTTTTCTTTCAAATCTTTTTCTTTATTCGTTTTATCTTTGCTGTCTTTGGCTTCCTTGACCTCAGCCGCATTTTTGAACGCTATGCCCTGAATATGAACGTTGATGACCATGACGGATAATCCGGTCATGCCTTCAATAGCTTCCTTCACGACGACCTGTACTTTCTGCGCTACATCTGGAATGGACACCCCGTACTGTACGGCGATAAATAAATCGACAGAAGCTTCTTTTTCGTCAATTTCAACTTTGATTCCCCTGGACCCCTTGGATGTATTTTTGCCTCGGCCTAAAATATTGGCAATATCCTGGGCAAAGCCTCCGCTTAACTCAGCAACTCCTTCGACCTCCGAAGCAGCCATCCCTGCAATCACTTCGACGACCTCATCAGCAATTTTAACTGAACCGATTGAATGATCTATTTTGTTATTATCCATCATTACACCTCATTTTCCATCTTCAACCTGTTATTAGCCTTATTATAACAGAATCCCCCGTTGCCGCAAATCCCCCTGCCTGCTTAACGTAGATTTACTTCCTGAATAATGAAAATATATTATATTTCCCATCAGACCCGATCATCAAATTTTTCCGGCGTGTCTTTGACGACTGTTACTTCGATTTGATCAACTGCAGAACCGGTAATTTCCGATGCCGTGTTTTGGATGATAAACATATCCTGAACCTTTAATTCGTTTGTCAGGACTGTAACCGTAGCCTTTTGCGTGTTGACTTCCGAAACAATATCTTTAAAACCTTTCATCTTCAGTGCATTCTCGATCTCGGCTTCCCTGCTGATCTTGTCACTTAAGGCCAGCCATCGCTGCTGGGCCTGACTGCGTGTCTCCGTGATATCTGACGCGAGCAATGGCTCCAGCATTTTAAGTGTTTCCTGTCTGGTCTGTTCCCGTTTTATCCTGTAATTAACAAAGTAGTTTTCTCCCTCATTTTCCGTCAGTTCAATAATTTCCGCTGAAAAACAGACGGAATCCGAGATATTGACCGGTCTGCCTTCTTCATTTTGCTTCCCAAAACATGCTTGGCTTAACCAAACAATGCAGCATACCGCGATGGCCGGAACCCCAATGATCCAGATCAAAGATGTATTTATTTTCATGTTAATTCAGACGCCCCCCATTGGAACAACACTGATTTTGGCCGGCTGAATATTCAGCAGCGTCCTGACCGCTTCAAATACTTGCTCCTTAATTTTGGGATCACTTGCTCCCTGCGCGATAACCAGCACTCCCGCGACCTCCGGACGTTCTTCTGTAATAATTAAAGCATTTTCGCCTACAACCACGATCTTGTTATTCTGTGTTACCTCTTCCGTCTCTCTGGTTCCGCCGTCTTTAGCCGTTTCCTTTGAAGTTTTTTTCGTAACGCTTTCATCTCTGGCATACTGTTTTTTTACGTCAGTGGTCAGGGTAAGCAAGACCTTCGTTTTGCCAACGCCCTGGATTTTTTCCAGATTAGCTGCAAGTTTTTCTTCAAGTTGTTTTTCCAATGCAGTAAAACCCGATTCATTTTCTGGAACGGCTGTTACCGTTTCAGCCTCGAGTTGGACTGATGCAGCGGACTGATCCTCCTGTGAGGTAAAAATAAGAATGGCTGCGACGATTACCAGCAAGATCACGGCCAACGTAATCTTTTCTGTGATCACCTGCTTGAAAAATCCCATACTGACTTCCTTCCTCCTATTTTTCTTCCTGCACAAACACGATTTCTTCCGGCAGCTGCATGAGTGCTGCAACCTGTTTTTTTATTTCCATTGCTTTCGCTGACTCAGCCGCTCCCTGGCCCTCGGCCTGGTCTGTGTTAACGCCTCCGATAATGACCGGCTTAACAGGCTCAATGCTGACACTTTGCTGACTGAAATGGATCTCGACTTTTTGGATTTGCGGATAGTCGGCAAATCCCTCTCCACCGTCCTCCAGTTCAACATTCGTATCCGAGCTTTTGACCCCTTCCACCCCGGATACAAGGGCCTGAATCTGGCTAACCAGAATCCTGCGGTATTGTTCGATCACCAGAGCATTTGCTTCCGTGGAAGAATTGTCTTCTCCGTCAGAACTATTTTCCTGTGCCAGAACAGGCAAGTCTCCGGAAGAACTGCCGGCCCAGGCCGGCACGCTATTTTCAAAGTCCCAGTTCAGTAGATCTGCCAACGGATTCAGGATTGCCGCAATCACAAACAGCCCCATGACCATCTGCACAAATCCCCGCATGGATTTACTCGGCAGAAGCATCTCGAGAAAGGAGGCCAGCAATAGAATGAAAGCTAAATTGCGGATCAGCGTCTTTAATCCATCCATTTTCACACACCTCAAAATCAGCGAAGCATTACCGCCAAATTTCCAGTCCCGACAATGATCACAATCGTCATAAAAAACATGATACCGACGGATGTAACGGTTACAAAAATATATAATAAGCCTTTGGACATGTCCTGAAGACTATCCGCAAGTTCTTTTTCTCCCAGAGGTTCGACCAGCGCCGCAGCCAGTTTAAAAGTAAACATCATCGCGATAATCTTAATCGCCGGCAGAAAAGTAATGACGATAATCGCAATCATTGCCACGATCCCCAGCGCGTTCTTAAGTAAGAGACCTGAGCTTGCTACGATCTCGACAGCGTCTTTGAAGAATTTGCCGGCAACCGGGATCAAATCTGCTGCATATTTTACGGTTCTCAGCGTGACCCCGTCGGCTACGCCCCCTGTTACGCCCTGTACCGACATAATGCCGATAAAAACCGTCATGACAATACCAATACTGAGTTTGCCCCCGAACTCCAGTAGAGAGGCTAATTTGCTGAGCTTGAACTGTTCGGAAATGTTATTGAACAGCCTCAGGATAATGCTCAGAAAAAAAAGAGGCAAAACAATGTTTTTGATTACCGTAGCCAAAAAGATCAAACTGCCGATGACCATCGGTTTAAACAAGGCTGCGCTGGTCAGACTGCCCATGGTCAGCAGGACAGTATACATGGCCGGAAGGATAATCTGCATAAAAGAGACCATATTGTCAATGGACGCATTGCCAACATCCAGCGCAATACGAAAAGATGTCATCGCAAGCGCCAACAGAACAAGATATACGAGCATTCGGGCTATCCTGCTTACTTCACCTGTAAAAGCAGACTGCAGTTGATTGATGATTGCGCAGATCACAGCGAGTACCAGCAGCTTTGCAATCAAAGGCGCGTTGGTGACTACCTGTTTTAGCAGAGCCTTGACAATACTGCTGCCGATGCCCTGCAGACTAAAATTAACCTCGCCGTTTTTAATGCTTTCAAAGATCTCTGTTAAAGAAAAATCAGGCAGAGCGTCCTGAACATCGCGGTCCAGTTGATTCAAAAATTCTCTGACTTTAGATAAATCGATCTCCTCGGACAAATCTACTTCTTCGGACACGCCCATCTCCCCGGGAGTCCCTGCTTCCGCAAATGGTTCATCCGCCTCCGTCCCTGTGTAACTCGTCTCCTGACTTTCTGCCGCCAGGGTCACCACTGGAAAAGCAAATACCAGGGTCATCCATATGGCAAGCCCCAGCGCAGCCAAGACTTTTTTTGTCATCCGTATCGCTCCTCACGCCAGCAGCTTCATCATGGATTCCATAATCGCTGCAATGATCGGGATAGCCAAAATGACCACGAATACTTTAGCTGCAATTTCAACTTTTGTGGCCAGTGCATTCTCTCCGGCATCCCGGCAGATTTGGCCTCCCAATTCCGCCAAATAGGCTACTCCCACGATTTTAAGAACAATGAACAAGTAGTAGGAACTGATATCTGCCTGATCAGCCAGTTTCTGCAGCAGATCAACCACCAGTCTGATTTTGTCCATGATCAGCAGAAATATGGTTACCCCTGCCAGAATGCTTAGCTGAATTGCAATCTCAGGTTTAATTTGTTTCAGAACAGCTCCGAGAACCGTGACAATGATGGCGAGTCCAATCACTTGTGCTATTTCCATTGCCAGAGCCCCCTAGTATAGATTAAATACGCTTTTCACCAGAACAAACAGATCGGAGATTCCCTGGATGACCAGATACAACACGACCACAACCCCGGCAATGGTAACCATCTGGGCCTGCTCTTTCTTACCGGCCTCATTCAGGATAATTGCACAAATGCCCACCAATAGACCAATACCTGCTACCTTCAAAATGAGGTCAATACTCATCGCGAACCCTACCTCCTCACATGATCATAATGACAGCCGCAATTCCGCCCAGGAAACCGAGGTAAGACCACATCTTTGCCCTGCTTTCTGCCTGCTGCCTGGCCTTTTCGTCTACGCCTGCCAAATGCCGCTGAACAAGTTCGAGCTGTTTATGCTGTTCATTCCGGTCCGACCTGCCCAATCCCTGACTGATTCCGCTGATCACCAGCCAATCGTCATCTGTCAGGCAGGTTTTCCGGCGGTGCATTTCAATGCTTTTTTTCCAGGCCTGAGAAGCATTTTCTCCGGCTCTGATCTTTTCCTCGAGACTCGCAAAAAACGCCTGCCAGGGAGGACCGGTTCTTTCCTTAAGTACCCGGAAAGCATCCGGCAGGGGTGTTGCTCCCCAGTATATCTCAGTATCCAGCAACGCCAAGGCATTGATCATTTCCCTGATTTCCTGCGGACGTTTCTTAATTTGATTTGCTCTGATAATCCCCAAACAGCCAAATCCAATAATCAGGGCAAGATAGCCTGCAACCAACATACTTTTCGCCTCCAACGGCCTAATAAAGCGGACCGATCAACTAGTGAAACATTCTTCATATAACTGCCCTCCTGGCTTAGTGACTGACATAAGCAAACTTATCATCAGTCTGTGGGGTACATTACCGCTGTGAGCGGAGCACGATGGGGAGTGCGGCTTTTTGACGGCCACGGATGGCCTAATGTCGGCGATGCCATGGATGGCAAGGAGCGACTCGCCATGGATGGCGCAATAGCCGAAAAGCGGTATTGTGCCCCACAGACTTGCCCAAAAAATAGTTCAATTGTTTGTGAGATGAATCTAAGCATTGTACGAATGTCGCGATGCCATGGAAGGCTTATTAAACAAATTAACGCCGCTCGCCATGTCATAAACGGCTTCCACCGTACCCGGACCATTTGCCCTGCTTAACACAACAATCCTTTCAAAAGTCTCTCTATTCAGCAATTCCCTCAGATGGGTCCTTTTTTGCAGTTCGTCCAGAGAACCGGCATGGACCGTTGCGAGAATCTTAACGCCGCAGCGAACGGCTTCCCCAAGAGCCGCGGCATCCTCCCGCCCCCCCAGTTCATCAACAGCAACCACTTCGGGCGCCATCGACCTGATCAGCATGATCAGTCCCTGGGCTTTGGGGCATCTGTCCAGTACATCTGTACGGCAGCCAAGGTCGAAAGAAGGGATGCCCTGCCACATCCCGGCAATTTCACTTCTTTCATCAACCACGCCGACGGTATGACCTTTTAGTTTTAGCTGAGGTACACCGTTACTGAGATTTTTAACTAAGAATCTCAGCATTGTGGTCTTCCCTGCTCTCGGAGGTGAAACAAGCAACGTATGGCAGACTGTATTTTCCTGATTGATCAGTAAGCCCAGCAATTCCGGAATGATCATTTCCGGCTGTCTGGCTAAACGAATATTCAAAGCGGAAATATGGCGCATAATCCTGATCTTACCATGTTCAACAACTGTTTCTCCGCTTAATCCCACGCGATGCCCACCGGGCAAAGTTAGAAAACCCTGCCGTAATTCCTCCTCAGCGGCATAGACAGAACTGAAGGTCATTTTTTCCAGCGTTTCCAATAGGTCTTCGCGCTTGACAATATACGCTAGATTCTTTGTTCCGGTTTGCCCTGCCGAAGTACAAAAATATTCCCTGGTTCCTGTTCTGAAGAGGACAGGCTGATTGATTCTAAGGCGAATTTCTTCAATATTTTCCGTGTCAGGTAACGTCCCTGCCGCCTTACGGATCATCCCGCCTAGCCGTTCCCCAAACCAACGGATAATCCCTTCAGCCTCGGATTCCGGATTAAAGAGTGCATCATTTTTATTCCCAGGGACTTCCGTTAAAGGTGAAGCAAAGCTTACCTTCATGTTTTAACCTCCTCTGTATTAGAAGGTATGTCCCAAAAAACGTTTTTAGAATTACCAGTTTGTTCGGAGAAAAATAAAAAACGACCTCAAGGGTCGTTTTTAAAGAAAATTGAACGTGAAAGGCTCCTTGCTAAAAGATAAATCACCTTGAGTTTCTTTTCTACATATCTTACATGAAAAGGAGTAGGAGGTGCTCTATGCTTATTCATGTCGTCAAAGCGAATCAAACTTTGGATCAGATTGCAATTACATATCGGGTCTCGCCGGCATCAATCATAAGCGTGAACGGACTTGTTGAACCTGTACAACTGCTAACCGGACTAGCATTAGTTATACCAACTGAAGATGTCTTCCATACTGTGAAATCGGGAGAAACATTATGGAAGATTGCCCAGATTTATGGGACGACCGTACAAATCATTCTCCAGAACAATCAGATTACGAACCCTGCCAATATTTATCCTGGTCAGTTGATCACCATTCCTGCCAGGCGGCATCGCGTTCTTGCTGGGGAGACCTTATGGTTTATTGCTCAAAAATATCAGGTCTCCTTACAAGACCTCATTAAGGTCAATAATATCACGAACCCCAATTTAATTTATCCGGGCACTGTACTCATGATCCCGCGTAAGCCTCGCCCAACCATTGATGTCAATGGCTATATCTATCGTTTCAGTCAGGATGCGCTTGCTGCTGTCAATCGGGAAGCTGAACATCTTACATATTTAAGTCCTTTCGCTTACTTAATTCGAGAAGATGGAAGTCTGCAGGCAATCGACGATCTTCCGTTCATTCAAGCTGCCATAACAAAAAAAGCGGTCCCGATGATGTCCGTTACCAACTTTACGTCAACTACGCGTGGAGAAAATCTTGCTCATCTGGTCTTGACCAATACCGAAGCCATTAATCGATTAATGACAAATGCCATCAATATCATGAAAGAAAAGGGTTATCGGGGACTTAACATTGATTTTGAAAACGTGCTTCCCGAAGACAGGGAAGCTTATAACGCTTTGCTTCAAACAGCCGTAATCCGTCTTCATGCAGAGGGTTTCTTCGTCTCAACGGCTTTAGCGCCAAAATTAAGTGCTGAACAACGGGGACTGCTATATGAGGCACACGATTATCCAGCCCATGGCCGAATTGTAGATTTCGTTATTCTCATGACCTATGAATGGGGCTGGCGTGGTGCTTCACCGCAGGCAATTTCTCCCTTGAATCAGATCAAACGGGTTTTGGATTATGCTGTTTCAGTCATTCCAAGAGACAAAATCTTTTTTGGCTTTCAAATTTATGCCAGAGATTGGCTTTTGCCGCATGTCTCCGGACAAATTGCCGAAACCTTTGGGATGGATGAAGCAATGTCCAGAGCCCTTCGATATCGTGCTGAGATCCAGTATGACACGGTTACCCAGTCCCCTTTCTTCCGGTATACGGATTCGCAAGGAAGCGGTCACGAAGTGTGGTTTGAGGATGCCCGCAGTGCCCAGGCCAAATTTGATACCGTCAAAGCTTATAGATTAAGAGGTATTAGTTATTGGGCTTTAGCCTATCCCTTCCCTCAAAACTGGGCTTTGCTGGAAGATAATTTTACGGTCCGGAAATGAGCCAAATAAAAAAGGGTTGCTGCTCAAGAAAATTACTTGCCAACAACCCATTTTATTCTAATCATTCTTTTTGTAATAGCTAAGATGACTAAGCCCGAGAAACATACGCTCCGCTTCTGGTGTCGATAATCAAGACATCGCCTTCATTCACAAAGAATGGAACCTGAACCGTAGCGCCAGTCTCGACAGTAGCAGCTTTCGTACCACCTGTGGCCGTATCACCCTTGACTCCGGGCTCACATTCCGTTACTTTAAGCACAACTGTATTGGGAAGGTCTACCCCAATGACTTCGCTATTATAGAGCAAGACGCCAAGGTTCATATTTTCTTTGAGCCACTTGACTTCCTGGCCAATTTGAGCCTCGGTCAGCATAATCTGCTCATAGCTTTCATTATCCATCACAACAAATTGATCACCGTCTTTATACAAATACTGCATCTCACGGCGATCCAGACGGGCTCTGGGAACTTTCTCCCCGGCATTGAATTTCTTTTCGACAACGCCGCCCGTTCTGACATTCTTAACTTTGGCACGCACAAAAGCAGCGCCTTTGCCAGGTTTCACGTGTTGGAATTCGACTATCTGAAATATATCGCCATCCAGTTCAATCGTCACTCCGGTTTTAAAATCGTTTGAAGAAATCATTTTGCTGATCCCCCTATAATATTGTAGATTTTTTTATGTATCAATAACGGATACAAGTAATACCACTAATCAATAATAATGCACTGCTTTGGCGTTTGTGTCAAGACTTCCGCCCCAGAATTTGTGACTAACGCAACATCTTCAATTCTGACGCCGCCCCAGTCAGGGATATAAATTCCGGGTTCAATCGTAAGCACCATCCCCGGTTCAAGTACCGTTTCATCACGGGTATTTAAATACGGCGTCTCATGGATCTCGATCCCAAGGGAATGCCCCAGACTGTGACCGAAATATTCACCGTAACCGGCACGTGTAATCACTTCCCTGGCTACCGCGTCAACATCTTTAACCTTAACGCCGGGCCTCAGAGCTTTAAGCCCAGCCAGCTGCGCCTCGAGCACGATATCGTAAACTTCCAGGTGCTTGCTCTCAGGCTTTCCCAAAAACAGCGTCCGCGTAAAATCGGAACAATACCTTTGGTAGATCGCTCCAATATCGAGCGTTAAAAATTCCCCTTTTTGTATCTTTTTGCTGGAAGCCACACCGTGCGGCAGCGCGGAACGTGTTCCCGAGGCAATAATATAGTCAAACGAACGCCCGCTGGCACCCATTTTCCTTTGCAAGAACTCCAGTTCCAGAGAAAGCTCTTCTTCCGTCATTCCCGGATAAATCTTGCTGAGCGTCTGGGCAAAAGCATGATCCGTGATTTCAATCGCTTTGCGAATCAGCGCAATTTCTGTTTCATCCTTAATTTGCCGAAGGTTCTTAAAGATCGCGGAAGCATTCTCAAATCTATGCCCGCTTAGAGCCTGCTGCAGTTTTTGGAAATCGCCCAGGGACAAAGCCTCTTCCTCAATTCCTATTACGAACAGCCCTTTAATCATTTCCCCGATGACTGCATAGGGATCTCCGGTCACTTTGATAATTTCAAAACCCGGTGCTTCCGCCTCGGACTGTTCGATATATCGGAAGTCTGTGAACAGAATGGCGTGTTCGGGGTCGATCAACAAGGTTGCACTGGTTCCCGAAAAACCACTCAAATAAAAAATATTGGGCGGTGAAGTCACGATCAGCACATCAAGTTTATTCTCGGCCAGCTTCCGGCGAATCTTGTCCAGCCTCATGGTTGCTATTCCTTTCTTTCTGACGGTACTTTTGAAATTCCAGCGCATAGGCTAAGGCCAGAAAATAACTGTCTGTCCCGAGTCCGCTGATTTGCCCGACGCAAGCTTCGGCGATCACCGAATGGGAACGGAAACTTTCCCGGGCGTAAATATTCGACAGATGCACCTCAAGAGCGGGTACGTTTACACCTTTAATCGCATCGTAAAGCGCATAGCTCGTATGGGTCCAGGCCCCGGGGTTAAGGATTAAAAAATCAGACGGCGTTAGCTCCGTAATCCAGTCCACAAGCTCGCCCTCATGGTTCGTCTGACGGCAGTCGACGTTGAAACCATGCGCTTGGCCTGTTTCCATCAGTCTGCAGTTCACTTCATCAAGTGTCGTTCTGCCGTATATATCCGGTTCCCTTTGTCCGAGAAGATGAAGATTAACACCATGGAAAACATGAATACTGTTCATAGGTCTCCCCTTCTTTATCTATTATTTTCTAAAGAAACAAAAATAATGACATAGCCTTTTTGTGCCCAAAATAAGGCCTATCTCATTATAACAAAAAAATAAAAATTATAAAATAATTTTGCTGAATTCTTTCGATTCATCAGGAACCGCGTCAGAGACGTCTATCTTGATTCTTCACTGTTCGTTTTCTCGCTGCTCTGAACCTGAGGATAAATGACCCCGAGTGCAGATTTTTCGCCTTCAATCCGCGGAGAATTGACAATATTAATATTGCTCAGCATAATGCTGGTTTCAATAACCCCATTCCCGGGACATTCCACTTTCCGGATTTCAGTCCGCGGCAGGATAAAATGGACCTCATGCGGAACTGTCGGTTCACCGATCCTGGCAACCCGAATTTTTACGCCTTCGACTTCAAGGATTACATCATCATACCGTTTCTGAGCATACCCGCTAGTAAGATAATTGCCTGGATCATTCGAATAAGTTGAACCAGCAGATCCGGAAGCACCATAACCGGAGGTCTGACGATCCGGAATATTAATGACCTGTCCGATGACCAAAGCACAGGGATCGACCCCGGGGTTTGCTTTGCCGATATCCTGCCAGCAGCACCCATTTCGGCCGGCTAAAAGGAAGAATGTATCTCCTGTCTTTATCGTATACTTTTTCAACAGCCTTACCCCTTTCTACATTTCCATATTATGGGGTTTGTGGTTGTCAGGTTACTGTTGATATGCATTAAAGACCTCTGCCATGGGCCTTTTCTTACTCAAATACGATTATCTTTCTCATAACACTTTGCTCCCCGCCCCCCTCTATTCAGAACGAATAAGAACACTCAAATGGATTTCCGCTTCCCCATCAACATAATCCAACTCCTCAATCAAAAAAGGGACCTCCTGCTGACGCTGAATCGTATTCACTGCCTGGAGTATTTTTTTCAGTTCCCCTTCTCCGTTTACCTTGATCGTGGCTTGAAAGAAATTCCCTTTTTTGATAGACGGCTGGGTGATATCCATGGCCTTAACCGAAACATTTTCGGATTTGAAGCAATGATTGATCTGTTCCAGCATCTGCGGGAAGTAGGTGCGATTCGGTATCAGCAGATTGTTCTTAGCCTCTTCCGCCAAAATGTCCTGATATTCCTGCTGGAGTAAGTGTTCTTTTGCACTGGCGGCATCTAATTGCTGAGTCAACGGTCTTACTGCCAGGACCTGGACTGCGATGACGGCCAATAGAATGATACTCGTACCCATGATCACAATTCTGCTTAAACTTAACTTATCTAAAAACCGCCACCCTGTAGTAGGCTCAGATAAGAAATTTTTCTGAAGCAAGATGTTTTTATCAGATAAAAAGCGTTTAAAAAATTGGAGGTATTTAAAAAACACATCCTTACCTCACTTCTTATTTTTTCTTTCTACACTCAGGCAGAATGAAACCGTTTGATCACGGTAACCATAATCGGTCAGCTCCGGTTCCCTCCAGCCTTCTTCCGTCAAGAGTCCGATTAACTTTGTAATATTGAGATTATCAGAACACTCCGCATATAGGTATAGCGTATTCTGCCGATAACTCAGACGATTCAAACGTATACTGGTGTCAAGGCTGGCTAAAGACTTCTGAATCATTGTCAAATCTCCAAATGTATCACTGCGGTTCCGTTTCCATTCCGACCAAATCTGATTTTCACGTTCCGCGTTAATTTCATCGACCTGTCCCTGTAATGCCGCAATTTCTATCTGGTGCTCAGAAATATCGTTGAATCGTGGATAGTCGTAACAACCCATCCCGAAAATAATTCCAAAAAGAACTGTCAGGAATAACAGACATGTTTTTAATTTAGCCGGCCGCAAAAAAACGCAGCCAAAATTGCAGTTTTTCTTTTCTTTAACTCTTTGCCTGCCGGCTAATAATGCCAGGTGATGAAAATCTCTAGAACGGCTGGCCGCTGAAAATTCACTTGAAGCCAATTTCTGATCAAAGGATTCCAGTGTCCGGACACTTTCTGCTTCTCCGGAATCAAGCAGTCTATCTGCTATCTGAGAGGCTTTAGCGCTTCCATCCGTGACAATGATGTTGAAAGGAATGGTACAGTCTTTCAGCGCAGTATAAATCTGATATTTTGGAATCTCCGGCTCACTGCCCGGGATCACCCTGATCACTTCCGGCAAACCATTGCGATATTGGACGGCCTGAATATTCTGATCATCAAGTTTAAACAGGCAAAGAATTTTTTCTTCTTTTAAAGGTGCTAGTATCTCGCCAAAAGCCTGAACGGTATATTCGGCACCGCAAAGTTCATACCCCGTCTGCTGAAGACACCGGGCATAAAACTTAAGCGTAGTTTTCCTTACGCCGATGACGCTGATCCGGAGATATTCATTCTTCTTCTCATCCAATACCACGTATTCATAACAAAGTTCGCCGATTGGAACCGGAACTTCCTGTTCAAGCCAGAAATGAACTGTTTTATCTCGGTACTTCGGAACAACCCAAGGAATACAAAATTCCCTGATCAGCCCATTCTGAAAAGGAAGCAACAGATAAACAGGGACTTTTCCCTGACATTTTCGTTGCCCGAATCGTCCCTGACAGTCTTTTTGACGATATTCATCCAGAGCCATTTTAAGATTTTCTTCGGCGTCGCTGCCTTCGGACCCTGAAAAAGTCTCCCGTGGAAAGCTGGAGATGACAATCTCGGAAGCCCTGTTTCCAAGATGCTTTGAGCGATAAAAAAATCTTATTTCTTGAGCATCAATCTCCAAAATAAGCATTTCTTTCCTGCCTTCTAAACAGACGACCATAAAGTACTAGTAAGACTTTCGTCGAAAACTTTAACTTCAGCCTGAGATCCATCCGAACTCAGGTATACCATGATCAAATTTTCTGGATCCGGAAAAGTATTTCCGGTAATCTCAGCAATACCAAACCCCATTTTCCCCGTCTCGGCTTTTTGTTGCGTCACCGTTGAATCAAGTCTGGCAATATAATTAGGGATAAATCCGAGACCCGTGATCGTACCGTTTACAGCAGATAATTCGTCAATCTTGGGATATATTCCATTGTCAACCTGATACCTGTCCAGCGCTGCTTTGACTTCACGTCCTGTTGTGATATCGGCTTTCTCCCTGGCTGTTTCTGCATTCCCTACGAAACGCGGGATGACAATTGCAGCGAGAATGGCCAGAATAACGACTACCAGCATAACTTCCAGAAGGGTGAATCCTTTCTCATTTTTAACCACGCAAGACATTCCTCCCTGTGTTCTGACAAAAGTTTATTTTTTGTCCGTGCTTTATTCCATGTAAAGTTTGTTTAGCAAATAAAAATATATGTTTAATTGTACTAAGTCAATTAATCTGCGAGCTGATATCGAAAATCGGCAGGAGAACTCCTATAGCCACAAAGCCAACCATACCAGCCATGATAAACACCAAAGCAGGCTCTAAGAGCTTCGTATATTGCTGAATTTTCTCCTCCAGCTCCTTTTTGAACATCCGGGACATATACGTAAGCATCTCACTGAGTTTGCCGGATTCCTCGGCGACTTCCAGCATCTTGGCAGCTTCGGGAGGAAACAGCTTACTCATCATGATGACGGAAAACATTCTTCTTCCTTCATTGACAGCGAAGATTAATTGCGCAGTCAATTCCTGCATCAAACGATCCTTGAAAATTGTTTTGACCAAGAGCAGTGATTCCTGCAGGGAGAGTCCGGCTTCCAGCAATCTTCCCAAGACGGAACAAAATTGAATGAGGTGCCTGGTTCTGTTAATCTTACCGGTTCCAGGTATGATGAAGAAATGTCCCTTTTTATTGAACAGCCATACCGCTATTGCCAGGGCAGGGATAACAGCTGTCAAATAGGGAATACAGCCGCCCACTTTGAATATCATTTTTGTCGCCAGCGGTAATTCTGTCTCAAATCCCTGAAAAAGAGTTTCATACATCGGCAGAATCAAAATGCTAAGTGCATAGATAATGATCAAAGCTGCAACTAAAAGCAGAAGCGGATAAAACAAAGCGTTTTTAAATTTCTTTTCAAAAAAATACGCGTCCTCAAAATAATTAGCCATATCGATCAGCGCAGCCGGCAAAGTCCCGCTTCTTTCGCCGGCTTTGACCATCGTGTAAAACAGGTGTCCCGCAGAGGGTATAATACCTTGTAAACTAATATGAAGTTCGACTCCAGCCTGAAGCGACTGGCTAACCTGCTTCCACTGATTTTTATGTAAACCGGTTGTTTCCCTTTCCGCAATGACATCTAATACCGAGAGCAACGGAATGCCTGCCTCGAGCATTGTTCCAAGCTTATGTGCCATCCTCCCCCAAAACAGTTTTCTATTTCCTGTCTTGTACTTGATCCACACCGGGGTAAACAATGCCCTGCTGATCCCTACCGGATATAAATTTTGTTCCCTTAGACCGGAAACAACCCTGCTCCGGTCAGTCTCAGCCCAGTAACCTTTCCGTATATTGCTATTTTGATCAACAGCTTTCCATTTCCAGAGCAATCGTAAACCCTCTTATTATCCTAATCATTATTTTCCGCCCACAGTCTCATGATTTCTTCCAAAGAAGTTATTCCGGCAGCGACTTTCCTAAGCGCATCTTCTTTTAGTATCAGCATTCCGGATTTTTTGGAGGCCTTTTCAAGGCTGGCGGCACTGCCTTTTTGCAAAATGAGTTCCTTGATTTCCTGATTGTAGGGAAGATATTCATGAATTCCTATCCTGCCGTTGTATCCAGTCCCATGGCACTTGGAGCAGCCTACCGGTTCATAAATGGCTGATACAGCTTCTCTGTGAAAAATTTGCTTCTCTTCAGCGAAAACCGGTCTTAATTTCCGGCAATTCAGACATAGTCTCCGAACAAGTCTCTGCGCCAGTACCCCGCAAACTGCCGAAGCTACCATATAGGCATCAATATCCATATCCAATAAACGGGTAAGGGCTTCTGCTGCTGTATTGGTATGAACGGTAGATAAAACAAGGTGCCCGGTCATCGCAGCGGCTGTTGCAATTTTAGCGGTTTCTCTGTCTCTTATTTCCCCTACCATAATGACATCCGGATCCTGACGAAGAATGGATCTCAGGCCGCTTGCAAAGTCCAGGCCAATACCGGTATTGACCTGGGCCTGACTGACTCCTGGAAGCCGGTATTCAACAGGATCTTCTATAGACACAATATTGATGGTTTCAGATTGAAGCTCCCGGATCAGGGCATACAATGTGGTGGTTTTTCCGCTCCCGGTTGGGCCGGAAATAAGGACTAGCCCATGCGGCTGGCGGATAAGCTTTCGGATTTGGTACTCGATATCTTCCTGCATACCCAGTTTCTCCAGGGAAAGACCTGCGGTCTTCTTATCCAGAATCCTGGTTACGACTTTTTCTCCATAGACAGTCGGGAAAGTAGAAACTCTGACATCAATTTTCTTATCAGAAATGTCCAGCATGATTCTGCCATCCTGAGGGAGGCGTCTTTGGGTAATATCCAGACCCGACATAACTTTCAAGCGTGCAGTAACACTTCTGGACAGATTCTTTGGCAAATTTTCCTTGACCATCAACAGCCCGTCTATCCGAAATTTCACGCTGAATCCAGTTTCGATTGGTTCCCAGTGTATATCACTGGCTTTTTCAATAACAGCCTGCCTAAACAGCGAATCAACAAGGCTGACGACCGGCGTTTCCTGGGCATTGACATTTTCTTCAATCTTCCAGCTCTCTGATTCGTTTGAATTTAGAAGAGCGTGCTCCCCGGCTGATCTTTCCAAGGTAAAACATTCCCGGATTGCAATTTTGATTTCTTCAGCAGAAGCCAGGAGCGGATCAACCTGATATCCGGTAAAAAGCATTACATCATCCAACGCGGTTCTGTCTGTAGGGTCCGCCATAGCGATGATGATTCTTTGATTCTGAGCCGCAATTGGAATCAGTGTATATTTTCGGGCCAGTTCTTCCGAAACTAATTTTGCTGCTGACACATTGACAGGTCGCTCAGCAAGACTGATCATGTTAATTCCTGAGATCCGGCTTTTAAATTCTAGGATTTCCTCTTCAGCCAAATACACTGCAAGAAGTTCTTCAAGTTTTGCTCCCTGATCAAGCAGGGCAAGCTGGGCAGCTATCTCATCAGCGTTTGGTATAAGCGCCTTGTTTTCACGGGCATACACGTAAAGTTCTTTAAGTACAAAATCTTTCCAGAATCCCGGTTTGGACTGATCAATCATAACAATACCTATATCCGGCAAGCTCGAACTTCCCGTCTTCTCCCAAGACAAGCTCCCCATATCTGCATTGCTTTATCTTCTCCATTGTTGCCCTGGATGTGATCTGCGTTACGTCATTGGCGCGTATGCCTTCAATTTCAACCACCACTCCCCCGGAATCGTATTGCAGAGTCCCCTGCCAGGAAGGGTCCCGGGCGAAGACTGCTTTGGCGTATTCCAGTCCACTGTCTGCCATATAAGCGGTCTTTACTTTTTGAGCCTCATAGACAACGACACGTTCCTGCGAGCTAATCAGAATGAAAGTCTGGACCCCAATCCAGGATAAAGAAAACGTAACGAGAAGAACCAGCAAAGACACATTGCCGCTTTCCCTGTTTAATCCGAAGAATTTCTTACACGAACAGTTCTTTGCCAGTAAACGGTTTTCTCCGCCTGTGCTGCCGTCAGAGAGATTTGCCATAATCCATCCATAACCCCAGTACATTGAAATTCACAAATCTTACTTGCTACAGGATTCGGAACACCGAGATGCTCGCGGTACAAGTCCGGGACTCCGTTAAAGTCCTTGTCGGCAAGATAGTAGCTGTCTGTAACGGCCTTGCCGTTCTCAAGATAACTGATACGTAATACTTTACCTGTCCATACGACGCTTTCTGCTGTAGAAACTGCTGCGGTCACTACTTGACCCGCCCTGACAGCTGCAAAGGAAAGATCGGCGTCTGCCATCAGCTCCTTCGCCATCCGGTACTGACTTATGTACAGTTGCAAAACCATTGCAGCAACAATTCCGGTAATGACTAGGGAAACGAGAACTTCCAACAGCGTAAACCCTTTGTCGTTTTGCCATCCCGTTTTCTTTGTCAGGCCAGCCATAAGTTACTCCAACCAGCTTAGTCAAATTCTAATCTGTTATTACCATTATTTAACTTTATTACTATATTTCTACATATTTTTTTAATTTCCTGCCTGTAATATAAGTAATTTACTTATTTTCCCAAATTAATTGTTATTCTGCAATATAATGCAGATAGGTCAGGTTGTACTCTTTTTGCTCTTTCAACTCAGTCCAACTGATTTTTACAGAGATTTTAAGCAGATTCGGAGAATCCCATTCACAACAGACGGTTCTGGAAAACCGGCCGGATTCATCCTGCGCAACCCCATTCAGATAACGATCAACGGCAGAAGGATCATCTAACAGGACCGCCGTGATTTCCTCCACTGTCGAGCTGGCAAAATTGACTGCCTGCAGGGTATGATCCGTATGGCTGTTCTTGATATAAGCCGTGTTGATCAATGCCAGCATGACTGCAAATCCCAAACTAAAAATAAAGAGCCCCGTTAAAACGTCAAGCAAAACAAAACCTTTTTTCTTATCGTCCATTTCTGCGCCTCCCTAAGAAGATGGATTCGTAAATCCTACAACAATTAAAGGATCACCGCTTTGCCATCATCATCCAGCATATAATGTTTATTTGGATCAAGCGGGCAAACCGGTATTTTCTCAAGATAGGGTCCCTGCCAGTTTAGATCGGCTGAGGGGCAGGTAATCAGGTCATCCAGACTTTCCGGACGGCTGCCCGTGTCAAGACGGTATAGCTTCACGGCGTTTTCTATTTTAAGCACATTGACTTTGTGTACTTCCGATTCCGTACTGTTGATACTGCCGCTGTAACTTGGCAAAATCATACAGGCCAGGATACCCAACAAAGCAACAACCAATAATACTTCCCATAAAGTAAAACCATTTTTGCAAGCTTTAGACATACCTGTTCCTTTCTTTTCCCAATAAAAAAAAATATGTAAATTAATTACATATTTTCTACATTAACCTACTATTTCCTTTTATTTTTTGGTATCTTATGGAATCAATGTGTATTACTCGAGTCTCGGCCCGGTGTCTTTGACGAATATTCCTTGTTCAACGCTGCGTTTTATTCTTTCGATTGATCTGAATCCAGATGATCTAAATCTAAATGATAACCTTTTCCCAGGCCCTGAGGATTTCTCCATCGCTGCAATCTGCTGCAACGGCTGATTTCCCAATGCCGACAGGCAGAACAAGCACCTTATTACCGGCTTTGTTCTTCTTATCCGCAGACATGTGCCCGAGCAGTAGTGACGGATCGTGATCCTTGGCGGTTATCGGCAGGTCCATTTTTAGTAAAAGATTCAGGATTCTGTCCAGCTGTTTATCGTTGAGCAAACCTCTTTCTCTGGACAGATTCGCTGCAGCGGCAATCCCAATACTGACACCTTCGCCATGCATAACACCCTGATAGGCCTCCTCTGTCTCCAGGGCATGCCCAAAACTGTGTCCGAGGTTCAGAAGCATCCTGTTTCCTTTTTCTTTCTCATCCTCAGTGACAATCTTGACTTTGACAGCCAGAGACCGCAGGGACATTTCCTTGATGACCTTGTAGTCCAATCCTTTGATGGCTTCGGCATGTTCTTCGATGAATTCAAACAAATCCGGATCAGCAACAAGCGCGTGTTTAATGGTTTCGGCAAGCCCGTTCCGCATCTCTTCCCACGGAAGCGTCTGCAAGGTTCCAAAATCTGTCCAGACAGCCTGAGGGGCATAAAAAGATCCCAGGAGGTTTTTACCGGAAGGATGGTTCACCGCCACCTTGCCGCCGATGCTCGAATCAATCTGGGACAGCAAGGTGGTCGGAATGTGGATGTAACGCATTCCACGCATAAAAATACTTGCAAAAAATCCAGACAAATCCCCGATTACCCCTCCGCCGAGGGCCAGCACCACAGTGTCTCTGTCCGCTTTGAACTGCAGCGCCTGTTCCGTCAATTTACTGATCCTGTCAAGTGATTTCTCCTGTTCACCGTCAGGAACAATCATCAAATCGGTCTTTAAGTCCTTCATTCCGTCCAAAAGTTTATCTGCATAGTATCCGGCCACAACATCATTCGAGATAAGAAGATAATGCCCGCTCGTGCCATATGTTGTTTTCAAATGACCGCCAAGCTCGTCCAAAGCGGCTCCCAGTAACAGCGGATAACCGTGGCCTCCGCTGACATCTATTCTCTGTATCATGCTGTAATGTGTTCTCCTTTCAACAGTTCGAGGATCTCCGCCGCAACTGTTTGAACATCTTTATCCGATGTGTCAACCGTTATAGACGCCTTTCTGTAAATCACTTCCCGGTCTCTCCAGAGCTTTTCTATTTGTTCCGGCTCGCTGCTGGAAAGAAGCGGCCGATCATGATGTTTTCTTGCTCTCTGCAAAGCAGTCTCCAATGGAGCATATAGGTAAACCAATTTCCCAAGTCCGCAGAGAATATTCCAGTTTTCCGGATTCAAAACCGTTCCTCCTCCGGTGGCAATCACTGTATCGGTAAATCCGGAAATCTTATGAACCAGCAGATTTTCTTCCGACCGGAACATTGCTTCACCGTATTTTTGAAAAATTTCCGGGATTTTCAACCCTGTCACTTTTTCGATCTCACTGTCCGTATCCAGAAATCCCCAGCGGAGTTCCCTGGCCAGAAGCTTGCCGACACTGCTTTTTCCAGCAGCCATAAAGCCGATAAGTACAATATTTTGGGGTATCGAATTCAGGCTATCGGACATGAAATTTCACCTCTCTATTCCATCCTTATCCTGCCCATCACAGGCGCAACAATCACATTTTTTTCTAAATCCCCTGACGCCAGCATGACCGTCAGACCGGTGTCAGGCGTCCCTGTCGGGCGAAAAGTAAGATCAGAAGGACTATTGGCAAAGCGCACGCCATTCTGCAGGCTGACTTTGCGGATAAATTCTCCCTGTTTGAAGATCTTATATTCCCCGGTATAAACAGAAAATTTAATTTTATACCAAACATTCTCAGCCAAAGCTGTCTGCTGAACTTCCCGTAAGTCCTGAAGCAGAACTGCCGCTGAAAGGTCCAGTCTCCGTTCCTCCATTTGCAGCGGAATATGCACAAGGAAAGTAAAGGCCGCACCCGATAACAGCGCAAGCACAAGCAGGATCTCAATCAATGAGTACCCGTTTCTTCGCTTTGCTACCATTCCTATCCCCTGCATTTCTATCCTTTGTTACCTTCCAATTTCTCCTGCAAAGCTTTCCGCATAATGTCCAGCGGAGCCTTCTGCTCCAGCCAGAATTCCCAGGCAAGGATCCCCTGAAACAGCAGCATATCCAAACCATTCATGGACCGGCAGCCGCAGGCAGCGGCCTGTGCCATGAAATCTGTAACGGCCGGATGGTAAATCAGGTCAACGGCCCAAGCCGAAGGATTAAGGCCTTGAAGATCAATCGTATACGCTTCATCTTTCATGCCAATCGAGGTTGTTTGAATCAGCAAATCCACAACCTCCAGCCAGCACCCGCGAGCAAAATTACCCGAGGCTGCGTTTCCACCGAGTCTGTTTACTTGTCCGGCAAGTGTCCCAGCTTTTTCCTCACTTCTGTTCAGAATAAGCATTTTTACCTGTAAGGACGCCAGGGCTGCCGCAATGGCTTTGGCAGCCCCTCCAGCCCCTAATATGACAACTTCTTTACCCTCAAAAATAAAACCCTTACTGAGCAACGCCTGAATAAAGCCACCGCCGTCTGTGTTATGTCCATAGAGTCTTCCGTTCTGGACTTTCACTGTGTTGACGGCGCCAATACGCTGTGCCTCAGGAGTAAGGACATCCATATAAGGAATAATTTTTTCCTTCAACGGATACGTGACGTTCCAGCCGTCATAGTGGTTATTTTTGAGATATCCGATACTTTCAGCCAGTTGAATCGGCTGAACTGTGATCCTGTCGTAGGTTGCAGGCAAACCGGCAGCCTTAAATCCCGCCTCGTGCATTTTCGGAGACAGGGAATGTTCCACAGGATAGCCGATGATTGCATACTTCATGCGTATCTCGTCCCTTTAATAGACATTTAAAAATGGATAATCTGAAAACAAAGTCTTAAGCCCTCTTAAGATCTTATCGTGCGGATATACTTGGCTTTTCTGCCTGCCAGCCGTTCCATAAAACGCAGGACTTTCGTACCCGGGAATTCCTTTTGAGCAATCGGTGAAACTAATATGGTCTTAAGTCCGAGCTTGTTGCCGCCAAAAACATCCGTAAACAGCTGGTCCCCAATCACTGCGACCTCGGACTCCGGAATATCCAGGACCCGAATCCCTCTCAGAAAAGCTTTTTTATGTGGTTTCTTGGCCTTGTAAACATAAAGTATTTCCAGCACATCAGCAACAGCAGAAACCCTTTCGGGTCCTCTGTTATTGGAAACGATGCAGGATTTAATTCCTGCGTCATTCATTTTTTTAAACCAGGCGATCACGTCTTCGGTTAAAGTTCTGTCATTCCACGGCGTTATGGTGTTATCCAGATCCAGGATCAAACCCTTGATGCCATTTGCCTGCAGATCCTCTGCCTGGATATCCTGCAGCATCTCATATTGAAAATCCGGTCGTAAGATTCCGCGCATACCGGTTCCTCTGCTTTCCAATTATTATTACCAAATAATTATATATCAGCTCAATATCTAAGAGCAACCTGTTTCTGGCAAGTTTGAGGCAAGTTGTACCAGTTTCGTACTATTTCACCCGGTGGTCCTTCATTTCCTCCATCAGTTTCTCCACCGCTTTTTTCTCTATCCGTGAGACGTAAGACCTGGAGATTCCCAGCAGTTTACCTATCTCTCTCTGCGTCTTTTTGGGTGTGTTCATCAGGCCGAAACGAAGTTTAATTACCGTTTGTTCCCTTCCTGTCAAACATTTGAGTTTTTCCAGGACCACCCTTTGTTCAAATTGACTTTCCACCTGATCCGAAATTGCATCCGGATCTGTACCCAGGACATCAATAAGATTAATCGCGTTTCCTTCTTTATCCGTACCAATTGGGTCATAAATGGACACTTCCCCGCGGGATTTTTTTAGGGAGCGCAAATACATCAAAATCTCATTTTCGATGCAGCGTGCCGCATAGGTGGCGAGTCTGGTTCCCTTTTCCGTGTTAAACGTATTGATGCCCTTAATTAAACCGATGGTCCCGATCGAAATTAGATCGTCACTGTCCGCTCCGGTTCCGTCATATTTTTTTACAAGATGCGCGACCAGCCTCAGATTATGCTCAATCAGTTTATTTCGCGCGTTTTCTGCGACAAGTTCATTGGAAAAATTCTCGGCATTTTTGTAGTCCGCCAGGATACTCAGATATTCAGCTTCCTCCCTTTCTCCTAACGGCTGGGGGAACGCATTATTATTAATATACGATACCAGCAGGGTAACGCCCTTAATCACCGATAAGGCAAGCCCGACAAGAAAAGCTTCAGCAATCATTAACCCTTCAACTCCTTACGCATGCTCTTTTAATAACTATGCGTAAAGCAGAAGAATACTGCTTATCCTGACTCGGAAATTTTTCATTTAAACAAATCAGAAAGACTGCACTTGCCTCTGTAACAAAGGAAGGCGGTGTCGCAAAACGATAAGTTCGGCGGCACCGCCTTCTTCTATCGGAATATTAAAGGCCAACTCAGGTATATGGATTGAGCAACTACCTCTGGGAGGTATAACGAATAAAGCCTTGAAGGTAGGGCTTTGCAATGTCTAATCTTAGGTCTTTGTAAGAGATATTCTTTGGGGATTAACGTGTTTTTTTCCATCAATTCCAGGCCATTTTTAGCTGATGAAGTAGCTTTCCGATGCGTTCATTTTGTATCTTCGCATGAAGCTTGTTGACGTTATATCCAATACACAGCAAAACTAATTGATACCCGTCGCGATATTCGGTATACTTTTTAGCGTATGATTTATTTAGTAGCATATCTAAATTATACAGTATTTGCGGGCTCTTCGAGCCCGCATTTGCCGAACTCTATAAATTCTCTAATGGCTCCAAATAATCGTTTATTCTTTGTATCCGTAAGCAATGATCCTAATCCTGGCTGCAGCCGTATCCTCTTCGCCTTCATTTACCTGGATGCTGTCCAGCGCCAGATTATACTGACTTACCTTGCGAAGCCGTTCCACAAAAGCATAGATTTTGGCGGTTGGCCCCGTACAGGAGAAATTCATAGCCAGAGAAGAATAACTGCCTTCATCTTTCATCTCTTCAAAAGTCAGATTCTGAGAATTGATCCCGCTGTCTTTGGCCAGATTGAAAATAAAGACCATCATATCCGGTTTGACCAGGTTTTTCGGAACGGTCAGATCCAGTTCAGCAGCTTGAGCTGTTAAATCCGTCTGTTCCTGTTTCAGCCCGGACAAATTGATGTAATTGTTCTGCAACGTTACCAGATAAGCCTCGCGTTCGCGGAGTTGATCTGAATTCTCCTGCAGCACTCCACACTGACCAGCCAGCAGATAGAGATAACCTATTCCGAACAGAATGATCAGGCCTGTTATTAAAATGCCATTTTTCTTCATACGCATCGTTTCTATTTCTCCTACGGTTTCAGTTTCAGAGCGAGATTTAACGTCTGTCCCCTGTCATTCAATGAAATCGTTTGGATATCAAAACTTTCAAACCTACCGGAACCAATGAAAATATTTTCTAAACTGCGGATATTTACTGATTTAGGCAGGATCAGCTGCAATTGGACCCTATTATCCACCTGAAGCAAAAAAGAAGTGACCTGCGCGTCTCCCGGCAGAAGTCCGCCTATTTGACTCCTTATAACTGCCGGATTGCCGATTGATCCCCTAGCCCCAAGCTCCAGAAAGCTACGCTGATCAGTGATCAGGGAACGGAGCCTGTCGTTTTCTGCCATGAAAGCAGCAACTTCATTGTAGGACTGAATGCCGGCTTCAATCCTGTCTGAATCCAAGGCCAGTTTTTGCTGCCAAACCCACGGGGAGGCTAGAATGATCACAGCAAAAACAACGGCGATGATGATAACAACGACGCTAAGCTTTTTTCGAACAGGCTGTTTTCCGCTGCCGGATTCAATTTCCCAGCGCAGCGCAAAATTAAACTGTGTTCTTTCGTTCATTTGCCCCTCCAGTTAGTGGATATCTTCACGTAAGGCGAGCCCATACAGACTGCCATACTTCTGCCAGTTTTCCGCTAGGCTTGTATCTCCGTCCGCCTTAAACAGCGGCATCCAGTTATTTGGAAAACCCGTTTCAGTGTTGATCCGCAAACTTTTTCGGAAATATTCTTCCAGTCCCGGCCAGAGGCTGTACTCCCCGGTCAGATAGATTGTCCCTACCGAATTTCCGGCATGGCGGTCGGAATAGAAGTTCAATAGCTTGGATAATGCGGATATGATCGGGCTTAAATCTAATTTACCGGAAATATCGGAAAGTTCCTTCGGCGAACTGTACATACTAAGGTCAGCTTTTTTATCAGCTTTAGCGGCCATCTCTTTTTCTAAATCCTGATATGTGGACGAGATAGGTAATTCCTCTTCCAATAATTCGTAAGGCACAAATAGATCTTCCAGGACAAACTCATCTTTTTCTTTGACCGATTTGACGGATTCCAGCTGGGAATAATAGAATTCCGCAGCTTCTAATTCCTCCAGAGATAATGTTTCTTGATGATTCCGCAGGTTTTGGACCCTATAAAAATCGAGCTGCGGATAATCGTTATCTTTGGTCTCCAACCCAATTAATTCATCTAACAGATCAGAAGGTTCCTGGCCTGTTGATTGTGGCAAGTCTTCGGGAAAAACATGTTTTTCGGTATTGCCTGTTCTACTCGCATTTTGATTTCTTTCATCCGTATTGAGAGTTTCTTCTGCCTTAACGGTTTTCTCGTCCGTATTAACTTTTAAATCGGTATACAAAAAGAAGCTGCCATTTTCCAGCAGTACAAACTCAATCAGCCCCGGATTTAAGGAGACAATCGCGAAATCGTTGCTGTTTTGTCCTTGTTCCGTATTCCCCTGGGGAGCATGAGCAGGCATTCTTTCTGCCAAGAAAGAATAAATTCTGGCTAGGCAATCCGCAGTAAGATCCACCGTCTTGGGTTCAATCCCAAGATCCCGGCAGAATGACTGAACCTGCTTCATTTTTTCGGCCGGGAAAGCTGCCAGGAGGACTTTTAACATGGGTACCCCGTTTTCCTGATATTTTTTCAGGATGCGATAATCCACAATATAATGATCGGTATACCGTTCAAGATATTCATCCATATCTCCGGCAATAAATTTTTCGAGTTCCTGATCCGCCATATTCGGCAGTGTAATAATGGTCGTAATTAATCCTTGACCCGAAACGGCAATTTTTAGTTTATGGAGCGGTATCCGCTGGTATTGAAGCCAGTTCTTCAGCCCCGAAACATCATAACCGGTCGGCACGGCATAGCCAATATTTTTACCGCCCGGTTCCTTGTATGATGCTTGCATATGTATCTCAATTTCTTTAGATTTTCCGACAGCAATTGTGGCTATTGACAATTCATTTTCACCGATGACAGCCAGCCAGTGTTTTTTCATGCGGAAAGTCTCTCCTACTCTTCTCGTATCACCCATAACACTATAATAGTATAGGATTTTTCTCAGAACAACAAGATTCTGGCAGAATATCCAATTTTAATTCAAGGAATCTCAAATGCCAGTTAGGATAAAATCTCCATTTGCAAAGGAAGTGCCGAGAGTATTTTTTCTAATTCCGGCCAGCAGTACCTGGTCGTTTGGATCATTACTTCACCTTTGGCTTTATCGGTTGTTGTGACCACCCCCAGGTGACCAAGTCCCTCGACATATTTGGCCAAAAGCTGAATATCTGAACGGGGGATCCTTGCTTTGACCAGCAGATCAGAACTTTCCCAGCTGCTATGGGATTCTTCATCAATTGATTTTACTTTTAAATTTTCAATATTCCCGTCTTTTTTCATTTGGTCTTTCTCCCGTGTCCTTACCCGATGTTTTTATTCTTTGTTGTTATCTCAGGTTGTTCTTCCCAGGGTAATCAAGCTTGCATGAATGATTTGGGCAGGGAATTTGTGAACGTTGTACTTGTCAGCCCTGATATTGTGATCATGAACCTAACGGGCAGGAACTACTTTGCGCAGGATACTGAAAGGTTTCAACGGTGCGGGAGCCGCAATCTTCAGTTTTTGCTGCGGATGCCTCGCCACATCGGTCTTCTCCCCATCCAAGCTCCAGAGGCCGTTCACTTTAAATGTCCACGGTTCTCCTTCCGGAGCAAGCACCTCAAGCTCATCGCCTAGCCGGAAATGATTACGCTGCTCTATCCAACAGCCGCATTCGTTTCCCTTCCCGATTGCCGCGCATTCCTCTTGTTCCAGCACTCTTCCGACAAAACTGTATTCGCGGATATAATTGGAAGTTTCAATGTTATGCGCTTCAGCCCCCGGCTTTCCAAAAAGGAATCCGGTTGAATAGTCACGGTGGCTCACCTTGTCCATTTCGGCAAGCCAGGAAGGAATCTTTTCCCTGAATTTTGTTTCTCCTTGTTCCCACAAGACGTCCAAAGCTTCACGATATACTTTGACCGTGCTGGCTACATAATAGGCGCTTTTCATTCTGCCTTCTATCTTATAGCTTGCCAGATTTAAATCTTTCAATAAAGGCAAGTTGGGCAGAAGGCAAAGATCATGGGAGTTAAATATATAGCTTCCCCTGACATCTTCCTCCAGCGGAAAATACTGTCCGGGCCTTTTCTCTTCGACCAGCGCGTAGCCCCAGCGGCAGGGATGGGTGCATTCTCCGTGGTTAGCATCACGACCGGTAAGGTAATTGCTCAGAAGGCAGCGTCCCGAGTACGACATACACATGGCGCCATGGACAAAGATTTCTAATTCGCCTTGGGCTTGGGGACAGAGGGTTTTTAGTTCTTCCAGTGTAAGTTCCCTCGCAAGTACGGCTCTGCGCACACCCTGGGAAAACCAGAAGTTGGCACCGGCTGCATTCGTACAATTGGCCTGTGTACTCAAATGGACGGACAGATCCGGCGTTTCCCTCCGGGCCAGGGACAGTATCCCGGGATCAGAGACGATGATCCCGTCAATTTCAAACTCTGTTAATCTGATCAGATAATCCTTAAGTCCGGCGAAATCCTGCTCATGCGCAAAAATGTTGACGGCAATATAGATCTTCCGGCCAAGTCTATGCGCATATTCGGCCCCCAACTTAAGTTCATCATCATTCAGATTCCCGGCATAAGCCCGCAAACCAAACGAAGCCCCCCCTGCGTATACTGCATCAGCCCCGTACGCATAGGCAAACTTTAACTTTTCAAAATCTCCGGCAGGTGCCAGGAGTTCCGGTTTTTTCATCAGTTACTCCCTGCATTATTTTTAAACTTAAACAATTGATCATCACGTTTTATCAAAATTTTTATTGATAGATGCTTACATTTTTTAAATGTTCCTCATAGGTAACAGCAAAAGCATGTGACCCGTCATTTTTGGCGACAAAGAAGAAATAGTCGGTATCTTTCGGGTAAAGTGCGGCCTGTAAAGAAGCATGACCCGGGTTCGCAATCGGTCCGGGAGGCAGCCCGGTATTCCGGTACGTATTATACGGAGAATCGATCTGGGTATCCGCAATAGTCAGCACCGGTTTGACTTCCCCCAAGATATACTGAATCGTTGCGCAGGATTCCAGCGGCATGTCAATTTTCAGACGATTTTCAAAAACACCTGCAATCAACGGTCTTTCTTCTGCTTTCTTCGCTTCTTTCTCGACGAGGGAAGCTTTGATGAGCCACTCAAAAACAGACATATTCCGTTCAGCCAGGCGGTTCGTGGTCTCAGCTGTCAGCTCCTGTTTAAAACGCTGCAAAAATCGTTCAATGGTTTCTGAGGGCGTAGCCTTTTTATCAAAGAAATACGTGTCGGGAAACAGAAAGCCTTCCAGCCGGTTTTCACCCGAAGGGATATCTGCCAAAAAGCTGTAATTATCCTGATCAAATCGTTCCATAGCGTCATAAAATTCATTCTTCGTTCCCAAGCTATTCTCGACGAGCTTATCGACAATCTGGGCAACCGTATATCCTTCCGGAATCGTAATCCGGACAACTTCCGGTTCCGGTCCTTTCATCAGCGTATCCAGGATCTCCCTGGAGCTCATGGAAGGTGAAAGATAGTATAATCCTGCAACCAGCTTGGAATCAGCTTTGTTAATCCGGCATAACTGGCGGAACACACTTGCCTGGCGAATTAAATGGTCAGTTTCAAGCTTGGCCGCAACTTCAGAGGCATTCATGCCAGGCTCCAGAACAAAAGCAACTTTATCGGAAGAATCGGAGACCGGCTTTAAATTCCCTGACCACCATGTTCCGCCGGCCAACAGCACAAGCAGCACGACCAAAATAATGCCAATCGTATAGATTTTTTTTCTTACAGGAGCCTTTCGGCGTTTTCTCCTCACTTTACCTCTCTCTTTCCTAATCCAAGAATTTGGATGACTAAAATAATGATCCATTGAATGACAAACCTGCTATGTGCTATTATACCTTTTTTTTCGTCAATAAGAAACTCACGCTTTCCAGCGTGAGCTTCTAAATCATTTATGACTTCTAAGAACAAATTTTCTGCTTATTCTTCGTCAAATTCATCTTCCATTTCTTCCCAGGCATCGGCAACTTTTTCCCATTCCTCATCGTCTTCGATATCCATGAGCATGTCTTCACCGTTTTCATCTTTGCCAAGCTTCAGAATAATGGCTTCGGCTTCTTCTTCGTCTTCTTCTGTTTCTTCAACAGGAAGAAGCACAAAATACGTACTGCCTTCAACTTCGAGGGTGGCAAGATGCATGAATTCGTTTTCATTTCCTTCGTCATCATTTAAGACAATGACATCAAAAACCTCTTCATCATCAAGATCATCTTGCTTATTAATTTCATCGGACATATGTATCACCTCTTCAAATCAGATATTGTAATTCTACCTTGGCAGGAAAAGAAAGTCAAATGATATCTCAATTTCCGTTCACTTGCTGTTGAGATATCCCTGGAGAATGAATACTGCCGCCATCTTATCAATGACTTTTTTCCTCTTTGCTCTGGACAGATCTGCCTCCAGCAAGGCCCTTTGGGCTCCGATGGTGCTCAGCCGTTCGTCCCACAACTTCACCGGCAGTAAATATTCTTCACGAAGCTCTTCGGCAAAAACCTCCGTCAGCTTCGCTCTTTCACCGAGTGTCCCATTCATATTCTTCGGATATCCCAGGACAATTTCATCCACCTCGTACTCCCGGATCAGGCGGGCTAATTCTTCCCGGTCTTTCTCTTTTCCGGTTCTTCTTATGACTTCCACTCCCTGGGCAGTAATACCCAGCGGATCGCTCATCGCGACGCCAATCGTCTTTTCACCAAGATCCAGCCCCATTATCCTCATTCATGCACCTCAGCAACTGCCTGACCACGTAGGGTCTACGCCCGGTCCTGCTCGTCATCGTTGTTTAATGGAATAGAGTCGTTCATTACACCCTGCGAATTGTGACTTCCGCAATTCTTACATAACCATTCTTCGCCATCATACAGGAATTCAGTAATTTCGCCGCACTCAATGCAATACTCCTGAACTTTCTTTTTCATAACAGCGTCCCCCTGTCTGTACATTTTGGCATCACTATTCGATTACTTTCAGATGTACGTCCCTTATCCTAATTATATACCTTAACATTTTTCTCCGCTATTATTATCCCGATTTACGGAAAATATTATTTAAATTTTTTTCATATAATCTTCAAACAGAAATGCGGGCAATATCTGCCGCAGTATCCGCACAAAACACATCTTTCCGGCTGCAGGCAAGCCTGTCCGTCGTTTAGATAAAGCGCATTTTGTGGGCAGCCGCCGACGCATTTTCCACAGCCCTGACACCAGTCGGCAATGTACAGTTTTTTCTCCCGATGTAGAACCGCTTGACGCAATTCATCGGATATAGGTTCCTCGTTCAGCAGTGCTAGGTTATAATCTACTTCCGGAATTGATGACATACCTAAAGCCATCGCCTGAATTCCGCGAATACTCCGGATAAAATTCACGGCTCTGTCCGGTTCAGCCGCCAAGTGTCCACCACCAAAAACCTTCATCGCATAGATCCCAATACCCAATTCAGCCGCAAACGCAATAGCTTCCAGCATCTCCTCAAGACTTCCGTCGATAATGCCGAGGCCCTGGTAATTAATGAGCGGGTGAATCACGTCAAGACCCGGCTGAAGAGCCCCTGCTCTCACCCCTTGGACCGCGTGTGTCGAGATTCCGATCATCCCGACCTGACCCCTGGCCTTTGCCCCAAGCAGTCCTTCCCAGGCCCCGGCATGTCCTTTGAGTGTTAGATGGCTTTCCTGCTCATGAAGCAGAAAAATATCAATAGAATCCCTGCCCAGTTCCTTTCTGGCTTTCTCTAGACTCGCATCCAGCTCCTGATGCGTCACCGCATAAGATTTAGATACAACTTTCATCTCAGGATTCTTGGCCAGAACAGGTTTTAACTGACTATAGTTTTCATAGAGTTCTGCCGTATCGACCCAGTCTATCCCCTTTGAAAGCGCATATTGAAGGATCTCTCTTCCCTGCTCTTCGCTCACCCTGCCCTGAAGCGAAGAAATCGCGAGGCTGCCAAAACATATTTTCGATACCGTCGGGCCCTTTAGCCCTAATTTGACCTTCAGCAAATGTCCATCCTCCAAAACGAAACCCCCACGTACTGTGAGGGCAGCTAATCAAACGCAACGCAAAAACAAGAACCATTCGTGTTAGATTCAAAAAATTAAAACGTAAGAAAATCTTTTTTATAAATCACGCAAATAGAATTTTACCAGTTCCTCCAGCAATTCATAACGTTCCAGCTTGCGGATTTTGGTTCTGGCCTGATTATGACTGGTAATATAGACAGGATCTCCGGACATCAAGTAGCCCACCAACTGATTGATCGGATCATATCCTTTCTCCTGCAGTGCAGCATAAACCTGTTGCAATATTTCCCGCGGTGAATTGTCACCTGGATGGGATTTGAACATCATGGTTTCTTCCATCTTACTCAAGGTTTATACCTCCTTTCTTTCACCAGTATGTTATACATTATTCTGCATCGATCCAAAGATTACCTGTCAGTTTGTTAAAAATATTTTCACTTTTTTAGTAATCTTTAACTATTATGCCCCAAAAAATGACGAATTATGGAAGGTACTTTATCCAGCGCCTCGCCAAGCTTGGAAGGATCCTTGCCGCCGGCCTGGGCCATGTCGGGACGACCGCCTCCTCCGCCGCCTGTAATCGATGCCACTTCCTTAATAATCTTGCCGGCATGAAGTCCATTTAACCCTGACGGATGAACCACAGTTACCAGATTTACCTTTTCGTCGGCAACAGCACCAAGGACAATAACGCCTTCTTTCAGCTTGTCCCGGAGCATGTCCGCTGTTTGCCTGAGTGTCTCCATATCCGGAGCCTGAACCCTGGAAGCAAGTATTTTCACGCCGTGAATATCCTGAACCTTGCTCAGAATGCTGTCCGCTTCATATTTAGACAGCTTGGCATTGAGCTGCTGGATTTCTTTTTCGAATTCTCTGATCTGAGCGGCCATAAGGTAAACTTTTTTCACGCTTTCCTTCGGCTGAACTTTCAGTACCGTACTGATCTCAGCGAGCTGGCTCTCTATTTCTCTTAAGTATGCCAACGATCCCATACCTGCCACAGCTTCAATTCTTCTTAAGCCTGCGCCAATACCACTCTCGGAAATGATTTTGAACAAACCGATTTCTCCTGTATTTTTGACATGGGTTCCACCGCAGAGCTCTCTGCTGTAATCTCCCATTTCCACCAAACGCACAATTTCTCCGTATTTTTCGCCAAACAACGCAATCGCGCCTTTTTCACGGGCTTGGTTCATACCCATTTCTTCGGCCTGCACCGTAAGACCGGCCATGATTTGCCGGTTCACTTCGTTTTCTACTTCGGTAATTTGCTCAGCCGTAAGCGGTGAAAAATGCGAAAAATCAAACCGCAGGCGTTCACTCGTAACAAGGGAACCTGCCTGCTGGACGTGATCCCCCAAGATCTTACGTAGCGCCGTCTGCAGAAGATGCGTTGAACTATGGTGTCCGGCTATGGCCTGGCGTTTTTCCTTATTGACGATGGCGTGGATCTTTTCCCCTATTTTCAGCACCCCGTCTTTAATCAGCAGGCGGTGCGTAACCGCGCCGCTCGGAAGTTTCCGTAATTCCAGCACTTCAGCATACGCCTTGCCGGTCCGGATGATTCCTTCGTCTGAAACCTGTCCGCCACTCTCAGCATAAAAAGGTGTCTGATCCAAAAGACAAAGGACTTCCTCCCCTTCACCGGCCCCATCCACTTCGCCTTCTTCATTGAACATCGCTTCAATGATGCTGTCACTTTCCAGTTGCTCATAGCCGAGAAAACGGGTCGGCCCCAGTCTTTTTGCTTTCTCTGTGAGCAGGCTGTTTTCCCCAACAGCTTTCATCTGACGGGATTGTTCTTTCGCCAGCAGACGGTGTTCTTCCGATGCTATGTCGAACGACTCCATATTCACGGAGATCCCCTCTTCCATCAGCATTTCTTCCGTCAGTTCTACCGGGAAACCATAGGTCTCATACAGATGAAAAGCGTCTTCCCCGCTAAGGACCTTCTGACCTGATTCTTTAAGCACTTTCACCTTATCCTGAAGGATCAGCGTGCCCTGTTCAAGGGTAGCCTGGAAATTCTTTTCTTCCAGCCGCAAATGGTTTAGGATAAAATTTTCATTCTCTTTGAGCTCCGTATACCAGTGCGCATAATGTTCCTGGATAACACGGAATATTTGTTCTAAAAACGGCTTTTCAATTCCTAAAAGCCGGGCAAAACGAATGCCCCTGCGTAAAATCCGCCGTAAAACATAGCCACGGCCGTCGCTGCTCGGCCGAATTCCGTCCGCCAGCATAAAAGATACTGCTCGGGCATGGTCGGCAACGACCTTCAATGCAACGTCCGTCTTCGGATCTTGTTTATATTGCACGCCAGCAATTTCTGCCGTTTTATTGATGAGCGGTATAAATAAATCCGTATCAAAGTTGGATTCAACGCCCTGAATCACCGATGCGATTCTTTCCAGCCCCATCCCGGTATCAATATTTCGCTTCGGCAGAGGAGTCAGTGTACCGGCTTCATCTCTTATGTACTGCATAAAGACCAGGTTCCAAACCTCCAGGAAACGGTCACAGTCGCAGCCGATTGCACAATCATCTTTGCCACAACCCCGGCTTTCTCCAAGATCTACGTAGATTTCCGAACAAGGCCCGCAAGGTCCGACCGGTCCGGCAGCCCAGAAATTCTCGGGATCGGCGACGATCCGATCCGGACTTACACCTGCCTTTGTCCAGATATTTCTGGCCTCTTCGTCTTCCGGATAGATGGTTACCCAGAGCTTTTCGACGGGAATTTGCAGTACGCCGGTAATATATTCCCAGGCCCATGGAATGACTTCCTCTTTAAAATAGTCACCGAAAGAAAAATTACCGAGCATCTCAAAAAATGTATGGTGTCTGGCCGTTTTGCCGACACTCTCCAGGTCAGGGGTTCGGACACATTTTTGAGCGGTGGTCGCTCTCGAAAACGGAGGCTCCACTTGCCTTAAAAAATATGGCTTAAACGGAACCATTCCGGCTACCGTTAAAAGTAAAGTAGGATCATCTTTCGGGATTAGGGAGGCGCTGGGCTGAATAACATGTCCTTTTCCCTCAAAATACTTCAGAAACATTTCACGCAGTTGATTTCCGGTATACATCTACTTCCTCCTTATATGGAAGGCTCCTAAGAGCTTATATTTATCTCAAAACAGCAACGGCAAATCTAGCTAAGACTTAGAAAACTTAGCCCGGCGCAAGCCTCTTTGGAAAGGACTGCCCTAGCTGCACTTAGATCATCCAAAAATCCTTATACTTTCTGATAGACGAAAGAAAACGTGGCTGACGCCAAGCCTTTGGCGGCAGCCTTCGTTGCACATAGATGGTTCAGAAAGTACTTACACTTTCTGATACACTAAAATAAGTATAGCCAAAAGAGAAGTTGCCTGTCAACAGACCTGACCACCGCAAAACCTACTTAATTCTTCGTTGACTTCAGATCTCGCGGTGCAACCAGATAATAATAAACATTTTTGATGATGATACGCAGGACTGCCGTCAATGGAACGGCAAAAAGCATTCCGAGCAAACCGCCGATTTCCCCGCCGGCCAAAAGAGCAAAAACGACCCAGAGCGGATGAAGCCCGATTTTATTACTCATCAGACGCGGATTAATCAGATTGCTGTCCAGCTGCTGGACAATGAAGATGACCAGGGCGACTTTTACAGCCATCAGAGGGGATCTGCTTAAGCCCAGTAAAATTGACGGTATGCCGCCTAAGATCGGACCAAAATACGGGATCAGATTGGTAATTCCGCAAATGATCCCGATAATCAGCGCATATTCCATACCGATGAGCTTAATCCCTATGCCGATCAGAAGGCCGACGATGACCGCATCAATCATATTGCCCTGGATATACCGTTTGATCACATAATCGATTTCCTGTAATACCTTGTGCCACTGCTCCCTCATCCTGCCAGGAACAAGCATTAAAACCCCGTCCGCGATTTTTCTCCAGTCCGCCAAAAAATAGATGGCCAGAATTGGGGAAAGAACGATTAATCCGATGGAAGAAAGCAAAGCCGGAATATTTTCCATGACCTTTTCCAGCCAGCCGGTCAGATAGGATTGCCCCTGAATCAGTTTTTTATCCATTAATCTGCTGAGCTCTTCAGGCAGGATATTTTGCGGGTAGACACTTTTCCCAGTTTGTACATAATGGTAAATGACTTCCAGTCTCTCTGGCAGTACAACGGACAGTCTTCCAAGCTCCAGGTAAAACGTGGGCAGCAGTAACAAAAACAGCACAGCAAGCAAAACCACAATCCAAAGGAAAATCAAGGCAATTGCCCACCGTCGGCGCAGGCCTTTTTTTTCGAGCCAATTGACCATGGGACTTAAAAGATAGGCTATAACGGCGCCTGCTGCAAAAGAAAAAGCAATCTTTTTAACCTTCATAAACAGAAGGAAACCTGCTATAGCCAACAAGATGCCAAAAATCCAACGCAGCTTGGTCTGTCCCATACTCGCCTCCCAGTTATGTTTTAAGACAAATAAAGGGCGGTCTTTTCAAAATGAATTTGAAAATCCCAACCCCCGATGGACAGGCCGTGGCCTTAGCTTCTTGGCCTTGCCGCTACTTGCCATCCATGGTATAAGCGAAGCGCCAACTCTATCCTACGCATGTACGGTATGAAGGTATAGACATGGCAATTCGGCGTCATTCAGCAGCTGCCTGAGCCTGAACGATCTGCTCGCTTTCAAGGAAGAAATCTTCCCACGCTACCAGTGTCCCATCTTCTTCCAAATCAAATACGACTACCTGATCGGTATGACTGTTGAATTCAATAAAACAGTCCCAGCAATAGTATTGTTCCACACCGACCTTTCCGGTCTGTCGTCCCCCGCAAACCGGGCAAATCATGACAATGAACCTCCTTCAATCACAACAACATCCTGGCTCTCGCAAAGAATGTTTTCCTCAAATACAGCCTCCCTGCCCTTCATCAAATCCGCAAAAAGACCGTCTGATATTTCATAACCAAGTACTTTTTGGACTGTGTTGTCCACATAGATATCGCCTATCGTTCCTTTGATATCGCCTTCTCCATTAAAAACTTTGTTTCCGACTTTCTGAGACCAGGATGCACCTGAAATCTTTTTCCCTTCTGGGTTCTTAACAGCAAGGGAATCCTTGCCGAAAGATACGATATCATCTCTGCTCATGTCTTCGAGCGGGTGCGTGAGCAGAGAATCTTTTTCCACGATGATGCCGGAAACCGTATTGTCTTTTTCATTATATAGGATATCTTTTACCCAGCCCAGACGTTCCCCGGAATTTAGATCAATCACCGGGAGCCGGACAATATCTCTCATCCTCCGCATAATTCCCTCATTTGCCTTAGGATTATATCCGGTATTATTGCCGGAATATCAGGATAATATTCCTTTCAGCAATATTGCATTTTATATTATGACATAAAACTGAAATATCGCTGAAAGAAATATTTCGCACGGGTCAGCCCTTCGGCAATCACTTCTTATTCTGCCTCAAGAAGATCTTGGCGGATTCCGCACTTATCCGATACAATAACCCCTCCTCCCAACACCGTCGGCCCGTCATAGAACACAACCGACTGACCGGGAGTAACTGCCCGCTGCGGAGTCTCAAACTGAACCCTGACAAGATTATTTTCAGGATAAAGAACAGCTGCTGCGGGATTCGCCTTGTAACGAATCTTGGCCTGCACCTTCAAGGGGTCGGACAGCCTTTCCAGAGCAATCCAGTTCAGATCTGTCGCCCAAAGAACATCGGTATAGAGATCATTTCCTTCTCCAAGTATTACCCAGTTGCCAACCGGGTCAATCGAAGCCACAAACATTGGTTTACCAAATGTTACCCCTAATCCCTTCCGCTGTCCGACCGTATAATGGATCAATCCCCTGTGTCTGCCGATAATGCGGCCGGAGAAATCCGTGAAATCACCTGGTTCAGAATCTTTGCCCATTGCCGTCCTAATATATTCCGCATAGTTGTTGTCAGGAATAAAACAGATTTCCTGACTCTCACTGCTGTCAGCAGCTGTCAATTTTCTGTTCCTCGCCAAGTCCCTGACCTGTTCTTTCGTATAATCACCAAGCGGGAAAAGTGCATGGGCAATCTGCTCCTGGCTTAAGGAGTATAACACATAACTCTGGTCTTTTTTCGCGTCCAGCCCGGTTTGGATCAGCCAGCGGCCTGAAGTTTCGTCAACCATTTTCCGAACATAATGACCGGTCGCAAGATAGTCGGCACCAAGTTTGTGCGACTGTTTCAGCAATTCTCCAAATTTGATTTTCCGGTTACACAGCACACACGGATTTGGCGTTTCCCCTCTGTAGTAGCTCTCCGCAAACGAATCAATGACTTCCTGTTTAAAAACCGTCCGGAAATCAAGCACATGCAGCGGTATTCTGAGCTGCTCAGCTGCTTCCAGCGCAGCGGTTTCAGCAAGTCCGCCTTCATGGGTCACAATGGTGACTCCGATCACCTCATGACCATTTTCTTGAAGTAAAGCAGCGGCGGTGGAACTATCCACGCCGCCACTCATTCCAACAGCAACTTTCATACGTTTAACCTTCATCCTTCCTCAGACCTTGGTCTTTTTCTGGATGTAGTCTTTGATAGCTTCATGAACAGCATCTGCGGCAAGATTGGAACAGTGCAGCTTGGCTTCAGGCAAACCTCCAAGGGCTTCGGCAACAGCAGCATTCGAAATATCTAAGGCTTCATTCACGCTTTTGCCTTTGACCATTTCCGTAACCATACTACTGGTTGCTACCGCAGCCCCGCAGCCAAATGTCTTAAACTTGATATCTTTGATAACATCGTTTTCAACAACCATTGAAATCCGCATAATGTCGCCGCACTTGGCGTTGCCGACTTGCCCAACGCCATTTGCATTTTCAATGTCACCTACGTTACGGGGATTCGTAAAATGATCGATTACTTTTTCTGAATACATCTGATTCACTCCTGTCTTATTCCTGTCTTTCAGCTTGCTTTGAGGAACTATCTATTTGCTTTAACTAGCTCAAATTGCTTTATGATATAAAGGAGACATTTCTCTTAAGCGCTGCACGATCTTCGGAAGCTCCTGTAACACATAATCGATCTCTTCATCCGTATTCTGTCTGCCAAGCGAGAGCCTCAGAGAACCATGGGCAACCTCGTGGCTTAAACCCATGGCCAGTAAAACATGCGAAGGATCCAAAGATCCCGAAGTACAGGCCGAACCGCTGGAACCGGCTATTCCAACCAAATCGAGACTTAAGAGCAGTGATTCTCCTTCAATGAAATTAATACTGATATTGACATTGTTCGGAAGACGCTTGGCGCCACGCGGACCGTTCACCTTGACACGATCAATGCTGGCGAGGATTCCGTCGAATAATTTATCACGGAGTCTAACCAGTTCAATATTTTCGTCTGCCATCCTTTGTCCGGCCAACTCACAGGCTTTGCCAAAACCAATGATCCCCGGAGCATTTTCCGTACCGGAACGGACTTTTCTTTCCTGCGAACCGCCAAAAACAAGCGGAGAAATCCTGACGCCTTTGCGGATGTATAAAGCACCGACCCCTTTAGGGCCATAGATTTTATGGCTCGATATCGTTAACAGATCGACATTCATTTGATTTACATCGATTGGCAGTTTTCCAAGAGACTGGACGGCGTCGACATGGAACAGGACCCCTTTTTCCCTGGCAATCCGGCCTATTTCAGCGACAGGCTGAATCGACCCAACCTCGTTGTTGGCGTGCATAATACTGATTAAAATCGTGTCCGGACGGATTGCCTTTTCTATATCCTGAACACTTACCAAGCCTTCCTCATCAACCGGCACAATGGTTATTTCGTAGCCGTTTTTAGCCAGGTATTTAAAAGTATCCAGAACAGCATGGTGCTCAATCGCCGAAGTTATCAGGTGCGTACCTTTTTTTACGCTTGTTCTGGCGGCACCCTGAATGGCTAGGTTATCAGCTTCCGTTCCGCCGCTGGTAAAGGTAATCTCCGAAGGATTTGCTCCAATCAGAGATGCAACCTGTTCTCTGGCTTCGTCGATGGCCTTATGAACTTGTCTTCCAAAGGAATGTACACTGGATGGGTTTCCATAGTACTCTGTAAAGTATACCATCATTAATTCTGCCACCTGCGGGTCGACCGGTGTTGTGGCGCTATGATCCAAATATATTCGTTTCATTTTATCCTCCATTATATAGCTATTACCTGACACAGATTTTCTGACAGATCTAAGCAAAATCATGATCTCGAATCTTATCGAAGAAATTCCAAGTTTTCTCCACCATTGCCTGCTTCTTTCAGTAAATCTGCCAGAGAAATGGAATCAACAACACCGTTGATGGAATCCCTAACCTTCACCCATACTTCCCGCGTTACGCAGAAATCTGTTTTCTGGCAGCAGTCTTCTTCCGACTGGGTAACACACTCGACTGGTGCGATCGGTCCTTCCAGTACCCTGATCACATCACCGATATTGATTTGTTCTGGACGCTTGGCCAGTTCATACCCGCCCTGGGGCCCCCGGATGCTTCTGACTAGCCCCGCCTTACGCAGCTCAGGAACGAGTTGTTCCAGATAATGCTCAGATAGTTTCTGCCTGTCAGCGACAGACTTCAGGGAAACCGGACCATCAGCCGCATGCTGGGCTAAATCAACCATGATTTGTACCCCATATCTGCCTCTGGTAGAAAATCTCACACAATTCACCTCATGCTATGCAAAATGTTTGCCCTTCGTCAGTACGTTTATATCCTACTAAACCAATCGGAATTTGTCAATAAGCATTCTGGTTATTCTTTTGCAATTTTATTTGTTATAATGGATTCATCTTTCATAACATTTCCTTTTTATTGTTGATTTATTAATTGAAGTATATCCGCAAGAATAATTTTGGAGGAAAAAGAAAATGAATCTTTTTTCGGCTGCTTTTGACTCCGGTAAAGTTGCTCCCCTGGCCGAGAGAATGCGTCCCCGTACGCTTGAAGAATTTATCGGCCAACAGGAAATTCTCGGGCCCGGCAAACTCCTGCGCCGCGCCATTGAGGCAGACCGGGTGACATCCATCATTTTATACGGGCCGCCCGGAACGGGTAAAACATCCCTGGCTCAGGTCATCGCCAATAAAACAACCTCGAACTTTATCCGGATTAATGCTGTTTCTTCCGGCGTCAAAGAACTTAGAGAAATCCTGGAGAAAGCCGAGGAAAAGCTGCATCTTTATCAGCAGAAAACACTTGTGTTCTGCGATGAAGTCCACCGCTTCAACAAAGGCCAGCAGGATGTTCTTCTGCCGGCTATTGAACGTGGTATGATCACTTTTATTGGAGCAACTACTGAAAATCCGTATTTTGAAATCAACGCTGCTCTTTTAAGCCGTTCCACGATTTTCAGGCTGGATCTTCTTTCAGAACAGGAACTCCGTCTTGGGCTTGATAATGCCTTGAAGGACAAAGAGCGAGGTCTTGGTAATTACCATACGGAGATTACAGCAGAAGCATTTCAGCATTGGCTGGATTTCGCCGGCGGAGATTTGCGCCGGGCCTTAAATGCACTCGAACTTGCAGTTCTGACCACAGCTCCTGAAGACGGGGTCCGCAGGATTGATCTAGAAACCGCCATAGAATCCGTTCAGGAAAGACACTTCCGTTTTGACAAAAATGGGGACAACCATTACGACATGATTTCGGCGATGATCAAAAGTATGCGGGGGTCCGATCCTGATGCAGCCTTGTATTGGTTCGCTGTTCTGCTGGAATCTGGTGAGGACCCGCGGTTCATCATGCGCAGGATCATCGTGCATGCTTCCGAGGACGTCGGCCTTGCTGATCCGACAGTCATGCTCCAGGCCCACGCCGCAGCAAATGCCTTAGAGTGGGTTGGCCTGCCTGAAGCCAGAATACCGATGGCACAGGCCGTCCTGGCTATCGCGACTGCTCCGAAGAGCAATTCTGTTGTAGAGGCTATTAATCAGGCTCAGCAATACGTCAAAACGAACAAAGCCGGACAAGTGCCGCTGCATCTGAAGGATGCCTCTTATCCCGGTGCCAAGAAGTTTGGCCATGGTTTAGACTATCTTTACCCGCATGCATATCCAGATAACTGGGTCGAACAGAACTACCTGCCCGAAGAAGCCAAAGGAGCAAAATTCTTTAACCCGACCAGCCGGGGGCTAGACAAGAACAGGGGAAAACCGTCTTAATAAACTTACCCATCAGTGAGAATCAATGGCAAATAGTTGGCAACAATTAAAAAACTGGAGCAAAAAAAATGAACACCTCACTGTTTTCAGCACAAGTGTACATCAATAATTTTGATAACTGAGAAAAGAGAATCTGGCTAACTGTTCTTCTTTTCTCTTTTCTTTTCATACATGACTTGATCCGCTTTTGCCAGTACATCATTCGGGGTCTGGCATCCCTGTAACGGGGCAATCCCGAAAGTAATGTCGACCATCGGTTCAATATTTTTCACATATTCTTTAAATTCTTTTTTGACTTGTTCCAAAACCGTCTCCACATGCCCGCTTTCACCAAAATAAATAATAATAAATTCATCGCCGCCCCAGCGGCTGATCATATTTTTCCCATTATCAAAATACTGCCTTAAAATAGCCCCCAAATGTTTCAGTCCATCGTCTCCGGCTAGATGTCCTTCTTTATCATTAATCATCTTAAAATTATCGACATCAAGCATGATCAAATGACCGTTGTGATTTCCCGATTCAAATTGTTTCTGCAGAATCTCATTAAAATTTCTTCGGTTCAGTAGCCCTGTCAGCTCATCAAAATGAGCAAGTTGCATGAGTCTTCGGTTCGTCTGGTAGTAAGCGTCAGCAAAATAGCGTACAACTAAGAAACTCAAAAGCAAGACAATTGGGACTTGAATCAGCTGATCCACAAAGAAACTGTCGGAGTCCAGTACGGGTATCCTTTCCGGGAAATAACGGGAGTAAGTGTGGACACCCATAAAAGCCAGAATAATCACAGCGATAATTGTATTACGGTACCAACCGTCCAGAATATAACTGACGATAATCAAGAGAAAAAATACATACGCAATCGTAAAGCTGTTACTTCCTCCGGCATCGATAAAACTTAAAGGCAGAACAATCCCTGTCAGAACCAAAAAAAACAAGAATTTGCTGCGGTCGGAAAAACCTTTATGTCTTTCATATAATATACTACATACTGCCAAAACAATTAAAAAAATCCATTTAATATTGAGGCTTAATGAGTAGCCTACTGCTAGATTTCCAATAATGGAAAAGGCCGATAGTAGTATCATGGCCTTTAACAGGACTAGATAAAACCCCTGCTTAAGATTCGTTTCCTTCACTAACCCCATCTCTATTCTTCTCAAATTAATACCAGTCATATTAAAAATCATAACATGATATTTTTTGGATAACAATCATAATTTTGGAAGTATATTTTTACAAGATGCTACATCTAGCTTTAAAATGTTCTGGCTTTTTCTTCGGCTTCCTGCATTTTTTTGGAAAGCTCTCCCTGCGCATCAAATCCGATAACATCAAGTTGTTCCGCAGCGATTGTTGTGAAGTCGGTGATGCCCAGAAAACCAAAAATTGTTCTTAAGTATCTGTCACCCATTTCATAAGCAGCACCTGCCCCTTCCGAATAAGTACCGCCCCGGGTTACGATATGAACAGCTTTTTTTTCCTGGCATAAGCCCACTGGGCCTTGTTCAGTATAATGAAAGGTAATCCCGGTGACCGTAATATAATCCAGATAACTTTTTAGAATGGATGGAAAACTGAGATTCCACATTGGAGCAGCGATAATGATTTTATCACTGGCCTTGAACTCATAAGCATACTTTAAAACATGATGATTGATTGAATCCGTGTCCTTCGGACCAAAAACAGTTTGTAGATCCCCTGCAGACAGCGGCTTGACACCTTCCTGGTAAAGATCGTGGGTAATAATCTCATCACCAGGATTGTTTTGCCTGTACGTGGTGATAAAACTCCCTGAGAGACGAAGCGTCCTCGACTGCTCGTCCGACTTGGGATTTGCTTTAATATACAGTACTTTAGCCACAATTTTATCCTCCATAATCATTGACAATCTTCAAATAGTTTGAGTCATTTTTGATAAAGCTATGACTGCCATTTCAAACCAAAACAATTATGTTTGCTTTGGCTACTTTTGCTGAGTTTCCCCTTGGAGTTTTTCCTGCAGTTTCTCCAGCGCCTGGCGCATTTCCAGTTGTAAGCCGTCTTCCAATTTAGGATCTTTCAGATCCCCCATGCTGGCAAGACTTTCGACATAGGAATCCCGAAGACCCTGATTGATTTCCACGAGCTGATAATCTTCTTTAATCCCGACAAGCAGAGCGTCCCTGCTGCTGAGCAAGGTTTCGGAAGTTTCCCGGACTGATCCTTTTGCCGACTTTGTCCGATCCGAAGCTTTTGGTTTGGAAGACCTAGTTTCCGTTTTCTGGTGATCTTTCTGCGAGAGGGCATCCCAGGTCTCTTCGAGGTTTGCCTGAAAATAATTGATTTCTCCCATGAGCTTTGCCGCCCATTCCCTGACTACCTCAGGGTTCCGGGTAACGACAAAGGCCTCCTGAACAGATCCGCCATTTTTTAGGAGAATCTTGCATCCGGTCGGTGTTTCGTACTGATAAGCTGCACCGCGTTCCCTGGTATTGGTTACATCGATCACCCCAGGAATGATGTCGGTGATTTCGCGGTACTTACTCAAATCCTCCAGCCAGTCCAGGGCACCGGTAATGATACTGTGTTCTCTTTTAATTTTATTGCGACGAAATTTCATATTAAAACCTCAGACTGCGTGATGGCAAAAGTAATTAAAAAAACAGATGCTGGATATCGAAACTCCCTTTTTCACTTAATTTCAATAAACCCATGGAAAACTGTGGCTGTCCTCTTCTTTCCGTCGGCGATCCCGGATTGAATAGCAATACCCCTTCATAAACATTTTTATAAGGTATATGGCTGTGTCCGAAGATAATCATATCTACATTTTCTCCCGAAAAAAAATTGTAAGCCCTTTCCGGGGTATTCTTTCCGGATCCAAGATAACCATGCGTAACACCAATCCTTAGAGGACCTAGTTTCGCTATGATTTTCTCTGGCAGCTCATCCAATAGCCAATCACAGTTTCCTCTGACTGCAATGACCGGTGCAATCAAATCCAGTTCCTCAATCAGACTCTTCGTCACAACATCTCCTGCGTGAATGATTGTATCAACCTCACTTAAAACATTCCAGACAAATGATGGGAGTTTCCGTCCATAGCGAATATGTGTATCAGAAAGAATGGCAATTTTCATTTCTTTCCTCCCTAATATGTTAGGCTGACCTGGATACATGTTCCTCATTTCAATACTTTTTTGGATTTTTGGTTAACTTCGTATTTCTATAATAGTAATGAAAAATTGCTGATTTGCCAATAGCTGTCTACATAATTTGACAGACAATATCTAAAAATAAACAGAGATATTTATCTCTGTTCTCTTCATGGTTATAAAACGTTAAAGATATTGGCATTGACATTTTAAGGTTTTGCGGATTTCGTTGGCAACCCTCCAGGTTTCCTGCAGATGAGGAGTAAGTAACTCTATCTTGCCGCTGAATCGGTCTACAAGCAGATCGGGGCTCGGATCACTGTCAATGTCTTTATTGGAATGGCGGATATCTATCGCAATTTTATTGTCGTCGAACACAGGCGGAACAAAATAATTAAGTACTTCTTCCGTAGCATCTATCAGATCAGCCACTTGATCATCCGGGTATCCTTCCCGTAAAAGAATTTCTTTAACCTGAGACAAAGAATGATCTAAAGTAAGCAATATCTGCGCCCTTCTAACCAGTTCAGGATCTATATTCATTCTGCCACCTCTTTTCATTAGCTGCTTATCAACATTTTTCCCTGTAAGACGGAACAAATACTACTATATTTTTAACTCACTTGGTGTTCTTGCCCATCATGAATCCTTATTTTAATATATGTGCATATTTAGTGGAGGTTAGAGTATGTTAAATTTTTTTTCACTGCCTGCTGTTCTAGCAGCAATCTCCGGAGCTGCAATGGCCGTGCAGGGAACGCTAAATTCACAGCTGACGCAAAAAACTTCTTTGCTTTCTTCGACGCTGATCGTACACATCATCGGCAGTTTAATTGCCCTACTGGCCGTATTGGCTTGGAAAGTACCTATGTTTGCGCATAAATGGCTGCAAATCCCCTGGTATCTCTATTTAGGAGGAGCGTTGAGTGTTGGGATCGTTGCCTTAGTCGCCATAACGATATCTAGGATTGGCGTATGCAATGCCACGACGGCCATCATTCTTGGACAGGTCGGTCTTGCGGTCATCATTGACCACTTTGGTCTTTTCGGGGTCCAAAGAATAAGCTGGAATCCGTGGCAGTTGCTGGGTCTTGCACTTTTTGTCGTTGGGGCAAAGCTGCTGTTCAAGTAAATTCTATATTGTTCCGGAACGGTTATTGATCATATTTAAATTCAAAAGAATATTATAAACTTCTTCTGTGACTACATATTTGTGAATATTGCCATTTGCGGAAAGCAGCAATATTTTTGTTGCTTCCCCTTTCCGATCTCCATCAATCAGCCTTATAATGTAGGAATAGCTCTCTGTCGACAAAGAAAGTTGCTGAAACTCGTTGTTGCCGACAAACAGCGCCCAGTATCCGTCTGAGATTTCACTGTCCCCAGTGTAGATGGAATTATAGACACTTGTTGTATCTGACTCATCCCCTGTTGTGGTATCCTGAACCTCACTTGAGGTTGGCAGCGTAATTTCACTTATTTCTCCCGTTTCTGCAGTTGCAGAGGTTAGCTGGTCGTAAACATTATGAAAAAAATCCGGGAATAGCAAATAACCGACGATACCGACGATGAATATCCATAAAGCGAGCACTTTAATATCGCCCCAGATGTCATTTTGAGGAGGACGTCCCCAGGCATTGCTGCGCATAATACCACCCCAAGAAAATATACGTCCTTTTATTGGAGAATATGACGTTGCAACTTTTAAATATTCCCCCTACAATTTAACTGAGGTGAAAATTTTGATAGATTTACTGCAAAAAAAACTAAAATTGCTGCCGGATAATCCTGGCGTTTATTTGATGAAAAATGCTGCCGGTAAGATTATTTACGTCGGAAAAGCCAAGGTACTGAAAAACCGGGTAAGGTCTTATTTTACAGGGTCCCATGATCAGAAGACCCAGAAACTTGTCAGTGAAATTACCGACTTTGAATATATCCTGACATCTTCTGAAGTTGAGGCTCTCTTGCTCGAATGTAACCTTATCAAAAAACATGACCCATACTATAACATTATGTTGAAGGATGATAAATCTTATCCTTATATATTAATAACATCTGAAAAACACCCTCGGATTATTGTTACCCGTAAAGTTTCCAAAAAAGCCGGCAAATATTTTGGTCCCTATCCCAATGCAACAGCGGCCAGAGAAACTGCTCGCCTACTAAACCGGCTACTTCCTTTCCGCAAATGCAGTCAGATCCCTGCTAAATCCTGTCTTTATTATCATATTGGACAATGCCTCGGTCCGTGTATTCATCCTATTGAGCCTGAACAATATCAGGAAGTCCTTGATAAAGCCACCATGTTCCTCCGCGGCAATCAAAAAAGTATCATTGACTGGCTGGAAGAAAAAATGAGCAAAGCCGCTGAAGCGCTGCAGTTTGAGGCAGCCAGAGAATACCGGGATCTCATTCATGACCTGAAAACCATCAATGAAAAACAAAATATTACGCTAAGTGATTTGCGAAACCGTGATATCGTGGCCTACGCGTTTAATGAAGAGCTAATGAATATTCAGGTCTTCTGTTTCCGTCAGGGCAAATTGGTTACCCGGGACAGTTTCTTCTTCGCCTACTATGATGAACCGGAAGAATCATTTCTTTCGTTTCTGGTCCAGTACTATGCGGACGAAATGGTCATTCCGGATGAGATTTGTATTCCGGAAATCCAATCGACTGCAGTCATGGACATCCTTCCTCTGACCATACCCAAAAGAGGTAAGACCAAACAACTTCTAGCAATGGCCGCCTCTAATGCTGAGACTGTTCTGAAAGAAAAAATGGATCTGGAAAAAGACAAAAATGAAAAGATTCGGAAAACGATGGCAGAGTTATGTGAACTTCTCGGGATCGCTCAGGCCGATACGATCGAAGCCTTCGATATTTCTGGGCTGTTTGGCAGTAATATCGTCGGTGGTATGGTTCAGTTTAAAACTGGAAAACCCTCCCGGGCAAACTACCGGAAATTCAATATTGCTCCGCTCGCGGACACCAATGATGACACTGCTTACCTTAAACATATTATCGGGCGCCGTTATTCCCGCCTGCTAAAGGAAGAATCAGCGATGCCGGATCTTATTCTGGTTGATGGCGGAAAAGGACAAGTCAAAGCTGCGCTTGATACTCTGAAGGAGCTAGGTTTGACCATTCCAGTTGCCGGTATGGTTAAAAATGACCGTCACGAAACGCGCAGTCTAATCAATCAGGCCGGCCGTGAGCTTTCTATTGACACCAGAGTTGAGGTGTTTTATCTGATCCAGCGAATCCAGGACGAGGTGCACCGTTTTGCGATCACTTTTCACAGACAGCAGCGGATCAAAAACATGACCGCATCGGAGCTGGATGGGATTCCCGGAATTGGGCCAAAACGAAAAAGAATGCTCCTCAGAACTTTCGATTCCTTGGATGCGATCAAAAATGCTGCACCTGAAGAATTTATCAAGTCCGGTTTGTCGGCAGTGACCGCCCAAGAAGTCTATAACCACTTTCACCACACGTAAAAGTAGATATGATATTATTTTGTATCATGATTTTTTGACTGTCTTGACAAGACAATCAAACACGTATATTCTAGAAAATGGATTAATGCCTCACAAAAACGCGAAAATATAAAATATTTTCGTTTTTTGTGTCTTATTCAGGAGTGATATTTTGAAGCACAAATACTCAATTATTATCATCCACCCTGACCACGACAAAGCGCCCCGGCAGATTCAGTTTTCAGTTAAAGCGAAAAAAATGGTTGTTATTAGCTCAGCTGCACTGGTCATCTTTTTTACGGGACTTTTTGCTCATGACATTTATCAGGCTTATTACATCAATATTTATCAGCAAAAAATTGCCTATGTCGATAAGCTTGAAGCCCAGCTGCAGACCAAGGATCTGGAAATTGCAAGATTGAATGAAAAGACATCCGAAATCAATCAGAACTTGTTAACAATCTCCTCGCTGGAATCTAAAATTGCCGGCATTCTTAAAATCCAGCAGAAAAATACGACGGAAGTCAGCCGCGGCAGTTACTCCGTACAGTCATATTCCGAGCCGGAAAGCCTTGATCAGGCTTCAAATCTGCTCAATTCTCATGTAGAAACCTTGCAGGAGTATTATGATGCTTCCGTAGAATACAAAGATAAGCTAAACCGGACACCGAGCATTCTTCCGGTCAACGGTCCGATCTCTTCACCTTTTGGCTATCGCCGCAATCCTTTTGGGGGTTGGAGCAGTGAGTTTCATTCCGGTGTTGATATTGCTTGCGATTATGGTACACCTGTCCAGGCGGTTGCTGCCGGGACCGTCACTTATGCGGGCTATGACGGTTATTGGGGACGAAGGGTGCAGATTGATCACGGTTATGGCGTTGTTACGTTTTATGCCCATAATTCCAAACTGACAGTCAAAGTAGGAGACACGATTCAGAAAGGCGACGTTGTAGCGTACAGCGGAAATTCCGGTCGGAGCACCGGCAGCCACCTTCACTACCAGGCCTATATTGACGGTGAACTTGTTGATCCGACAATTTTTACTACATATACCGAAACGCAATAAAAAAGGAGCGGCTAAGAATGTTTAGTAAGAAAGAAAACGACACAAAACCGGTTATCCGTAATATCAGCACGAACACAAATATTACATACATTGCTGAAGACTGTGAACTCAAGGGGTCTTTGGTATCGGTCGGCAATGTTCGGATAGACGGGAAGCTCGAAGGCACTATTGAAGTTGGGGGTGACTTGATCATCGGTCAATCTGCCTCAGTAAAAGCCAATATTACTGCTGCCACTGCAACGATCACCGGTGTTGTCTGCGGGAACATTAAGGTCGGAGACCTATTGGAATTAAGCCCTTCCTCCCACCTCTGTGGGGACATCATCACCAAACAGCTTAAAATCGACCAGGGCGCCATCTTTGTCGGCACAAGTTCGATCGTCTCTAACAGTATAGATCATCGCGATGATGCTTCCCCTGAAAAAAAGTCCTAAGAAACAATGCATATTCGGAGTCGGAGTTTTGCAGGAATGCTGTAACAGCAGCCCAACAAAACTCCTTTTTTAGCTCTGTGTCAAATATGGGGAATTTTTTCGTCCAATAACATATCTTCTTGAGGTCTAAGTTCTTAGATATTATAACATACGATATTTTTATTTATTTTATTAATTTCGCTATGGTTAGAGGCATATTGAAAAATTTCTTGAGTTATAACTTTATTTTTTTTATTTTCTTTCATAAGTACTGACAAACAAGCTTTGACTACCTCACTATCATATAAAACATTACTATGTTTTAATACTTCAGCCATTGCTTCTCCTAAACCACGGGCAGGTCTATAAGGTCTATGAGAAGACATCGCATCTATCGTATCCGCAACAGCTAATATCTTTGCTTCTATAAGTATTTCATTATTTCGTAAACCATTTGGGTACCCAGAGCCATTCATTCTTTCATGATGCTGTAAAATTATTTTAGCAATTGGCCAGGAAAATTCTAAGGTCTTAATAACTTCAAAACCATTCTGAACATGCTCTTTGATTAAATTGAATTCATTATCTGTTAAATTACGAGGTTTATTAAGTATATCTAAAGGTATAGCTATCTTTCCAATATCATGTAGTAGTGCAGCTACTTTTATTCCTTTAATTTGTTCCTCCGGTAATTTCATTTCTTTGGCTATAGCACAAGACAAATTAGCAACATTCGTTTGATGAGAAGCCGTATATGAGTCCTTTTGTTCTAACAGTTCACTTAATGCTGTAATTGTAGATTGTGAAAGGATTTGTAATTTCTCATTAGTTTTTTTTAGTTTTGCTTCCAATGACTTAATTGCTTCCTTTTCCATTAATAATTCTGTTTGCACTTGCTTATACTTTGACATTTCACACATATATTCAAAGCGAACATCCCTGCCGTCCCTCCAACGGATTATCTTATTGGTAATTTCAAAATATTTATTTACAAAAGTATTATAATGTTCCCAGATATATGGTTTGTCCTTGGTTTCTTTTATAATTTGATTTGTACAAAAAATACATGGATAATCCTTATTATGCAAGACCTTATAGCATAACTCTCCTATCGGTTCTCTACCATAAATATCTTTAATAAATTTATTTGCATAAAGTATTTTGTAGTTTTCTATATCCGAAACGTAAATTCCCGCATTGATGTTATCAAACATAGTACAGTACTGAATACGTTCGAAATTCATGCTTTTTTTGGCCATATCATTTGCAATAGCTGAACAAAGAATTCTAGCAATAGACTGGAGAAAATTAACATCAACTTCCAGCCATTCACGATAATTTCCCCATACATCAAAACCTAAGCAACCGTAGTATATATTTTTAACAAATAACGGGATAATAAAAAGAGATTTTATCCTTTGGTTAAGTATTATTTTTTTTGTGATCTCATCGGGAATATCTTCAATGTCTGAAAAACATATTATTTTATTATTTTCCACTTGATTTAGTAACCAAGGTGTAAAACATTCCGACATATCATGAAGATTATTTTTTTCGTGAACGATACCGGGCGAAACCCATACAAAATTATTATTTATATTTGTTTCTTGATAAGGTTCTAATAAATAGGCTCGACTAACTAATAGAGTTTCTCCAAGAACTTGAAGACTTTTATTTATGCAATCGTCTATATCACTATCTTCAAGAGTAATAAGAGAAACTTTATTTAGCAATTGTTCATATATGAGTCTATTTTTTAATGAATTTATTAAATTCCTTTTTTCAACAGCCAAATGTGTATGCAAAAATGCTTACTCACTTTCTAAAAGAAATTTTATAATCTTAGAAGAAGTGTAAATCGGCTACCAGATGATCGTCATTTTAAATTTAAAAAATCCTTATTTATTCTTAATTATACTTTTATAAAACATTTTACTCAAGAAAAATTTTGTTTTTCAAAATATTTTTATTATTAAATATTTATTTAAAGCGCCATGAATGGCCAATAGCCGAAAAGCGGTTCGGGACACGATATAAACCCCTAAATTTACAAAAAGATACTGCCAACAGTATAAAACTATTAACAGCATCTTATAGGTTTGGAGTTACTCTTATTTAGGGGGTTATCCCAACACCACAGAACCTTATCTTACATACCACTTTTGATGGTAAGTCCATTGGATTGTAGGATATGGAGAAGTAAATGTTGCGGCTTAGGTCAAGTAGGTTTTCCCACCAGAATCCCTTTGGTTTCCTGCAAGGGCGGTTTCCCCTTCCTCCTGGTCTGAAATGTCGCCATTTTTCAGAACTTGATTGCCACTTAGTCCGCACTTCAATCCTTCTCAATAAAACGCTCTAGAAGTTTTCCTTAACACTCCCGGTCACCCTAGCCTCTTTTGCAGAAAAGAATTTCCGGCAGGTATAACGGATGTTTGCCAACACCAGTTAACCAATCATCGCCTTTCCAACTTTTCCACCTCAAGGCAGGCTACACTGCACTAAGTTCCTTCCTAATGCAGGTTCATCCCCAAGCCGTAGCTATGTTTCAAACCACGTACCTGGGCCTCCACGGATAAAGGGTAGCGCCCACATGCCATTGCAGATCCCCCTCTGTCCTTAACTCCCAGCAGCAGCCCACGACTGGGCGTCCCAAGCCACCACCAGGAACTTCATCGGTATGCCCTTAGCGGATTCTTAGGCCCGCCCTCGAATGACCGTTTCATGCACTAGAATAACGCTCCATGATCCAAAGGAGCCTTACACATCTGAAACTAAGATATAATTAGTTTTCACTAGTTCATTTCTATTAGCTTCCACATCATTTTATACATAATATAAAATTTTTGCAAAAGCCCGATGTACTATTAAGCGAATTTATTCCGCAGATAAACGAACGTTCGTTGATTAAACGTTCATCTATTTCCGTCAGTTCATTGTTTTTGGCTAGATTCAACGCTAAACAGTTTATATTGATAACCAAAAAACACACATTATTTATGATTTAAAAATAAAAGTCTATCAAACTCATGTATTGTTTCTTCTGGGATATTTTCCCCATAGCGAACCATCAGCATATTAGCTGGATGAGATGTAATTTCCTCATCGTCCGTTTCTTTAATAAACAGATCCGTATGCGCCATCAGGTGGCGCATCATTTCCCGGTATTCCCAGATTGGCAGACTCGTTCCATCCAAATCCCAGTGCCAGTAATATTCTGTTGCAATCACGATATAGTCTTCCATTTTTCTGTCACCAAAAGCAACTTCCAGCATCCTGCAGCCTACCCCATAATTGCGGTAGCGCGGGGATACCTCAATGGCTCCAAGCTCCAGAACGTTGTCTGGTCCGGATGACCATCGTTCAAATTCGTCCGGCGGATGAAACGTAATATAACCAACCAGTTTCCCATTGATTTGGGCTGAGACAACTTTTCCCTGTGGAAGGCAACTGATCTCAACAATGGCTTTTTTTTGTTTGGCAGCCGGACGGAAAGCTTTTAATTGCTGGTCAATCTCAAGCTTTTCCAAGATATCCGGAGATGTCACTCCGGATATTAGCAGCTCCCCTTCAGAAGTCTGGATAATACGGGTAATGTTGATCCATTCCTCTTTATTCATTTACCCACCCTGCTAGGTATTCCGCCTGATCTGATGTCAGGCTGTCAATTTGCAGCCCGAGTGAATGAAGTTTCATCAACGCGACCCTGTTGTCCAGTTGTTCCGGAACATTAAAAACTTTGTTCTCAAGCCCCTGGTTTTTTACGAGATATTCGAGGGCCAGCGCCTGTAGTGCAAAAGACATATCCATTACTTCCACCGGATGGCCGTCTCCGGCGGCTAAATTCACCAGTCTGCCTTCAGCGAGTAAGAAGATTTTTCTCCCGTCTTCAAAGGTAAATTCTTCAATATTGGGGCGGACCTTTCTTTTGGAGACAGCCAAAAAATTCAGATCCTGCTTGGAGATTTCCACATCAAAATGGCCGGCGTTCGCCAGGATTGCACCATTCTTCATCCCTGCAAAATGATCTTTGGTAATGATATCTTTATTGCCAGTCACAGTAATAAAGTAATCTGCCATAGAAGCGGCTTCCTTCATCGTCATGACTTCGTATCCGTCCATCCAGGCCTCATTGGCTTTTACCGGGTCAACTTCACAGATAATGATTTTTGCCCCAAGCCCTCTGGCTCTTAACGCTACACCTTTGCCGCACCAGCCATAACCAACGATACAAACCGTCTTTCCTGCGACGACCAGATTAGTTGTCCGCAGGATTGCATCCCAGACGGATTGACCCGTTCCGTATCGGTTGTCAAATAAATACTTGCTTCTGGCATCATTGACGGCCATCATCGGAAACTCAAGCTTGCCTTCTCTGGACATGGCTTTTAATCTGAGAATGCCTGTTGTGGTCTCCTCTGCTCCGCCTCTAACCTGGCCAATCAGTTCCCGCCGGCAGGTATGGATTGTTGAAACGAGATCCCCACCGTCATCAATGATATAATCAGGCCCAAAATCAAGGGCCTTGTTAATATGCGCTTTATACTCTTCATCTGTCGCACCGTGCCAGGCATGAGCCCTGATGCCGTTTTCGACCAGAGCCGCTACGACATCATCCTGCGTAGAGAGTGGATTACTGGCGACTACAGCAACTTCCCCGCCTCCCGCCTGAATTGTCAAGGCCAGATACGCGGTTTTCGCTTCCAAATGAAGGCAGATGACAATTTTTTTTCCTGCAAATGGGCGCTCTTGAATATATTGATCCCGAAGTGAATTCAACACCGGCATGTACTGTTTTACCCAGTCTATTTTTCGCTGTCCGTCAGTAGCCAGCCTAATATCTCGAATGGTAGAAACTTCTTTCATCTTAGCACTCCTCCGCTTTATTATACACGTAATCCGTCCAAAAGTCAGACTGTTTCATTCCCCTTGCTGCGGGCAGCAATTTTTTGAGCGATCACATCAAACAGCGCCGACTGATATTCTTCAACTTGCCCGGCATCGGAAAGCGCCGTCAGTCTTGGATCAATCGGCAATTGGCCGAGATAAGGGATTTCATTCACCGCAGCTTCCTTCTCTCCAGCCGGTTTGCCGAATATCTCAATGCGCTTGTTGCAGTCCGGGCATTCAATATAAGCCATATTTTCAACAAGTCCATAAAAAGTAGCTTTATACATGGTGGCCATTTTTATAGCTTTGCGGACAACCATGTTAGCAAGCTGTTGAGGACTTGTGACAATAACCAAACCATCCACCGGAATAGACTGCAATACGGAGATCGGTACATCGCCGGTTCCCGGAGGCAGGTCGATCAGCAGGTAATCAAGTTCTCCCCAGATCACATCCGTCCAGAATTGTTTCACCAGTTGGGAAATGACCGGACCTCTCCAAATCACAGGATCATCCTCATTTTCGAGCATAAGATTCAGAGAAACAATCTTGATGCCACTCATGGATTTGAGCGGCATAATCCCCTTTTCAGCGGCACTTGCTTTGTCTTTGAGACCAAAAATCTTCGGAATGCTGGGTCCTGTTATATCCGCATCAAGAATGCCAACTTTATAACCTTGACGCATCAGGCTTACAGCAAGCATGCTCGTTATAGAGGATTTGCCGACTCCTCCCTTGCCGCTCATGACTGCAACGACGTTTTTAATATTGCTTAATTTTTGAGCTTCAGTAAGTTCCGGAACTGAGGAGCAGCTACCGGAGCAGGTTGAAGCTGTTGAACAACTGCTGCATGGACTACCCACTTTTTTTACCTCCATTATTCGCCAACAAGTTTTTCCAGCTGATCGAGCAGCTCCACGAAAACATCCAGCGCCTGCTTGACCGGTTCAGGTTTTTCCATATCGACTCCGGCTTGGCGCAGAAGTTCGATCGGATAATCTGAGCCTCCGCTGGACAAAAAAGCCAGATACCGCTGTACAGCAGGTTCCCCTTCCCGCACGATTTGCTGAGCGAGAGCCGTCGCTGCTGAAAATCCTGTCGCATATTTATAAACATAGAAAGCATTATAAAAATGCGGGATGCGTGTCCATTCTATATTGATCTGTTCATCCAAGACAATGTCGGGCCCAAAATATTTCAGGTTCAGGTCCCGGTAAATTTTGGACAGGTAGTCTGCCGTGAGGGATTCATTCCGTTCGGCTGCAGCATGGATTTCCTTTTCAAACTCTGCAAACATGGTCTGCCTGAACACGGTCCCCCTGAATTGTTCCAGATAATGATTGATCAGATAGGCCTTCATTTTATTGTCACTTGAGGCATTGATCATATGACGCATTACCAGTGATTCATTCAGTGTGGAAGCAACCTCGGCCACAAATATTTTATATCCTGCATAAAGATGGGTCTGGTTTTTATTCGATAAATACGTGTGCAGGGAATGCCCCATTTCATGGGCCAGGGTAAACAAGGAATCCAGCGTATTCTGATGATTCAGCAAAACATAAGGATGGGAGCTGTACGTGCCCCAGGAGTAGCCTCCGCTTGTTTTGCCGATGTTTTCATAGATATCAATCCAACCGGAACGGAACCCTTCGTCCAGAATCTCCAGATACTCTTCTCCCAAAGGTTTCAGCCCTTCGCGTACAATGGACTTCGCTTCCTCAAACGGAATATGCGCATCCATTTCAGGGACAAAAGGAACATAAATATCATACATATGCAGCTCAGCAACGCCGAGGACTTTTTTGCGCAGCTGAATATACCGTTGAAACTGCGGCAAATAATCATGAACTGTCTGTATCAGCGCGTCATAAACGGGAAGCGGCACTTTGTCGTCGTCAAGAGCACTTTGAATCGCAGAATCATAGTGTCTGACCCTTGCATAAAAAACATCGGCCTTGACACTCGCTCCGAGCATTGCCGCCCAGGAATTGATTTGTTTGCCGTAAGCCGCATAAAGCGTCGTAAACGCATCCTGTCTGACCCTACGGTCTTTGCTTTCCATATACCGGATAAAATTCCCCTTGGTCAGCTCAATTTCCCGGCCTTCTTCATCTTCGATCGGGCCAATTTTCAGATCCGCATCGTTAGCCATACTGAAAATCGTGCTTGGGGCTGAAGCCAGTTCGCCGGTTTCAGCCAGGATCTTTTCCTCAGCCAGGCTTAAGACATGCTGTTTTTGTCTCAGGATATTTTCCAGGTAATGATGATAAACCTGCAGTCTCACGTCCGAACGGATCTCACTTAAGCGTTCATCCGGAATGGCTAGGATTTCTGGAACAATAAATGACAAGGCACTTCCAGCCTGTACCGAAAGCATTGTCGCCCTGTCTGTCATCCCCTGGTAACGGGAGATCCGGTTATCTTCATCCCTTCTCATCCGGGCGTACGTGAACAGGTCTTCCAGATTCAGGCTGAAACGGTCCGCCCATTCCATACATTCGACAAAAATGTCCGCACCGCCGGCGAGTTGTCCCTGATATTTTGCGGAAAGTCCGATCATTTTTTCTGTTTCGCTAAACATTGTCTCCCAGTCCTGATCACTGGCAAAAATATCTTCGAGTCTCCATTTATATTCCTGTGGGATTTCTTCCCTTGAACGTAAGGTTTCTGACAAACTGATCCCTCCATAAAATTGATCTTCCAAATATTATACACAGTAAAAGAAAAAATTACTAATTTGCTGAAGCAAATTATAACTTAATTTTTTTGGTGCCTAATTTTTTGGTGCAAAACCTGAATGATATCGTAAAACGTTTTGTCATCTAAGCCGAATAAGCAAAATCAGATGGTCCTACGCTCGCAAGGTAAGGCTATGCAATGTATAAGCCGTTTTCGGCAGATTGCGCCCTCCTTGGCGCAAACAGCCGCGCTGCGCACTCCATGCTCCGCTTACACCAGTTATACATTGCATAGCCCAATCTCTGGTCTTCATCTGACCGATATTCTTAGGGATAAAGTATATATTTCTCGTTTATATCAGGCCGAAAAGACGCCAGTTGTCGCCAGTTGTATAATGACGCCTTTCGTTGGGAACAAAGTTGTTACAGCCCCATGTCTTATTATTCGGCTAAATCTGCCCACGTTGCATAAGGCTTCCTGCCAAGATTAAGATTCGTATAGCGCTTCTCGCCGGTTATTTCACGATCACCGACAACCCATTCCGGAAATTCAAGCGGATAGTCTTCCTGCGGAATTTCTACATCCACAGTAATCAATCCGGTATTCTCCTCCTCATAAACATCAATCTCCCAGATTAACCCCTGACGGCTTTTCACTGTATATCTCGTCTTAATGATCGGCGGGCTTATTGCCAGGGACATAAGCTTCCGAACTTCTTCCTCCGTTACTTCCTTGGCCGGAGTGTCCAACTCAAACCGCCTGTTTTTCGTATAATAATCCTTGATTGTCAACACCATTTTATTCCCCTTGATTCTGAATCTGACCGATGGTTTCTCCGAAAGATAACCCTGAATCATCCGTTCCCCTTCCTTCAGTTCCGGCAGAAGATGCTGATGAACAAGATACTTGCGTTCGATCTCCAGTCCCACTATCTCCAACTCCCATACGAATACCATGTCAGCCCCTAAAATAATAATATAAGATTTAGGGCTGGCATGGTACTACTATGACTCATCTCATTAGCTTCATTATACTTTAAATTTCCCACGGTTTATATACATCTATTTATTTGATATATATTTTTAATCTCAATAATAAGGTTGAATTTAGAATCAAGTGTCTTTTACTTCAGCACTTCGTTTTTTATCCCGGTCAGCAAGTTTTAAATAGCCCCAAGTAGCCAATGGAAACCAGATGCAAAAAAGAGCGATGGGATAGATCAGCAGTTCGCCCGGTCTTAAAATGCCCAGTTTTCCGATTACTTGAGAAAACATCACACTATATAATATCCCGGATAAAACATAAATATAGCGATAAATATTTTTCTCAGGCAAAAAGTAGAAGTATAAAACATAATATATTGCCCAGGAAATCGGAGCAAAAAAATGCAAAGCCATTACCCCGAACTCCTGGTAATCGATATACCCGAACATTCCGGTTAAATAACCAATGGTCGCTGCAATAACATCAAATATAGCTCCAAATATGATTGCATAGATCGATAATCTCCGAATTTCTGCTCTTGGAACAACTGCAAACATAATTAATGCAAAAATAAATGTATAGACCATCGGAATAAATTTTACAGCCATAAAACGTGCTCCTTTACTAAAGAGAATGCTGATATTAATCATTCCTGCTTTTCGAAATTATTATGCAAATGACAGTCCTAAAATAATGTTGTATATCAGGAAACAGAGATCTATGACATGACAAGCAACAGTCCAATTAAGAAAGCAATTGATTGTTCATAAGGCATACAAAGCAAAGAGCACTTCTGACTGTTTATGACAGCAGCAGTGCTCTTGCTTATTTTAGCCGGAACATTTGTACCTGCTCGTAATGCTTAATTTTAATACCTGCTCTCTTACTACTTCCCAATCTGCTGCAGCGCTTCGACTGCTGAGGCATCGGCCAGCGTCGTTGTATCGCCGATTGACCGCCCTTCAGCGATGTCCCTCAAAATTCTGCGAATAATTTTTCCGCTGCGAGTTTTCGGCAATTCTTCCGTAAGATGGATTTCATCAGGTCTGGCTATTGCTCCGATTTTGGCGGCAACATGATTCTTAAGTTCATTAACCAGGTCTTCCCCTGACGCCACCCCTTCACGGAGGGTGACGAAAGCTGCGATTGCCTGCCCTTTCACTTCATGGCTTTTACCGATGCAGGCTGCCTCAGCCACAGCCGGATGCTCAACAAGGGCACTTTCAACTTCAGCTGTACCGATTCGATGCCCGGAAACATTGATGACATCATCGACTCTGCCAATAATCCAGAAATAACCGTCTTCATCGACTTTGGCCCCGTCCCCGGCAAAGTATCGGTCTGGCCATGTGCCCCAGTAGGTGTCCTTATATCGCTTGTCATCACCATAAACCGTTCTGAGCATTGCCGGCCATGGTTCCGTGATCGCAACGAATCCAACCTCTCCGTTTTGAACCGACTGTCCGGATCTGTTCAATATTTCGGCTTTGACTCCCGGTAAAGGCACAGAACAGGAACCAGGCTTCATATCGGTTACTCCTGGCAGAGCTGAAATCATAATCATTCCCGTTTCCGTCTGCCACCAGGTATCGACGATCGGGCATCTTTCTCCACCGATATACTTGTGATACCATAACCAAGCTTCAGGATTGATCGGTTCTCCAACTGTCCCGAGGAGCCTAAGGCTGGTCAGGTTTCTATTCTGGGGATAGCTTTCTCCCCATTTCATAAACGTCCTGATAGCAGTAGGTGCAGTATACAGAATGGTTACCCCGTACTTTTCAATCAGTTCCCAGTATCTGTCCTTCGCAGGGTAGTCAGGCGTTCCTTCAAAGAGGAACACCGTTGCTCCGTTGGCCAGCGGGCCATATACCAAATAACTGTGCCCTGTGATCCAGCCAACATCCGCCGTACACCAGTAAATATCGTTTTCCTTTAGATCAAAAACATACTGATGGGTCGTCGAAACCCCTGTCAGATAACCTCCGGTTGTATGCACGACCCCTTTAGGCTTTCCGGTCGTACCACTCGTATATAGGATAAACAGAATATCTTCCGCATCCATTTCTTCAGCCGGACAATCTGCAGCAGCATCCTTCATCAGCTCATGGTACCAGACATCTCGCTCTCCCTGTACGGCGTTATCAATGCCTACCCGTCTGACCACGACGACTTTATCAATTTCCGCGACACCTTTCAATGCCTCATCGACATTTTCTTTCAACGGAAGAACCTTTCCGCGGCGATAGCCGGCATCAGCCGTAATCACAATCTTGGATTTAGCATCATTGATTCTGTCCCGAATGGCCTCAGCGCTGAATCCACCAAAAACCACACTGTGGGGCGCTCCGATTCTGGAGCAGGCTAGCATGGCAATAACTGCTTCCGGAATCATTGGCATATAAATGGTGACAACATCCCCCTTTTTCACACCCAGAGAGCGAAGTACCCCCGCAAATTTGCTGACTTCATGATGCAATTCCTTATAGGTGAGCAATTCAGTATCACCATTTTCGCCCTCAAATACAATGGCATTTTTATCCGCCCGGGGCCCGGCCAAATGCCGATCCAAACAATTGTAGGACGCATTGAGCTTGCCGCCGTTAAACCATTTGGCAAATGGCGGATTCCACTCCAGAACAGTATCCCATTTTTTGAACCAACTAAGCGTTGAAGCCCTCTCTTCCCAAAAAGCCAATCTGTCTTCTGCCTTTTGATAAATGCCCGGGTCGGAAATGAGGGCATCTTTCCTGAATTCCGCTGAACTCTGAAAGACGTGTTTATTTTCTGAACTTAGGGTAATCTCTTTGGACATCTCTTTTTTCCTCCTTACCGACCCAACAATAATTTTTTTTCATCATATCACAACCGGCTGCCCAAATCGTCTGCTTTGGAGTCAATTGCCAATATTAAAGGGTTAAACGCAAAATACCGGCCTTCGCCGGTATCTCCAGATTCTTTATTATCTTTAGTGTAGCATCTTTAATCATATTGTCTCTTATCTGATCATTCATTCCAGCTTATAGATTAATAAGTGAAACAGACAGCGTACGTTCCACTGCCTGTTTCTGCCACCTCGTCCACCTTTTCTCCCAGGAAGGTTCCCCGTCCTTCCAATTAATTATTTTACTTGATGATATTTTCAAATGCAAGTGCTAATCCAAATATGTTCAAAATAGGTACTAGTCCTTAAGAAACTTCTTTTCCAGATAAGCGGTAATTCCCTCAGGCTTGCACCGGAATACCTCCTGGGCAGGCTTCTCTCTTAAACCCTGCAGCCCAGAAGGGATATTCCAGCCTGTCAAAGTGCTGAGCCTGGTCAATGCTTCCCAGGGGCCATATTCTCTATACCTGTCACCGGCAATTGCTGTCAGCACGCTTTGAGCAAACTTGAAAGGACTCGCTGTTGAAGTCAGTACTGTAAACGTTCTATCCCCGCTGTTTTCTCGATAATCGTTGTAAACCTTCATCGCGACAGCCGTATGAGGATCCAGCAGATAGTTGTCCTCTTCATATACTTTTTTGATGATTTCAAAAACACCCTCTTCATCCGTCCAGCCAGCGGTCATATTCTCCCTGCATGCAGTCAAAGTATCCGGATCCACACTGAACTTTCCTTCGCTGGAGAGACGTTGAAACCAATTACTGATCTTGCTCGCATCCCTTCCGGATACTTCAAACAAAAAGCGCTCAAAATTACTGGAAATAAGAATATCCATTGAAGGGGACGAAGTCAGATAAAACGGCCGGTTGATCTCATAGGCTCCGGTCGTAAAGAAATCCGTAAGCACATTATTTTTATTTGAAGCACAAATCAGCTTGCCCAGCGGCAGTCCCATTCTTTTGGCATAGTAGGCAGCCAGAATGTTACCAAAATTGCCTGTGGGCACCACGATGTTGATCTTCTCTCCTGGGGCTGTTTTTCCGAGTCTTACCGCCTCAAGATAAGCCCAGAAATAATAAACGATCTGCGGTAACAGTCTTCCCCAATTGATTGAGTTTGCCGAGGAGAATACCATGTGGTTGGCTTTCAGTTTTTGTCGCAGTTCTTCAGATGAGAAAATCTTTTTTACTGCAGTCTGGCACTCATCGAAATTACCATTCACCGCTGAAACAAAAGTATTTTCACCGCCTGTCGTGATCATCTGGCTTTCCTGGACTGCGCTGACACCGCCGTCGGGATAGAAAACCACAATTCGGGTACCCGGTACATCCTTGAAACCTTCCAGGGCTGCTTTGCCGGTATCTCCGGAAGTCGCAGTAAGGATCAGGACCTCCACATTAAGTCCTAGTTCTTTAATACTTGCAGTAAGCAGATAAGGCAGCACTTGCAGGGCCATATCCTTAAAAGCAGCGGTCGGCCCGTGCCAGAGTTCTAGCATCCCGCAGCCACCGACTTCAACAAGTGGTGCGGGGTTTGACGTATCAAAACGTCCATCTCCATATATTTTTATTGCCTCTTCCAGCGTCCCTGCCGGTAGATCTCCACAATACAGCTTCATGATTTGCAGCGCAAGCTCGGCATAACTAGCGTTTACATATTGCTTCCAATCCACACAGGGGATCTCCTGAGGAACAAACAGGCCTCCCTGAGGTACCATTCCTAGAGCAATCGCCTGGGCAGCGGTTTGGGCATCGAGGTTGCCGCGGGTACTAAGATACATTTTTTCTCCTCCAATAATCACTATGCAATATTTTAAATTATCCAATGATTGATATTTTACTTGATTTTATATGAAAAGGCACGTAAAAACAATATAACTATAATAGAATCCTGCTGAACTATCAAGCATTATCCTGTATTAATTTGGGTTGGATACAAGGTATTTTACGTCTGACCAAGAATATATTGGATAAGCGGCTGGTGCGCTGGATAAAATGACTCATGTAACTTGGGCATTTCTAAGCTGAAAACCAAAAGAAAGGCAAGATACGATGAAGGAAAATTTAATCCGCAAATACAGACAGACTTTACTGCTTGGCTTAATCAAGGTGATCCAGGAATTGTTCCCCGAAGAAATGCTGAAGATTCCTTATTCCATCCTTGACGGCGTTTATTGCGAATTTTCCGGCTCCCTGGTTTCTCCCAGAGAGGTCAGACAGATTGAAACAGCGTTAAAGAGCTGGGCTTATAATAAAAACTGCATTGAATTTTTGGGGAAAGAAGAGAATTTTCATATCTACAAATTGGATGAAGCCATCATAAAATCAATTTATTCCGCCTTCGAGGATACTTCTGCCATCAAGGATTTTCAGCTCATACCATTTCAGCCTGGATTTATCCTGGATTTTTCTGATGACTCCGGAAATTTAGGAAACTATATTCTTCCGAAGAAACTTTCAGCAACCTATACGGAAACTCAGCGTTGGCTGGAAATCCAGGATCTCGCTGAAACCAAGGACGTGAATTCGTCTATCAAAAACGGCCGCTCCATCGATCTCATCAATATCGCCGAAGCTCTCCAGGAGAAAAAGATTGCTGATATTGCCGATAAAATAACCAGTGAAAATAAAAATGTCCGGATTGTTCTCATTTCAGGCCCATCCTCATCAGGCAAGACGACCTTTACCCAACGTCTCTCAACTCAGCTGATCGTTAATGGCCTGAAACCGATTTCCTTATCTCTGGACAACTATTACCTGAACCGGGAAAGCATTCCGCGTGATTCTTCCGGACAGCCCGATTTTGATTCACTTTATTCCCTTGACCTTCAATTACTCAATGAACACATGGAGAAACTTATTAGGGGAGAAACGATTCAGACGCCCCTATTCAATTTTTTCACCGGGAAAAGAAATCTGGACGGAAATCATATCCGCCTCGGTGCAGACAATATCCTGCTGGTCGAAGGCATCCATGCGCTGAACCCAAGTTTGCTCACCATTAACAGTAACTCCTTCTTTAAAGTCTATATCAGTGCGCTTTTCCTGCTGAATATTGACCGCCATAACCGTGTCCCGACAACTGAAGCGAGACTGATCAGACGAATCGTACGCGACGATAAATTCAGAGGCTTTAGTCCGGAGCGGACCCTAAACCAGTGGCCAAGCGTAAGACGCGGTGAAAATACCAGTGTTTTCAGATACCAAGAGGAAGCCGATGTCATGTTTAATTCCAGCCTGCTCTTTGAAATGAACGCTTTGCGTCCCTTTGCCGAACCCCTTCTTAAAAAAATTCAAGAAACAGATATGTTTTACGATACTGCAATTCGTCTGCTGAACCTTCTGTCGTTTTTCGAACCCATGGACACATCCAATATCCCCTTAAATTCAATTCTCCGGGAATTTATCGGAGGAAGTATCTATAGTGAATAGCCATAACATATCATCCAAGGAGAAAATAATGGAACCCAGCAGGCTTATGATGAGTGATTGTAAAATGAACCGCATTCTTTGTATTTTAGAACAAACCTATCCAGAAGCGCACTGTGAGCTGAATTTCCGCAACCCCTTTGAGCTCCTTGTCGCAACGATTCTCAGTGCCCAGACAACAGATCAAAAGGTCAACAAAGTAACAGCTGTTCTTTTCGAACGCTGCCCTACTCCCCAAAAAATGTTGGAGATCACTCCCCGCAAGTTCGAAGAAATCATTCACCCGATCGGGCTCTTCCGTACCAAAGCCAAAAATATTTTGCAAACCTGTCAGCTGCTTATTGAAAAATATCACGGAGATGTCCCCGCTAATCTGGATGACCTCGTAAAAATGCCGGGGGTTGGCCGTAAAACGGCCGGAGTGGTCTTAGCAAATGCCTATGGCATTCCCGCTTTGCCTGTGGATACCCACGTACTGAGGGTTGCCAATCGGCTCGGCCTGTCCCTGGAAAAAGACCCTTCTAAAGTAGAAAAAGAGCTTACTGCTCTTATCCCCAAGGAACTATGGATTGATACCCACCACCGTTTGATTTTTCACGGCCGTAGACTTTGCCATGCTCGGAAGCCGGAATGCCCGGCCTGTCCTTTGAAAGACTGCTGTCCGACATTTACTAGCCCTTCCTAGTCTTCCGAAATAAAATGATATCTTAAGCATTAGTGCTTCTTTAGCTTTTTCCAGAATGAATACCCTTTGAACATAAGTCTGCCCGTTTTTTTTGCTGCCCCGGTTTCTTTTCATCGATAAGCTGAACTCTGGCCGTTTCACTAACCAATTTGATATTGGCTGCAGAAGCGGCCAGATCTTCCACCATCTCAGGCAATTTCGCATTAATAACGTTTAAGGTTTCCTGCACCTCCCCGATAAATACTTCAGCTTTGGCAACAGCATCCCGGACTGTGTTTAATGCACTGTCCATTGCTTGCATAGTCCGGCGTGCTGAACGCAGCAGCACAAGCAGATATATCCCGGCAGAGCAGAATATGACCGTTAAGAGCACGGCGCAAATCAGTGCATAATTTGTAGCATTCATTTTTATTTCCACCCTATTTTACAACATGAGCCGTCAACTGCATTAACGTGCTGCGATTTTTTACCCCGGACAGATTCTCACCCGTAATTTGCTCTCCTGCTTTTAGTACTGTACCATTCTCAAGCTGAATGTCATTATTCAGCGTTTTTCCGAGCAGAAACTGAAGCTGCCGCTGCTCAAAGACATTAAAATCCTCCGGATATATGATTGTCTCATTATTTTCAGCGGTTTTTAGTAAACTTTCACTCTTGCCAAATTGTTCAATTTTCTTCTTCAGAAGCTCTTTTTCACTCAAGGCTGAGCTCTCCTTACCGCTTGATGACTCGGGTGACTCTAAAGCCTTGTTCCGTTCCGGCTTAATCTGTTCTTTGACTTGTTTTCCTGCAGAAGGATTGTCATCAATTAAAATGATCTCCTTGCCGTACGTGATCACGTGATCACATTTAAATTCGCTGCATTTCCCTTGCGGATCAACGACCTCACAGGCCGAAATCTTTCCGTTTTTTTCATCGAACAATATTTCCTTGACCTGACCTATCAAGCACCCCCGGGTCGTTAGAACCTGAGAACCAACGACCTTAACATCTTTTTTCAAGAGTTCCACGGCAAGGTCGTTATGCGCAACATCCTGAACAACGGTGCTATCATTGATAATTAATGCATAATCCCCTAGCCCCAGGATATCGGCGTAAGCGATTAATCTTGCACCAAAATAATCTGACGGCTGGTCGATGACAAAGAAAGCCAAACTCCCATCCTCAGAATTAATGATGATGTCTTTGACAGTGCTGATTTGCTTTCCTTCATTAATGTTGATGATTTTCAAACCCCGAATTTCTGCCGAAGACTTCATTTTCCGATATCCTCCCGCCTATTAAAAATGACTATCATTGTTCTCAATGTAGTTCTACAATCATACAAAATTCTCCTTCTTTATCGAATAAAATACAACTGCAACCTTGTTGCTTCAATAATTGAATAAGGTCCATATGAGGCTGAAGCAAAGTGTGGCCAGCCAGGGCAGCACGTTCAACCGGACAATCTGTGCGGCATCTGTTTGCGTGACCGCACTAACAATAGCCGGAAATCCCCATGGAATCACTGCAGCGTCTGTCCAGATCGCCGTAACCTGCCCCAGAACGGCTAAAGGAACAGCTGAAATCCCAGCAGCCTGTCCAAGAGCTGCTGCAATCCCGCCGGCTAACGGCAGAGCAGCAAAACCCGATCCGCTCATTGCCCCCAATACCGCTGTCAGCATCACCAGCAAGGCACAGGAATACTTATTAAGCACCACAATACCAGATAAATTATTGGCCAATTGTTCCAGATAACCCGCTCCTTGGTGCAGTAGCACGTTTTCGTAACCGGAATGCGTCCCGAGAAGGAAGAAACCTGATATTATAACGATCGGGGCAAATACCTCCATCGAAAACTTCATTCCGGTCTGGATATACCGCCCAAAAGTATTAAACGATGTCTTATAATCAGCCAGAACCGTACCAAGAATCAGGACAAGTAACGTTACGCCGCCTATAACCGCTACGGCACTGTCTCCCCGCAGTTTGCCATAGATCAGCCAGATCACTGCCAGCAAGTAAAATGCAGCTGCCGTCAGGGCCAGGATCGTTCTTTTTCTTTTCTGACTCTGATGGTTTTGCTTTATCGGAGGAAGTGCATCAAGTTCTTCTTGTTCTTCTTGTTCTTGCGCCTTTTGCTGCTCCTCCCCCTTCTGGCCGTCCAGTCGTTCCCTGTTGTCTACCAACTTGTACACAGGAATGTTTTTCTTTTGCTGAACCGTCATTACCCGAAAGCCGATCAAAGAAGCGATGATTCCGCTTCCGCATACGAGCGGCAGAGACTGCCATAAGACCTGCTCCATAGCAACGCCGGCTGACCTGGCAGTAAGACCGGGCGCACCCTGAATTACGTAATCACCGGCCAGCGCAATTCCTTCGCCAAAAATGCAAAGACCAACCGCCAAACCAAGCGGAGAGATCCGACTGCGGTGAATCAGTGGAAGGATCAAAGCCCCTAGCAGGGAAACTGCAGGTGTCGGCCACAAAAATAAACTTAGGGCAAGAAGCATAGCCCCTGCGAGCCAGTACAAAAAAGCGGCATTTTTAATCTTCAGGATTGGTTTGATTAGGATGGTTTCCGTTTCCGTTTCTTTCAGCATACCGGTCATAGCGACCACCAATCCAATCAGCAGAATGATCGGAAGCAGATCCGCAGCTGTCAGGAGAACTCCCCGGAAAGCAACCTGAATCCCCGCAACGAAGCTGCCGGTGTCCAGCGTGCCTACTGCCAAAAGTCCAAGGGCAGCAATGATTACCGGTTTTTTCTTAAAAGAAATGGCAATGATAATCAAAAGAATAAAAGCAAAGTAGACGAGCATGCCGGGACTTGGCAAACGATATTCACTTCCTTTTCCAAAAGACAAATGCTATACTTTTTTATGGGTTGAATCATTTGAAATGAGAGGACTATGATCATGAAACATTATGATATCGGTATTGTCGGCGGTGGAATTTCCGGCATAATGTGTGCCTATGAACTGATCAAACACAACCCTCGGCTTAATATCTGCATTTTTGAAAAAGGAAACAATATATTCGACCGAAAATGCCCCCTGACCGAAAACAAATCAGCGAAATGTGCCAATTGCCCGACCTGTGCGATCATGGAGGGGTTCGGAGGGTGCGGTTCCTTTTCTGATGGAAAATATAATTTTACCACCGAATTTGGTGGCTGGCTGAATGAGTATGTTTCCAATGACCATGTCATGGATCTGATAGAGTATATGGATTCCATTCTCGTTAACTTTGGCGCAACGACCAAACGTTTCAGTACTCAGACTCCCAAAGCGCGCGAAATCGGGAAAATTGCACTCCAAAATGACCTTCATCTTCTCCAGGCCGAAGTCAAACACCTCGGCACTGAGAATAATCTTAAAATTATGGCCAATATCTTCAACTTTTTGAAAGAAAAAATTGAAATCAGACATAAGACAGAAATCACCGATATCTCCCAGGATCAAGACAGGTATATTCTGTCCGCAGCCAGTGGTGAATATTCCTGTGACTGTCTGGTCTGCGCGGTTGGCCGGGTTGGAAGCGAGTGGTTTACTTCACTATGCAGGAAGATGAGTATCCCAATGACAAACAACCAAATTGATCTCGGCGTCAGAGTCGAGCTTCCTTACGAAGTGTTTAGTCAAATCACCGATGAAGTCTACGAGGCCAAGCTGCATTACTACACCCGGAAATACAATGACCTGGTCAAAACCTTCTGCATGAATCCACGCGGACATGTTGTCACAGAAAATACCGTTGGCGTACTTACCGTAAACGGCCACAGTTATTCCGACGATAAACTGAACAGCAGCAATACAAATTTTGCGTTGCTAGTCTGCAATAAATTTACATCGCCGTTCAACGAGCCTTTAAAATACGGTAAATATATCGCCACGCTTTCCAACATGCTTGGCGAAGGTGTCATTGTTCAGCGCTTTGGTGACCTGGTAAAAGGCCGGCGGACAAATGAAAAAAGAATGATGAAATCATTCACCAAACCCACTTTGCAATCCGCGAACGCCGGCGATCTCGGTCTAGCCCTCCCCAAACGCCATCTTGATAATATTATTGAAATGATCTATAAACTGGATAAAATTGCACCTGGCACGGCAAATTACGATACGCTACTGTACGGCGTTGAAGTGAAATTCTATTCCGCCAGACCACATCTAAATAAGCAACTTGAAACGAAATATCCGAATTTTTATGCGATCGGCGACGGTGCGGGAATTACACGCTCCCTGTCCCAATCCGCAGCCAGCGGCATCTACGCCGCCCGCAATATACTAAAAAAGCTTAGTTGACAGCAGAGTTTTGTCCCACCGCATACTAGTATACCGTTCTCTAAATAACTGGACATTTAAACCTTCATGCTGGGTCTGCGCGCCACAGTTCCGGCGCAAGCGGAGCATGGATGCGGAGCGCGGCTGTTAGCGCCAGGGAGGGCGCTATCTGCCGAGAGCGGAATGTGGCGCGCAGACCAGACCCGAATGAATATAATTTGTCAAATTATTAAAGGCCAATGTACTAGAAATCGTATAAACTATAGACGGCTTTCGAGATAGCCGAACGCTTCATCAAAATTCGGGTAGTTGCAGATGCCTTCGGCTCTGGCGGTATCCCCGATCATAAGGAAGTCCTTTGTTTCGTCTTTCATTGGCAAATCGACAATCGTATTTCCGAATACAATAACTTCCTCACTGCAAATATCAAGAATATCTTTGATGACAGCAAGGGCCCGCCCCTTGCTGTTTTGATTAGGCATGATTTCCACACAATCATCATATTTATTGATTTTATAATGGTTTTTCTTCACCGTTTCCAGAGCTTGTGCTGCCTGATGCAGTGAATTAATCCTTGCTAAATTCTTAGGTGCTGCAGTCAGCATCGTCTGATTAGGCTGGAACCAAAGATCCGGAAATCTTTTTAGAAGGTCTTGCTTCATTTCTTCACCTATCTGGTGCGGAATAGCTTCAAGCTTTTTCTCCCATTTACGCAGCGGCTCAAAAATAACGCCGCCGTTTTCTCCTGCAACCAAAGGTTGACAGATCCCAATTCCCCTGGCCAATCCCGCCAGATAGGAAGCCGTCCGACCGGAAATAAAAACAATTCTGATCCCCTGACGTTCCAGCGATCTTAATTTACAGGCTACCTGGGCAGGAATCGGATCGTCCGTTGGTGCCAGGGTGCCGTCAATATCAAATACAGCAAGCTTGATTCCTATGCTAATCCCCTCCTTGATTGTACGAATACTTTCTAATACACCAAAGAACCAACCGTATAGTTGTATCCCGAAGGAGATTTTCTAATTCAATAAATATTTATTAATCAATTATTTGACTTCTCTCATATTCGCCGATATGTAGTCTTCAAATATTTCGTTTGCTGTTCTCCTTAAAAAGAAAAGACACCTTGGGTTCAACCATCCATTTAAACAAATTTTTGATTCCGTTCAAGGCCAGGATGATTGCCAGCGCTGCCCCAAGTATGATTACCAGCGCTCGCTGCGGTCCTGTCTGTAAAATCTGATAAAACCCGTAGGCAACAAGGGCCTTCACGATCAAGCCGTGAAGCAGATACGTATACATCGTATTGCGCCCCAACGCTGAAACCAGAGGAATCTTCCTGCCAGGCACCAGCAGCATCACGCCTAAGCCTAAAACTACAGCCAGCAGGTAAATACCCGCTCGGTAAAATCCTGCAAACCATTCCGTATCGCCTAGCGCCTGATAAGATGCGCTTCCATAAAACCACGAAACGGTATAATTCTGACCAAAATAACAGAAGGCCAGAAAAGCTAGCAGCATAACACCGACAGCAGCGAAGCGCCAATTTCTCGTCAACAGCTTTTCCAGATGCTTTTTCTCAAAATAAAAGCCTGCCAGGAAAAACGGAAAGAAAACAACAATCCGCGACAGACTCGCGTAGTAACCCAGCTCACCCGTATATCCGGCAATAAGGCCGAAAAGAAATGTAACAGGCAGCGCATATCTGATCTTGACCACATAAGGCAGTGCCGCTTTCCAAATAATCATGCTGAATAAAAACCACATAATCCAGTACGGTGTAAAAAAAGTAAAATGCAGGCTTTCCTTATGGAAAATCCAAAAGTCAAAAATGGAATAGATTATTTCGAAAATAACATAGGGTATTACCAGTTTGCTGATAATTTTTATCTCATATTTCGGATCATCAATATTCTTGGCAAAATAGCCGGAAATAAAAACAAACAGCGGCATATGAAATGAATAAATGAACGCATAAATGGATTTGAAGATTGGAATATAGATGAGCGGTTCAATCATATGACCGACAACCACCAAAACAATCAGCATGAATTTCAGGTTATCGAAGTACGGATCTCTTTGATTCATCCTCTGGCCTGTTCCTTTCTTATCCTAATGTTTAACCGATTTCATATGTTCTGATTATATCATTCATTTTTTTAATAATCCCAAGATTTTTGATTTAAGCCTAAAAAAATTCCCCCTGATTGGAACAGGGGGCCTCATTTTTCAGACTACTTTCTGCCTGGAGCCCATATTCGGGGTGATTTTGCAGCTGTACTGGTTCCATGTATGGTCACATTAATTGTTTGGGTATCAATACCGAAAATTTTTATAAATACGCAATCATAGGTATCTGTAAGATTAATATCCAATTCGTAATTCCGTTCTGTTTCCGTCAGTTTTGTCTGATAATAATCTACGCTTACCTGGCTTTCATCCAGTCCATTTAATATTGCATAGGTGTCGGCAATATCATTGAGCGTTGCTTCAGGATTTTCCGAATGATCGATCGCCAATGTTTCATTAAAACGCGCATCTCTGATTATTTGTCCAACCTCAAACAAGTGTAAACGATTTAAGTACATCCCGCCAATATCCACAACAAGTCCTGTAAAGCCGAACAATACAATTAACAGGACAGCAAATAGAATTGTGATATTTCCATCTTTATTTTTTAACAGTTTACACATCGGCAAGCAAACGTTTCTAGGCATATTGCCACCTACTTTCTGACCTAACACGCTTTGATTTGCTAACCTTCTTTTGTCATAATCAGTCGATTTTTTTTAAGGTTTTTCGTAAATGTCAACTGTTCTCCGAATATCACTCTTCCTACCGGGGTCAACGGTTCAACTGTATAAACTAAACTGGCTGTGATCTGCGCATATCTCCATTTTTTTGTATTTTGATCCGTACCGCCGCCACTTTTGGGCGTGTAGTAGTCTTTCTTTTCAGTCCAACATTTTAACTTGGCATCACTCACAGACAAATCTTCCTCATCAATCAGCGACGATGTCTTTTCCATCGCCTCTTTTATTGCTTTTTTGGCAGATTCTCCACTGATTGTTTGGGAATAATCACTATCATAGCTTATACTCATTGTCCAAGACGCATTGCGATAAGCATAATCAAAAGTAAGATACTTATTCATCATCCACCCTAAATCTATCACAGCAAACGTTAACATTAGAAATAAAGGAAGTACCAGGGCAAATTCAACAAGTGCCTGTCCATTTTCATTTTTTAGCATGCGCATCAAATTGAATACCCTTCCCTTCAAACGTATCTGTTCCATATCTCTAACCATCCTCAGGATACCCCTCTAAAAACACCTGTGAAGTAAATGTTGACAATACCCTAAATTCATCACCAAAAAACAATTTTGACTGCGGCATAAGCACCGGTACATCATATTCCAAGGTTACTGTCGCGTTAAAATATGTATAATAGCTTGGTAATTCTTGAAACCGAGATCCTTTGTTCGCATGATACGTATAATTCTTCCGTTTTGTTTCTCCAGCTTTGGCCTCAATGGTTAACTGATCGAAATCCAATCTGTCTGTATAATCACTGATGGAATTTTTAACTTGTTCATTGATATTTGTCTTGCTGGTAACTTGCCGGATTCCCTCATTTGCTGCACTCTGTACCAATACTTGCGCATCGACAATTCGTCCGGCATCCAGAATAAAACCAAAAAATAGTAGTAAGATAGGCAAAACCAGTGCAAATTCGACCATAGCCTGACCTTTTTTGCATTCCTGTATTTTTCTTAAACTTATAAATTCTCTGATTTTCATATTTTTACCACCCAGCATCAATATAATCAGCTGCTGCCATATGTAGGTATTTGTTAAGCCTTGCTCTTTTTTACAATATATTTACGTTCTGTTTACAATCATTTTACATTTGGTTTTATATGGATTCTATCTATAAAAACTCAGACCCTCAAGAGGAAATTTGTCGAAATGATGTCTTCTACAAGAAATTGATACTTTCGGACTATTTCTGTTTCCCAATAGTACCAGTAGATTAATCCATGCGTTTTCAGTACCTACATATTTTGCGTAAAAAAAAGGCCCCGAGGGTCTCTCGTACCTTATCAATACTAATTCATGTAAACCTCCGAGAAAAATTTTTGTATCGCAAAGGCGAAGAAATGAGCAATGCCGGCAAATTTACCTGATTATTTTCTATACGCTAACTGGCTTTAATACAGTCCCAGCATTCTTCCAGGACACCTGTCCGTTGGTGAATTCACCCAGCCAGCCGATAAAAGTATCCTGATCTCCATCCCGGATATATACTTCAAGATCAATTTCTTCACTAAACTGTTCATTGCCGCTTTCCGTGCCTTTTTGCTTCAGGCCGTGCCGAACCTGTTCAAACCAGGAGTACGGAATCCGGAGTACATAGATCTGGTGCGGAACAAGCTGGACAATCGCTGTGTTCTCCAATGCAAGGCGGGCTGTTCCGCCATAGGCTCTTGTAAGTCCACCGGTACCAAGCAGAATGCCGCCGAAATAACGGACAACAATAATCTGGACGTTCCAGAGCTGCCGGTGTTGGAGCAGTTCCATGACCGGCCTTCCCCCCGTACCCTGCGGTTCACCGTCATCTGAGGCTTTCTCAATCCTGCCTTCGTGAATACGGTAAGCGTAAACGTAATGGCGGGCATTAGGAAGAATTTCCCGGATTTCCTTTATATTTTTTTCGGCTTCTGCTGCAATTTCGATATATTTTACTAACGCAATAAACCTTGACTTTTCAATGACTTGTTCGGCCTCTGCTTCTCCCGTGATTGTTTTAAATGCTTCCACTTCTCGTCCCCACCATTAGCATCATTAGCTTAGCATCTAACCTAACTTCAAGTTGGTTTGGTCAGATGTCATGCTTTAATATAACACAGATTCTAGAGAATGTGTCCTATTACTGTTCAAAATCCAAAGCAGTGATTGAGCGGTCCGCTTCCCTTGCCTAAATTAAGTCCGTCTTTTAAGGCCCCCGTAATATATTCTTTTGCCTTTTTCACACTTTCCTCTATGGAATATCCGAAAGCCAGATTACAGGCAATGGCTGAAGAAAGCGTACATCCGGTTCCATGAGTATTCGAATTCTTGATTCTTTCACCCTTGACCCAGATTACCTTTCCGTCCGCAAAAAGCAGATCATCTGCTGTGTCTGCAAGATGGCCGCCTTTAAGAAGAACGCCGCCTTTCAGTACTTTTGCTATTTTTTGTGCTGCATAAAGCATGTCCTCTGTGCCCAGAATTTTCATTTCACACAGCGCCTCTGCTTCAGGAATATTTGGGGTTATGACGTCTGCGATAGGCAGAAGTTTCTTTAGAACAGCCTCCATGGCATCTTCGTTTAAAAGCCTGTCTCCGCTGGTTGAAATCATCACCGGGTCAACAACAATATTCTTAGCATGATACTGTTTCAATTTCTCAACAATGATGGCAATAATTTGACTGTTGGAAACCATCCCAATTTTAATTGCATCAGGAAAAATATCGGTAAATATACAGTCTAGTTGTTGTCCGACAAACGCGGGGGATGCTTCCAAGACGCCAAAAACGCCGGTTGTATTCTGCGCCGTCAGCGCTGTGACTGCACTCATGGCATAAACTTTATGCGCAGTGATCGTTTTAATATCTGCCTGAATACCTGCGCCACCACTGCAATCGGAGCCAGCAATTGTCAGTACTTTTTTCATACCATTCCCCCCAAAAAAATCATTTCGTTATTCACATCGGAATTATCACTTAATATTCTGTCTATTTTATCAAATCTTTTGCAAGCAAGAGCAGTTTTCGGGTTGCTGAAGCGACATCCGGTTTGGCGAATATTGCGGATATTATCGCAACGCCGCTAACCCCACTACCTCTCAACTGTAAAAGATTGTTTTCATTGATTCCGCCTATCGCCACAACAGGAATGCTGACCGAGGAGCAAATCGTTCGGAGTGTTTCCAGCGGAACATCCGCAGCATCCTCTTTGGTTGAAGTTGAAAATACCGCACCAACACCAAGATAATCAGCTCCCTGACTTTCAGCAAGAATGGCCTGCTCAACTGTTTCGACAGAGACACCGAGAATTTTGTCTTTTCCAATCAGCATGCGCACATCCCTTGAATTCCTATCATTTTGTCCGACATGAACACCGTCTGCATCAACTGCAAGTGCAACATCAATATTGTCGTTAATCACAAACGGAATGTTGTACTTATCAGTTATTTCTTTTACTATTTTACCTTCTCTTACAAAACTTTCAAAGCCAAGCTCCTTTTCACGAAGCTGAATAAACGTTGCGCCTGTTTTGATAATCTCTTCAACCTGATTTTCAAGTTTATTGCCGTTAAGCCAGGTCCTATCAGTGACAACATACAAAAGCACGGAGTTTTTATCTACTTTCAATTTTGGCACCGTCCTTTAAGAGATCGGCATTAATTTTGCTCATATAATCGATAAGCAGCATTCTAAACGTGTTCGTGCCGCCGTCAAGCTCACAAAGCCTTTGGTAGGCAAGCTCTCCGCAAAGCCCCATGGCGGCCACAGCCGTAGCCGTTGCCTCCAGAACATGTGCTTTGTTCGCACCGACAAAGCTTCCAATCACGGCTGTAAGCATACAACCCGTTCCGGTTACACGACTCATCATGGGGTGACCGTTATTAATGATATAAGCCTTTTTACTGTCCGCAACAATGTCGGTTGCTCCTGTAATTGCAATGACCGCCCCTGTAGCTTTGGACAGCTCTTGGGCCAAGGCAACCACGCTGTCCAGGCTATCTGCTGTGACTGCATCAGAGGCTGAGGCATCAACCCCCTGTGCATTACTGCTTCCCGAAGCAATAAATTTGATTTCCGATATGTTCCCTCGGATTACAGCAAAATTTACTTCTTTCAAAAGTGTAAATATTGTTTCATTACGCAAGGCCGAAGCCCCTGCCCCCACAGGGTCTAAGATTACAGGAACCTTAAGCTCATTAGCCTTTTTCCCCGCTGTAATCATAGATTTTATGGTTCTTTCATTCAGGGTCCCGATATTTATAATAAGGGCGGAACAAATCGAGGTGATTTCGCCGGCTTCGGCTATATCATCTGCCATAATCGGAGAACCCCCGCTGGCCAGGATAATATTCGCACAGTCGTTGACTGTAACATAATTGGTGATAGCATGGACAAGCGGCACATTTGAATTGACATTTCCTAATATTTGCTTAAACATTTTCCCTTACCTTCTTTTCTATTCTTTGTTCGCTAATTTGTAATGTTATTTTTGTTTATTGATATTGCGATTATTTGTGATGCCCATTTTATTTGTAAGGATACATAAACACATCATAATCAGAACTACAGGTACTGTGCTTCCAAGAACTGTATCGATATTGAGAAAGAATCTGTAAATAATAAAACCCACAATCCAAAGACAAGAGTTTACCAAATTGAGCTTTTTTACGTCATCACGCTTTTTCAGGATAAAATAATCAGTGATAAAAATTGCTGCCATTGGTACGAAAACAGATCCGATTAGAGTTAAAAAGTTTTCATATTGTTCGATCGGCGTATACATGGCAATCAGCGTTCCGATAATACAAACAGCAATACCTGTTGCTTTGCCGTTCCATTTTGGCCGGATATTCAGCATGCTTTCACTTGCAGAATAGACATCAAGAAATGTCGTGGTGACCGTAGAAAGAATCACAATCAACATGGCGGCAATACCCAACCCTGCATTCATAAGTATCTGCACCACATCAGAACTGCCTGTGAAAATAGCCGCTCCCAAGCCAATTACATACATCGAACAGCTTCCTAAAAAATAGCTCATCGTGCTCACAAAGGTAAATTGAACAGGTCGATCCGTATTTTTGGTGTAGTCGGAGATAAGTGGAAGCCACGATACCGGCATCGCAATAGACAATTCAAGTGCCAGACCGAAACTCATGATCTCATTTGTTTTTAAAAGAACTCCACCTTTAAAGACAATAACACCAAGAATTGCAGTCAGAATAAAAAGTGCGCCAACCGCAACGATGTTCAGCCTGCCAATATTTTGGAGTCCTGCCAGGATCCATATGACTATTAGAAGTCCAATCAATACGCACCAAAGCATATTTCCCGCTAAGCCAAGTTTATCATTGGCAACCGAGCCAAGTGCGTTCGCTCCGCTTAAAATCATAATCGCTGTCCAACCGACCAGCTGCAAAATATTTAAAAAAGAAAAGAAGACCGAACCAAATCTGCCAAAAGAGAGTTCTACGCTTTCCATCGCCGACCTTTTACTTTTAGCACCGATAAGTCCAGTTAAGTACAATAATATACAGCCAATGAAATGCCCTGATACAATTGCAGCCACACCAAGTCTGAGACCAAGCGGCGCAAGCAAGGCGCCCGTTAAAATCTCCGTGATTGAAATGGCAGCACCAAACCACAAAAGAGAGCCGCTTAAAAATGATAGTTTTTTTTCATTCATAAAACCTCCCATAAAAATGTAATGGGATATGCCCTGTAAAGCATATCCCACTCATAATCGAAGTGTTCTCCCTACGTTGGCATTATCCAAATCAGGTTAAGGGTCGAAGCCTTTTGGTTCCTCTCAGCCTGCACACACAAGCTCCCCTGTGATTAATTTTTTTCAGTTTACAACCTTTTCTTAAATGTGTCAATCAAAGAATCTTTATTTTACGACAAAAGCTGTTTCCTTAATGGCTGATCCCTCGTGATATGCCATTTAGAGCTTCTCCGGCTTCATTGATATGAATATTTTCGATCGCAAGGTCACCTAAGGCGATCACCCCGACAATTTGCCCCTGTTTCAGCACCGGAAGACGTTTTACCTGGTATTCTGCCATGACTTCTGCCACAGTATCGATATCCTGCGTTCCATCGATACAGATTGGATCTGCTGTCATGCACTGTTCTGCCGTCGCCTGCTTGACATCCTTGTCCGAAGCGATGACTCTCAGCACAATATCCCGGTCAGTTATAATCCCCAATACTCTTCCTGCCTGAACGACCGGTACCGCACCAATATCTTTATCCCTCATCATTTTGGCTATATCTGGAACCTTGGTTGCCGGGTCCACCCAGCTTACGTCCGTTGACATAATATCCATGACCCGCATATAAAAAAACACCTCCGTTTTTAATATTTCAGCACTAGTCTTTCACTGAAACGAATGAATTATGTCAGCAAATAATCCCTTCCAAAATGTTGATCCCGATTAAATGGAAAACGATTATCTGTATTATCCTTTGTTGTAAAAATAAAAATTATCCCCGATTGACTGGGGATAATTTATATTTTATTGACTGTATTATTGTTGTCTAATGTTATCTATTTATATAATTCATTATTTTTTATTGATGCATTTGATTCATTTTGGTTTTCGGCCATACACGATCGCCACGACACCGCCGACAAGATTTTTATATCCCGTATCCTGAAGTCCGCATTCAGCAAAGATCTGGGCGAGCTGTCGCTGAGATTCAAATTCACAGGCCGAATCAAAAAGATACGTGTATTCTTTTTGTTTTCCGCCGTGGACTTTTCCCAGCCACGGAACGATCTTCTCAAAATACAGCCAGTAAAGCTGTTTGAAAACCGGTATGGTCGGCTTTCCCATATCCAGAGATACGACCATGGAACCAGGTTTGACAACACGAATCATTTCCCGGATTCCGCGGCGAAGATCGGGAAGATTCCTGAGCCCCCAGCCAACGGTTGCTCCGTCAAAACTGTTATCGGTAAAAGGCAGGCTCATCGCATCACCCTGCAAAAGCTCGATGCTCGCTTTATACCGGTCATTTTCGATATTTTTCCGGCCGACAGCCAGCATTTCTTCTGAAAAATCCACCCCTGTAACCCGACCGGAATCCCCGACGGCGGCAGCAATCTCCCTTGTAAGCTTACTGGTCCCGCAGCATAGGTCAATCATCTTCATTCCAGGTTTAGCCTCGACGATTCTGACTGCTTTGGCCCTCCAGGAATTATCCATCCCCATACTCATCAGGGAATTCATCAGATCATATTTCCCGGCAATTGCGTTAAACGTTTCTTTAACGTATTCTGATTTTTCTTTACCTTCAAAATCCATTTTCTCTCTCCTTGTACCATCTTGCCCGGTATACGGTCAGTACTATCATATGATAATCAGCCCAAATTGTCCAATTTTAATGATACGATAAAAAGCAAACATCCATACCTGAAAACTTTTTCGAAATCCTGCGGGGTTCTTTTACCCTCTGGCCTGATATGTTAAAATAGGGTAAGCATCTTTTTCCAGGGAGGATAAGACGAATGTATGAACTAAAAAATTTTAGTGAAGTCATTGTGAAGAAAACATTGGAAGATTATCTGCCCGTCGCCAATATCCCTTGCAAATGCGAACGGTGTCAGGCCGACATAATGGCTTTTGTACTAAACCGCTTCCCCCCGAGATATTATGTTTCCTTAAAAGGCGAAGTCATGACGCACTTTGAATCACAAATGTTTCCGGACAAAGCCCGAGTCTTGGCAGAAGTCGTTGGTGCTGCCCAGATAGTTGCGGCTTTCCCGTCCCATCCGCTTGACCAGAAAGAAGAATAAACCTGCTAAGGGATTGATTGACAGTCGCAAAGGCGCTTCAAATAATATGAGGCGTTTTTGCTTTTGTATGGGTATGGATTTGATTATCGTTATTTACTCTGTTACAATGATTGCGACTTCATAATAAAGCAGGTGATCAGCATGATTTCCGAGTATCAGGGACTTAAGCTCGATCAATTTCAAATGGATGCGATTGAAGCAATTAATCAGGGACATTCCGTCATTGTTTCAGCTCCTACCGGAACAGGGAAAACAATGGTCGCAGATTATCTGGTTGAAAAATCGATTCGGGAAAGCAAACGGATTATTTATACAGCACCGATAAAAGCGTTAAGCAACCAGAAATTTAAAGATTTTTCCCGCCAATTTGGCAGCGAGACCGTCGGGATCATGACCGGGGATGTTGTGATCAATCCTGGCGCCCCGTTGCTGATCATGACCACAGAGATCTTCCGTAATCAGGTCATTACCAATGATCCTGAACTGGAGCACGTTTCCTATATTATCTTTGACGAAATTCACTGGCTCAATGATGAGGACAGAGGTACAGTCTGGGAAGAATCCATCATTCTTGCTCTGCCAAACATTAAGATTCTGGGCTTAAGTGCCACAATTGCCAATGCCGCGGAACTGAAGGGCTGGATTGAGGACATCCGCAAAGACACCGTTGTCTTGATCGAGGAACAGCAAAGGGTTGTTCCTCTGGAATATTATTATTTCTGTCAGGACACCGGTATCATCGGCTATGATGACCTGATCAGGTTCTATTATCAGAAGCTTAAATCCACGGACAGAACCGATAATTCCCCGCTGTTTAAACCTACGTCACATCTTGACCTGATCAAAACTGTTGAGAAACAATATCTTCCTACCCTCTATTTTGTATTCAGCAGAAAGCAATGTGCCGATAAAGCGCATGAACTGGCCAATATCAAAAACTACCTGTCGCCGGAACAAAGCAAAGAAGTGAAAAACATCTTTTTGGAGCATTTTGGTTCTGAAGATACTTGGTCCTCTTCCACACGCAAGTTATTCAGAGTCTGCCGGAAAGGTATTGCCTATCACCATGCCGGGCTGCTGCCTTTGCAGAAATCCGTCGTAGAGGACCTTTTTCTGGCGAAGACGATCTCCGTTCTGTACTGTACCGAGACCTTCAGTGTCGGGATCAACTACCCTGTCAAGGCCGTTTGCTTTGATTCTCTAAACAAATACGACGGACGCAGCTTCAGGGCTCTGGCAAACCACGAATTTTTTCAGATGTCCGGCAGAGCCGGCCGACGCGGTATTGACGAGATCGGTTATTCCTTTGCGATTGTTGATTTGAATTACTTTGAAAAAGAACCGCCGGTAAAATTTGATATTGCCAAGTTAGAACCGTTGACCAGTCAGTTCCGACTTTCCTATAATACAGTTTTGAATCTCCTGGCAACATTATCGTCGGAGCAAATTGAAACCTATTTCAAAAAAAGTTTTGCTGCTCATTCCTATATCTTGACCGCTCAGAAAACGGAAGAAGAGATTCGTCTTCTGTCCGAGCAATCAGCCCAAGCCAAAGAGAACCTCTGTGAGCATGTCGGGACCTATCGGTGTCCGCTGAATTACTACCCGAAAAAGAAAGAATTGGACAGGCTTCATAAAGCCTTTGACAAATTGGACCCGCGACGCCGCAATAAGATTTTCGGTCGTCAGATGTACCGAAAAATTATGAAATGGGAGAAGATCCTTAAGACTGCTCCCCAGAAATGTACCAGAAAACAAAACGATAGCTGTAAATCCTTCGCCGGAAAGTGGATCAACCTTGAAAAAGAAATTTCAAATCTCAAAAATCAATTGTTCTCAATGCCGGATTACAACACCTTTAATTCCGAATTTGAAAGAAAAAAAGCCCTGCTGCAGCAAATGGGTTATATTGAAAATGACATGCTTTTGCCGCGGGGGGAGCTCGCCAGATATATTTATGTACAGGAAATCCTGGTAACCGAATTGATTTACTCAGGGATCATCGAACAGTTGGATGATGAGCAGCTGACCGCGCTGATTTCCTGTATTGATTACGAAAGCAAACGTAATGAGTATTTCCAGAAGTTTGACCAGATTGATTTTAAGCCTGTCAGGGAAATGATGAATTATATTCAGAGCATCTGCGGGCCTGACGCTGTGCGCTTTGAATCCAGAGCGGCCGTCCTTGCGTATCATTGGAGCAAAGGTGCTGCATTAATCGAGCTTCAGCAACTCTGCACCCTGGATGAAGGAGATATTATCGCGGTCTTAAGGCGGACCATCGATTTACTGCGCCAGATGCGGGAAGCCGTAACAGACCACTCACTAAGAGAACGCTTCAGCGCCTGTATCAAAAAACTGGACAGAGATGAGGCTTCGATCCAAGAATTAAATTGAAACGTTTTTCCGTCAAAAAGAGGAGCCATTTTAGGGCTCCTTTTGTTGAGTCTGCCATTTCCGACCGGATTAACCTCAGGCAGACCTTTTTAATTTTGAATCTTTCCTAACCAAACCAATTCTGAAGATTGACTGCCCGACGTTCAGGTTCTTAGGACCAGCGGTATTCAGCCAAATACCACTCCTGCAAGAAATTGCTCGTTTACTGCTATTAATTACTCCCAGCCGCTTAAGTACTTCCTGACCGCCTGACATACCTCCTTTCAATCTTCCTGTCCTGACTTGGGCCTTTTTTCTGTTCCAGGCGATCTGGTCGCCAACCGTGACAACGCATTGTCATAAGTCATTCAGAAAAAGGCTTTACGCTAACGTTAGAGATATTCTCTTTTTTGCTTTAAATTCCTTGGTCAAATAGTTTCATATTGTTTCTAAGTTTGTCGAAACGGAAAGGGCCTTGTTACTACTATGACCTCCTCATAAAATTTCGAGTTTCCGGGACTTCAGATTAAGTTCTTGCCTATGACCTTTTCAATGAATACGCTGACAATCTGCGGATCAAACTGTGTGCCGGAACATTGTAATATTTCATTGATCGCTTCTTCATTACTTAATGCTTTTCTATATGATCTTTCAACTGTCATCGCATCATACGCGTCAGCAATGGCTATAATCCTTGCTTGTAATGAAATCTCTTCCCCTTTAATGCCCCTGGGGTATCCTTGTCCTCCCCACCTTTCATGATGCTCGAGAACAAAATTGGCTATCTCCGAAAATTCATTGACTGAGCTTAATATCCGGTAGCCTATTTCAGAGTGTCTCATGATTTCATTCCATTCATCCTGATTTAATTGCCGAGGCTTATTCAGGATTTTTTCGTCAATTCCTATTTTCCCTATATCATGCATCAATCCGGCTATTCTAACCTGGCTGATATCATTTTTATCAAAATGCATCTTTGTTGCAATCGCCGCACAGATTTCTCCAACCCTTTTCGAATGTAACATTTCCCTACTGCTTTTTTCATATAGCGTATTCATAATCAGGTCTATTGTTTTACTCCTCGTGCTCATGCTGTCGGAGAGTTTGTGCCTATACATCTGATCTTCCGTATTTTTTAGTATCTCCTGGATATCTTCTTCCTTACTTATCTTTGTTTTATACCCAAAGGAAATCGAAATATCAATAGATCCAGCTTTTTCTCCTGAGGAAAGGTCCCTGATCCGGGTGAGTATTTTCTCCGTTTCAATCGCATCCGTTTTCGGCAATAGAATAATAAATTCGTCCCCGCCTAGCCTAGCAACGATCTCGTCAGCACGGCATCCCTTCCTCAGTACTTTAGCCACTTTTTTTAAAAGCTTATCGCCCATGGCATGCCCAAAGGAATCATTAATAAGTTTTAATCCGTTGACATCACCCATCACAATGGTTAGCGGAAGATTTCTTTCTGTATCGAGTCTCTTTAATTCTTCTTCGTAAAATCTTCGGTTATACAGTCCGGTAAGTTGATCATGATAACTCAAGTATTTAATTTCTTCCATTTTTTGTTTTTTCTCGGAAAAATCTCTGAATACTAAGACCACACCTATGATTTCTCCGTTTTCTTGCACAATAGGTGCGGCACTGTCTTCAATAAACCGCTCAGTACCGTCTTTTGAAATCAATATGGTATGGTTAGCCGATTCGATGGTCTTTCCGCTTTCAAGTACTTTTTTAATTATGTTTTTGCACTTACTTCTGGTAATCTCATTAATAATATTAAATACTTCTTCATATGGTTCTCCTCTTGCCTCATCTTGCGTCCATCCTGTTAAGAATTCCGCAACCCTATTAATAAATACAATATTACCTTTATCATCCGTGGAAATGACTCCGTCTCCCACAGAAATCAGCGTTGTTTCTAAAAGATTTTTTTCCTTTGCAAGAGCTGTTTCAAGCCTTCTGCGGTCGGTGATATCGCGAAAAGTCCATATCCTCCCATAGTATTTCCCTTCCTTGTCCATCACAGGCGCAGAATGTCTGTCCAGAATCATCCCGCTTTTTAATTCAATCTCGTCACGGCTAGTCTCGTTGATGTGATCATAAAGATATGTCACTTTTTCTAAAAATCGTTCAGGATCCCTGGTCAAGCTAACAACATGCTTAAGCAGTAAAGTATCATCTTCGTCATCAATAATATATTGGGGGACATTGAACAGCTCAAACATTCGGTGATTAGTAAGCATCCTTGTATGATTCTCATCAACAACCAATATTCCGTCCAGGGATGCGTTTGTCTGTGCCTCAAGAAAAGCCGTCTTAAATTTCATTGTAGCCTCTGCCTGCTTATTTTCGTTGATGTCGCGAATACTCTCAATCGCACCAATAATGTTACCCGACAGATCGTGCAGGGGAGATACCTTGATAGAAACCCAAGATCCCTTATTGTAAAGGGCAGGACAAAACGCTTCCGCCATATAATTATTTTCTTGAGAGGTAAGGTTGAAATATTGGGTCTTAATTTCTTCACTATCCGTAAAGACCAAATCCATTAGCTGCGGCCTAGCCTGGCCATAAAATGGAATAGAATAGGCGTAGTCACCTTTGCCAATCATCTCTGATGCAGGGATACCTGTCATTTTCTCAATCGCTTTGTTCCAGATGATGATTTGCTTATCCTTATTTACAGCAAGAGTGGCGTCCGGAAGAAATTCGATAATATCCATGAGCTGCTGCTGCTGTGCAGATATATCGATAAAAAGCGTAATGAAATAATACTTCTCAGGAGAATACACATTGACTCTATACCATCTGTTTAACGATTCTGAGAACTGTTCAAATTCCTTTTTCCCGCCATTGATCGCTATTTCGCCATAGTATGTTATCCAGTCAAATGCATTGTCACGAATATCTTTTAAAATATCGGTAATCTTTTTACCGATTATCTCTGAGCCCTTTAATCCCGTGAAGGTTTCAAATGCAGAATTTACTTCTATAAATTCATAATCGCAAGGGATCCCGTCATCCTTACATATGATTCTGTGATAAGCATACCCTATTGGGGATTCTTGGACTATTTGCTTATAGAAGTTATCATTCATGAAATATCTCTCTTCCTTACATGTCTAAGCGACATGCAAAAATATAATGCGCCGGTCTTTTAACTTCCTCACCATGAATTCCTGATTTCTCCACATGCCGATAGCTACCTATTTTTTTCATTATATTCTATTAATATAAAAAATTCGACATATTTCATTGATTACAATGTTGAATATTTCAGATAAATTATTTGAATATATTAGGTAAATTACATTGTATTTATTGATTAAAATTAAAGCTGCCGACAAAATCTGTCGGCGGCTTTATTATCTGAAGCTTTTTTGATTTCTTATTGATACTTTAGTACTTTTATTCGCAAATCCTACTTATATTGATTCGCCAGTCTCTTCTTCAGATTTTCTGCCACTAAGGCAGGATCAATCGGATTTCTGGCAATACCGGATTCAATTGCCGCTCTAGCTGTTGCGGCTGCGACAGCAGCGGCAACTTCGGGATTAAAGGCACTTGGGATAATGTAGTCAGCACATAATTCTTCCGGTTTGACGCAGTCGGCAATGGCCTGGGCGGCAGCGATCTTCATCGCATCGTTGATATCGGTCGCGCGAACATCAATCGCACCGCGGAACATTCCCGGGAAAGCCAGGACGTTGTTGATCTGATTGATAACGTCGGAGCGTCCGGTCGAGATAACAGCAGCACCGGCATCGAGAGCTCTTTTAATCGGCCAGATTTCCGGGATCGGATTGGCCTGAGCAAAGACGATCGGATCTTTGGCCATGGATTTAATCATCTCTTCGTCAATGGAATCTGGAGCTGATACGCCAATAAAGACGTCCGCACCCTTGATCGCATCTCTGAGGCTGCCTGTGCACATTTCATAATTTGTCTTTTCAGCGATTTCGTCCTTATATTTATTCATACCTTCAGGGCGTCCCTTATAAATCGCACCTTTGGTATCGCACATAATAACGTTCTTCAGTCCCATACTCATCATCAGCTTGATAATTGCAATCCCGGCAGCTCCGGCGCCGTTCGTTACAACTTTGATTTCATCTATACTCTTGCCGACAACCTTCAGCGCATTAAAAAGACCCGCCAAGGTAACGACAGCCGTTCCATGCTGATCATCATGGAAGATCGGGCCTTTAAAATTATTGCGGGCTTTTAACTTTCCTTCAATTTCAAAACATTCGGGAGCTTTAATGTCCTCAAGGTTAACACCGCCAAAGGTCGGGGCCATTAACTCGACAAGCTCAACAATTTTATCAATATCATTCGTATTTACACAAATGGGGAATGCATCAACGTCGGCAAAGGCTTTAAACAGAAGGGCTTTTCCTTCCATGACAGGCATAGCCGCTGCTGGGCCAAGGTTGCCAAGTCCGAGAATGGCTGTTCCATCGGAAACGATACAGACATAGTTGGCATGATTGGTGTAAACATCGAGATTCGCTAAATCTTTTGCAATTTCTTTCACAGGATCAGCCACTCCTGGGGAATAGGCGAGCGTCAAATCGTCCCTGTCATTGGCAGGAACCGTTACTTTTACTTCAAGTTTACCAGGCCTTACGGCGTGAAACGCTAAAGCCTCTTCACGCAGGTTTTTAATCCGGGACATTCACATCTTCCTCTCACTTTGTGGTTTTTTTCGTTTTATTTTTGGCTTAAGTCTTTTTTATTCAGTATGCTTTTTTAAGTAATACATTGTCGTTATTTGACACATTGCTTATGTAAACAAATTATGAAAGCGTTTCGTTAAATTATCTCATGAATGAAAACAAAAAATCAACCATTTTGTTTTTGAAAGTAAGTATCAGAATCGGTGAAATTATCCTCTGATGTTGGGATCAATACGTTATATTGATTTGAATGGATTAAATAGCGGATATCACAATGTCTGGCCGCCCCTACAGGGTAGCCAGACATTGTGTCACTCGAGTCATATAAAACTTTAGAGCAACCTTAGCTCAAGCTTCTTTCGCTTCAATCTCAGCTTGAGCAGCCAGAATATCTTTGGCATTCAGGTATACGGGAGTATCCACCATTTTTCCGTTGTAGGATACGGCTGCTTTTCCTTTGGCAATACCCTCTTCTTCGAATACTTTGACAACGCCGTTAGCCCATTCGACATCGGCCGGATCCGGAGCATACAGACGGTTGGACGGTCCAACCTGACCCGGATGAATAATCATACGACCTTCATAGCCCATCTGCTTGCCGTCGGCAACGTTCTTTTCAAAAGCGGGGATATCCTGGTAAGCAACGAATGGTGCGTCAATTGCTACAATACCGGCTGCACGGCAGGCAACACCAACTTTGGCGCGTCCCCACAGCTGCTCATTCGCTTCGGAGGTCAGTTTGATCCGCATGTCGCGGCAATAATCTACTGCACCAAAAATAGCATTCACGTTACGTTTGCTGGCCATGCAGCACTCATACGCATTCATAATTCCTTTTGCTGTTTCAAGCAGCATAGAAATTTTGATGGAACCCACTTCCAGACCCCTGCGGCGCTCCAACTCTTCGAGTTTCCAATCCAGACGTTTAACATCATCAGGATGTCCGGTCTTAGCAAGCGTTACGCCATGAAGGCCTTCCCAAACGACAGCCTCAAGGTCATCGTTGGTTAATTCTGTTTCCCAGTTGTTAATTCTGACATAAACCTGGGAACCATTGGACCCGGCATATTTCAAATTCTCGGCAATAATTTTGCGTGCATTTTCCTTCTCCGCCGGTGGTACGGAATCCTCCAGATCCAGTGTGATGATATCAGCAGGAAAGCTTGGCGCTTTCTCAACCATCTTCGGGTTATTTCCCGGTACGTAGAGAATCGATCTCATAACAGCCATTTTAAGATGCCTCCTATTTTTACTGGAATTAATAATTATTCCTTTATTTTCTCCTTCAAAATAATTGGGATATCTATTGGAGTTTCAGCGACAAAACCGCCTGCTTTAAGAACAGCTTCAATTTTGCTCTTCGCGGACCCACGTCCGCGTTCAACAATATTAGAAGCATGGGAAAAACGCTGGCCTTCGGGAGCCCATGCTCCAGCCACGTAGATCACAAAAGGTTTTGTGAATTTGCCTTCCGCAATCACATCGGCACATTCCTCTTCCTGAGAGCTGCCGATCTCGGCATAGACGGCTACACCTTTTGTTTCAGGATCTGCTTCGAATAAGGGCAGCAAATCAGCCATAGATGTTCCAAGTACAGGCTCGGTTCCGGTATGAACGACTGTACTTACGCCGAAACCACCTTCTCTTAGTACCCAGGGGATGGTCCCTGATTGTCCGCCACTGCGCGAAAAGACACCAATATTACCTTTCTTGAAGAACTTGTTAGCCCACTCGACATTGCCGCCAAGCCAGCCGACAACTGCTTCTCCCGGTGTCAGAATGCCAATGGATCCTGGGCCGATTAAGCGGGTTCCTCTCAGCTTGCAATAAGCGACCATTTCCATAATATCATGGATAGGTGTTCCTTCAACGCACGGAATGATATTTTTGACGCCCGCGTCGGCAGCTTCAAAAACAGCGGTTTTTAGAACGCTGCCCGGCACAAAGATGACGCTAAAGTCAATTTCACCTTGTTCTCTGGCAATTTCCTTAACCGTATTATAGACGGGGATATCATGAACCTCGTCCCCTTTTTTTCCGGGGCTGGTTCCGCCGATGACTTTGGTACCATATTGTTTCATGTATTTGGTTCTTACAGACCCTTCACGGCCGGTAATTCCCTGGATAATGACTTTAGACTGGTTACTGATTAAAATGCCCATTCTTATCCCTCATTTTAGTTTTGAAATAAACTATTGTAAACCACGTTTGGCCTGATAGGCATCAAGGCCCGTAATCGGAACATCGATGGTCAAAGCCTTATTCCCTTCGAACTTGCAAGCGATCTCACAAGCCAGACATTCTGTTCCAAGCCGGAGAACTTCCTCCGCACCCAGATGCTCGACGGATGGTTTTCCGTCGGCAATTTGGAGCAGTCCTCTGGCATATTTTTTACAAGCTGCTGCGCACGCTTTGGTTTCACATGTGTCACACTTGCTGGTATCGATGCTTATGGTAATACTTTTTTCTTTGATTTCCAGCATGGCATTTCCCTACTTTCTTTGAGCATCTTTTTCTGCTCTGTATTCTTTGGCCAGAGCCAGAAGTCTTTGACCAATAAATTTAGTATCTGTGACATGCTCTTTTCCGTATATTTCAATTCTTTTGCCAATCCCGTCCGGAGTCATCAGCTCTGCCAGGCCCTTGCACAGAATCTCCATGGATTCATCCTCGCGATTGCCGCAGAGTAATAGAACGCAAGGCAGGCCGGGCTTCTTGGGAAGCTCTTCCCATAGTACTTTGACAATCGCATTGGCATGGTGCCATTGCTCCTGATTCGCCATCATAAAACCGCCAAGAAGATAACCATCAATATTGGGCTGCGATAATACACACTTGGCAACACGATATATTTTGGATCCGACAGGATTGCCGCTTGTGTCGGCATAGTTGGCAGGCTTAAGCCCTACCTGATTCAGTGCATCGAGTCCCATCATCGCCGAACCACCGCCAATTGGGTGATAACCGATATAGCCGGGACTTACTTCATCGTATCCCATATTCATCAGGAAGCCCGTACCGCGGGCATCTGTTTCTTCAATGCTCCAGCCGATCATATCGAGTTCGGTGACTTCACCAGGCAAATCGCGGGCAATTTTAATGTCAAATTCCGGATGACGGCCCACCGAGCTATTGTCAATCTCCATTTTACAGTCCGCACAGATCAGGTTTCCATCCTCCGTCATGACAAAAGGATTGATCTCCAGGGTCTGGCAGTCATACTTTTTGTACACTTGAGCCAGTTTGGTCAGAAAAGAAGCAAACTTGCTCAAGTCTTTATTAGGAATGCCGGCAGAGGCACAGAAGTCAATCGCATCATAAATCTGCAGACCAAAAATGGGGTCGATATTCATCTTAAAAATCAGTTCTTCAGGAACACTCTCAATATCCATGCCGCCTTCTGAGCTGAACATCAGCATCGGGCAGCGGGCGTCTCTCGCATTGTTAATGACAAATGAACAATAATATTCTTTTTTGATCGCCAGTTTTTCCTCAATCAAAACCTGTCTGACGGGGAGCCCTTTTACTATCTTGGACAGTATTTCAGCTGCTGCTGCCGAAGCTTCGGACGGGGTTTTAACCAATTTCACAATCCCAGCCTTTCCTCTTCCTCCTGCCTGAACCTGACCTTTGACAGCAACGGACTTACCAATCCATTCTGCCGCTTGTTGTGCTTCTTCCGGAGAAGATGCCGGCCTGCCCTTCGGTACGGGTATTCCCGCTTTGGCAAGCCATTCCTTACCTTGATACTCTAGAAATTTTGCCATCCGTAATCCCTTCCATATCGTCGTTTTGATCTGATACCTTGTTAACCTAAAATTGTAATAAAATGGCGAGCAGATTTTTTTAAGCCAAGGAAAGATTGAGGCGTACTGAAGTATGGTGATTGATGACAGCGCAGTATTGCAAAAAATATGCCGCCAGGATATATAAGATTTTAGAATTAATAGGGTACTAGGGCTTGTATATACTGAACGAAAACTCAAAAAATTAAAGGAATACATGGTTATTCCTTTTCCTTTAATTTTTTTGTTTATTTATTATAGTGATCTATGTACCGTTCGTTATTAACTCACCTTATGATTATTATAACGAAATTATTTGCAAAAACAAGACTAAATACAGCGAATAGCATGATTTATTAGGGAAAAACCAATCTTAAAAACTTAATCAGCTAATGCCTGGGCAATTGCTTTGCGGGCAAGTTCGTCACATCGTTCGTTCTCAGGATGTCCAGAATGGCCTTTGACCTTGACCCAGACAACTTCATGCTTTGCCGTGAGTTCTAGAAGTAATACCCAGAGATCACGATTCTCAACCGGTTTCTTTTGAGAACTCTGCCAGCCATTCTTTTGCCAGCGGGAAAGCCATTTTTGTTCGAACGCATTAATTAAATAGGCGCTGTCACTGTGGACTTGGACACTGCAAGGTTCTTTCAGGGCTGCCAGTCCTTGGAGTGCCGCAGTCAGTTCCATACGTTGATTGGTTGTATTTGCTTCAAAGCCACTAATCTCTCTTTCATATTCGCCATATTTTAGGACTGCCGCCCAGCCTCCCGGTCCGGGATTACCTGAACAGGCTCCGTCCGTATAAATTTTTATACTTTTTACAGTCATTGAACCCCCTATTTTAAGTAAAGAATCAGGGCATTTTCATCACAATTAGGAAACTTAACACAATTGATGCATTCTTTCCAGACCTTATGGGGCATTGAATCCTTTTCGGTGATTTCGAATCCCATATGTTTGAAGAAATCTACTTGATACGTCAGGGTAAATACCTTGGGGCAATGGAGCTCCTTGGCCTCTTCCAAAAGGAGCTCAACAATCTTGCGGCCTAAGCCCTTCCCTCTATAGCTTTCATCAACCGCCAGTGCCCTGATCTCAGCGAGATCATCCCAGGTAATATGTAAAGCGCCGGTTCCGACAATCCGGTCATCCTCCACCGCTACAATGACCTCCCTGATTCCCTCATACAGTGCACTTCGAGTTCTGGGCAGCATGAGTCCCTGTTCAGCATAGTAATTGATCAGGTTAATAATGTCTTCCACATCGCTTAGCTTTGCGTGTCTATAGGTTACCATCTTTTCTCCTTTATCCGTCCGTGTTTCCCGACAAATGTTAGAATGATCATTCTCTTTACCACAATCTTACTATGCATCGATCCCGAATGCAATGAAGTTATCTTTTACTCCTTTAAAACCTTCCGTCCGCCATTCTTTGGGCATGATCATCAATGGATATTTGTCGGGCTGCTTCAGCCAGGATTGGCACAGACGCAATTCTTCCATGTAATCGGCTTCGCAAAAAAGGAATATTTTGCGGTTCCACTCCAGTTGCGAATATCCCGGAAAACCTTGATGATGCTTCGCATAGTTTTCAAAAGCTGAAAATACTAGCAGCGTTTGTACAATTTTTAGCGATGGTTTCTCCAGAATAGGTTTAATAATCCTAATAGATTGATCCCGTTGGAAAAAATACAGTTGCCGGCTTTCAATCAAATCACTGAAGTCTCTTGGATACCAAGGAACCTCCAGGTACTTTCCAAAATATTGGGGGATAAATTCCCTGTCATAGATTATCTTAAGATCTAATAATTCCCTGGAATCAAGGCTGCCATTGATCTCCATATTTTCCAGCAGTTCCAGTATCCCGTTAATGGCTCTGCAAAATTCATCATTAAGATTCCCGGAAAAATCGACCCATCCCAACTTTAGAAATTTGGAAGCAATATTTTTATTCCTGGTCCATTTTACTTTAGTAGACAGTTCAAACTTGTTCCCTTTCTTTTTAAACTCGGCAATTTGAATATTTCCCCAGCAATAGGTGATTTTATTCTTTTCGGATACTGCCCGGACTCTTCTCTTAGCCAAGCTTTCAAAATAGCGGTTGATCACCATCAGGTGATTCCAAGCCACCGGATTTAATTCTCTTTGCCAGTGTTCCCAACCGGGGTGCAACTCTCCTGTATCCAGCCGAAAAAAGCCTTTATCGTAATCTTTTTCTGACAGGACATATAAATTTGGGGTTAATTTTTCCCGCCAAAAAACCGTCCTGGCAAACAGCATGCCTCCTATTTGAGAAACCGCACCTAAAAATACAGGAGAAAATTCTTTTGCCACATAATAAATCAAAGTCCTGCTGCCATTTCCTAGATGCCCTCCCCACAAAATCCCTCCTAGAAGGAAGTCTTCCTCCCGGTAAACTCCCTGCGCAGCGATGATCCCGACTCTGAAACTGATATCCCCGGCACTGAAATAATCAAACTGGGAAGGCAGATGCCAACCTTTCCTGACCTCTTCTGGACATTCTTCCCATCCGGATACACTAAAAATGTCCGGATTAGCATCCCATAATTCCTTCCATTTTATATTCAAGTCAAATCCTCCCTTTACAAGCTGTTTTTTTATTATTACGCTTGATAAAGGCAGGAAATGACAAGGTATCTTTTTCAATTATAAAATTATAGAAAAATTAACCCGGGTAAACCCGGGTTCTTTAGCTGATGGTCAAGATAGAATATAAATTTTTTATATATATTTCTGTCTATTTGTTTAAATTTTCCCTAACGCCTAATTGCATATAAATAACTTCTTCCCCGATATTCGTACAGTAATCCCCGATTCTTTCGATATAGCGGGTTGCTAGAAGCAGGTAGACAGCCTGGCCAGATATTGCCGAATCTTGTGCCATCATCTCGTTAAGTTCGTTAAAAATCAATTTATAGTAATGATCCACTTTGTGGTCGGTCTCAGCCAATGACCGTGCAAGTTCAATATCTTCATAGATAAAAGCCTGGACGGCCGTACGCATCATTTGGATTGCGATCTCAGCCATTTTCGGCATGTCGATCAACGGCTTGATCAGTGGATCGGGTCCAATCCGCAAGGATACTTTGGCAATATCGACGGATAGATCGCCCATTCTTTCCAGAGAGGAAATGATTTTATAGCTCGCAACAATATTGCGGAGATCCGAGGCAAACGGCTGCTGGGTTGCAACAAGGTGGGTACAGAGCAGTTCGATGTCCTGCTCAGAATCATTGATCAGGCCGTCATCGCTGACTACCTTTTCCGCCAGAGCCATATCCCTGTTCTTCAAGCTTTCCATGGCCTGTTCCAGCGCCTTCTCAACTAACACGCTCATTTCTACTATTTTTTTCTTAAGCTCCTGAAGCTGATCTTCAAATTTATGGCGCATCGTATCCCCCCGAATGTGACTTCATCTGCAAAATGTGTAATGTAATATAAAATAACATACCCTAATGTACAAATGATAACAAAGAATTTAATTCCAAAGCAAGCTATCTAGGATGATCCATCATCATGCTTATTAAAGCACTGGAAATTGTAAATAGTAAGGGTATAATAGAATAGGGATGGGATTAAAGCAAAAAATACAAAGGAACTGAATGATGTTCTATCGGATCAAACAATTACTCAATGCGTTGCACCCGGTTGTAAATGAGAATGAATACTCCTGGCTAAATACCGTACTGTCGGAGCGGGAAAGACAGCTATTTCTGAAGCAGACCCTTACAGAACAGAGGCATGCACTCGATGTCGCCCGGGATATTCAGGAACGAAGCAGTTTTATTGAAAATGGTTATGGAAAAGAAGTTTACCATAGCCTTTTAAGTGGTGCGCTTCTCCATGACTGCGGAAAATCCGTGATTCATCTGCTTCTGTGGCAGAGGATATTTATTGTTATCTTTAATTATTTACCTGAACGGACCAAAAACATCATCCGCCAAAGCAAATCAGTTTTTGGCAAGACGGTGGTGATTTACACTCAACATCCTGACTGGGGGAAACGGCTGGCCGCCCGGGCCGGACTCTCTCCTGAAATCCAGTGCTTAATCCAAAATCACCATACCCCACAAAATTCTTTGGAAGAAATCCTCCATCAAGCCGACAACCGGCACTAGTTTCAAAGTTACCCGTACAGTAATTCCAAAGTAACTTGAACTATTAAAACAAACTTTCACAAACTACAGACTATGTCTCCGCAATGGATGGCCAACGTCAAGCGTAGTACGATGCAAGCGCGTCTTTTGACGAAAGCGGCCATCCATTGCGAAAATAGCCCAAGCAAAGGCTTTAAACTGCTATTCTTTCAAATAATCCTTAAGTTCATATAATTCAAAATCCTGCGAATAAACCGGTTTATGCTGGTTTATCTTTTTGTATTTCTGAAGATATCTGCTTTTTTGATCAAGCTTTTGCGTAAGGATCTTATTTTCCTTTTCAATCTGCTCAAGCAGGTCCATAAGGACTCTCCTGCTTAAACGCAGATTATCAAGCTGTTTTTCCAATTCCATAATTCTATGAGTTAACAGGACGGTTTCCTCATTCGTGCTCAAACTTTCATCTCCCGGAACAGAATTATATTCTTATATAGTTATTCTATACGCTTCAGATTGTTTTTAATCCTTCCCGGCTAAAAAAGTTCCAACCCGCTGAACCGCTTCCTGAAGCCTTGTCTCATCCTGAACCAGGCCAACCCTGACATATCCCTCGCCATACCGGCCAAAGGCAATGCCCGGCACGATAAGAACACCAGCCTCGCTGGCCAGTTCAAGCGCAAAGGATAATGAATCTTGCTTCGTAGGCACCGGGGCCCATACAAACATGGATCCTTTGGACCTGTTCATCTTCCAGCCGACTCTGGCACATCCGTCGACCCAGATATCCCTTCTGTTTTTATACGTCTGCTGATTGGCAAGGATGGTCTGATCACCACCGCTTAAGACAGTAGCTCCGGCCTTCAATACAGGCTGAAAACTTCCATAGTCAATATTGGATTTGATGGTCTCCAGCGCTCTTATGACTTCTTTATTGCCGACCACAAAGCCAAGTCTCACTCCGGCCATATTATACGACTTGGAAAGGGAATGAAACTCTACCCCTACCTCCTTTGCTCCTTTGGCCTGCAGAAAGCTTGACGGACTATAGCCGTCAAAAGCCAGTTCCGTATACGCAGCATCATGGCAAACCACAATTTCATGTTCGGAGGCAAACCTAACAACTTCATTAAAGAAAGCCATCGATGCAACTGCAGCAGTTGGATTATTTGGATAGTTGAGGATCATCAATTTGGCCCGGTCAGCGGTCTGGGGGGCAATTCGATTAAGGTCCGGCAGAAAGTCGTTCGTTTCCAATAACGGCAGTGTAACCTTTTCACCTTCGACCAGCGCCAATCCGTCTGAATAAATCGGATAACCCGGATCAGGGATAAAAGCAGCGTCACCCTTATCAATAAATGCCCAGAAAATATGCGTTAGACCATCCTGGGAACCCATGACCGGAAGCACTTCCGTCGCAGGATCAATAACAACGTTAAATCTTCTTTTATACCATAATGAGCAAGCTTCCCGAAACTCCGGAATTCCTCTGGTCAGTGTATAACCATACGCTTTTTCATCGAGGCTCTGCTCACTGATTATTTTTCTGATCTCCAGGGACGGAGGCAAATCAGGGCTCCCTACACTGAGATCAATGAGCGTTTTCCCTTCACGTTTAAGCTCTTCTTTCAACGAAGCCAATTGTGAAAAAATCGATGTTTGCAGACTTCCCATTCTTGCTGCGAGCTTCATGTCTTCTTCCTCCTCAGCTGCTCAATTTGTTGAATGGTCTCCATACCGACTCCCCAAGAGCCTAATTTTATGCCAGGCTTAATCGCATGACCATGAAAATCAGATCCGCCTGTAATCAGAAGGCTCTTCCTTTCTGCCAGTGCTCTAAAGTAATTTCGTTCCTCCGCACCGTGGTCGGGATGATAGACTTCAATTCCCTGCAGCCCTGAGTCGACCCAGGCGGCAATCTCGGGTTCTGTACATTGGCTGCCCGGATGCGCGAGCACGGCTACGCCTCCGGCTTCTCTGATAATTGTAATAGCTTTGACAGGATCAAGCTTATACCTGGGAATGTAAGCCGGCCTTCCTATCTTTAAAAATCTCTCAAAAGCGTCTTTCAGATTAGCGGCATACCCGTGCCTAATCATGGCCTGAGCCACATGGGGTCGTCCGACAGAATCTCCGTTCACAAACTGACTTACTTCATCAAATGTCAGGGTGATTCCAAGTTGTTCCAGCTTCTGAAGGATCTTTCTTATTCTTTGCACTCTTTTTTCCCGCAGTTCTTGTAGCCTGATATGAAGGACCTCATTGCCCTCCTGTAACCCATACCCGAGGATATGGACTTCCTTGCCGACCCAGTCGGTGTTAATCTCGATGCCTTTAACCAGACAGAGTCCAGTCTTGGCTGCAGCCCGCCCTGCCTCCCTCCAGCCATTAATGGTATCATGATCCGTGATGGCCAAAGCTTTCAATCCGACTTCTGCGGCAGACTTAACGACTTCTTCCGGTGTAAGGATCCCGTCTGAAGCAGTCGTATGACAATGCAGGTCGGCCTCAAATCTTGTTTGGTATTTCATGATGTTTACCTCTAAGAATTTTCACATTAAGACATCGCTCAAAAACCTGACATAATTCCCATAACATATTTTGGCTATTTCGTTCTGATTAAAACCGCACTGAGACAATTTTTCCACTAGATCCAGAAATTTCCCGACATTTTCCAGACCTTTTGGTGTCGTCTCGATTCCGTCAAAATCTGATCCGAAGCCAACGGTATCGACTCCCGCTACTTCTGCGATGTGGCAAATGTGCAGGACAACATCATTCATAGTTGCTTTTCCGGTCTCACTCAGGAAATCTTCACAGAAATTGACTCCGACCAAACCTTTCTTGTCTCCTAGCGCACGCAGCTGGTGGTCAGTCAAGTTCCGGCGATGGCCGCATAATGCTTTGGCACAGGAATGGGAAGCAAGGATCGGACGTTCAGAATGTCTCAGAACATCCCAAAAACCTGCCTCATTTAGGTGGGAGACGTCGATTACCATCCCAAGCTGATTCATTCTTTCGATGACCTGAAAGCCAAAACTAGATAAACCGCCACTTCCTTCGCTTTCCCCAACGCCGTTGCCGATCGCATTCCTTTCATTCCAGGTAAGGCCAATGCTTCTGACTCCAAGCCTGAAAATCAAATCAAGCATAAAAACGTTTTCCCCAAGAATTTCTCCGCCCTCAATATTGATCAGCAGGCCTAGCTTATTGGTCCGGCCTAATTGGGCTGCGTCTTCTTGAGTTTTTACTAAAAATACATCACTGGAATTATGATCAATAAACTTAAGTGCAGCTTCGATCAATTCCAGCCCTCTCCAGGCCGCCTGAAACGGTTTGTGTTCACTTTCAATATAAGCAGCCAGAAACTGCAGGCCCAGATTGGCCTGTTTTGCCCTGCTCAAATCCCAGTGTCCAAATTTCGCTGTTTCTTTTAAATTTCTTTTTCCGGCAGCAAAATCTCCAATGCTGTCGCAATGCCCATCAGCAATCCATATGTTCTTCATGGTCAAATTTAGCTCCTTTATTTATATTCTAAAGGATAATCGGGCAGAAGGCTACGCATTAAGAAAATCTGACTGATGCCAAGCCTTTGATGACTGCCTTAGTTGCACTTAGAATATTAGAAAGTACGAAACTTTCTGATATACTAAAAAAACCTGCCCCTAAGCAGGCAGGTTTAGAATCATTGGGTTATCTGGGTTCGACAATCAGTTTAATCGCGGTCCTCTCTTCGCCTTCAATTTGGATATCAGTGAAAGCTGGAATACAAACCAGGTCAAGACCACTCGGAGCAACAAAACCCCTGGCGATAGCAACTGCTTTCACTGCCTGGTTTAATGCGCCTGCGCCAATTGCCTGCAGTTCAGCTCCGCCTTTTTCCCTGAGTACTCCTGCTAACGCTCCTGCTACTGAATTAGGACTTGATTTTGCTGAGACTTTTAACACATCCATTATCTAATACCTCCCAATCAATCCTTTTTACATGTATTTCCACTTTAATGCTATATACTATTCGCGTAATAGTAAAAAAATCCTCTTTTTAGAAATGTCTGATTTTCGTATTTTTCGCCCAAAAAAAACCTGCACCTCATTTAGCGCAGGATGTCTGTTTCTGTATAGGAATAATACGCTGCGTTTTGCCGTTTTTTTCATCTATTTGAAGCACCACAGCGTTCAGCTGGTTCACTCCGTTGGCCACTTCAAATCTTACCGGCATCTGCGTCAGAAAATTGTTGATAATAATTTCTTTTTTGACTCCGAGGACTGAATCCCGCGGGCCAGTCATTCCAACGTCTGTAATATAGGCCGTACCCTGGTCCAGTATCCTGGCATCCGCAGTCTGGATATGGGTATGCGTTCCAAGAACTGCGCTTACTTTGCCGTTAAGAAACCAGCCAAGCGCAACTTTTTCCGAAGTTGCCTCGGCATGAAAATCGACAATGATCACCGGGGTCTCCACAGCCATCATATTGATGATTTGATTCACCATCGTAAAAGGATTCTCTAACGGTGGCAGAAAGACTCTGCCTGATAGATTGATAATTCCCGTCTTTATTCCGTTACGAATAACAAAACCATAGCCTTTTCCCGGAACCCCTTTCGGATAATTGGCAGGCCGGATCAGCTTGGTTTCATCATCGATAAACTTTATAATTTCCTTTTGGTCCCAAACATGGTTGCCCATCGTCAAAAAGTGGATTCCGTAATCATATAGCTCATAGGCGACTTCTTTGGTGAGCCCCCGCCCGCCCGAGGCATTTTCAGCATTGGCAATCACCAGATCAAGTTTATGCTCTTTCTGGAGTTCTGGGAGAAAAGCAGCCACCGCTTCTCTTCCCGGTCTACCGACGATATCACCAATAAAAAGAATCTGCATAAGGTACTCCTTTATTTGCACTAGACCCTTGGTTCAACCATTGAAAACAAGTACTCTGCCGTCTTCTCGTACAGCTGTAATGTTTTTTTCTGTTCCGTTAGAACGTACAGCTGCCATCATATGATTAATAATTTCTTCCTGTAGTATGACCTCTTCTTCAGGCAGGCTGCATTCATCAGCAATCAGTTTAGCGCCAAGCTCGCTTTTCATGATTTCTACAATGAGATTGATTTCGGTGTGGGTAATGCTGCTTAAATCTCTGCTGATGATAATTAGATCCAGTTCCTGCTCAAATTTTTCGACATTAAACAGCTGAATTTTCCGGCCTTCAATCTGATGAAACAATTCCAGGGCCTGCCGAAGTTTAATCTGAAGCGCTTCGAAACCGCACTCCTTGACGACCAGGAATTTCAGTCTCATGGTCTGATACTCGTGACTGCAGCTAATCGTAACAACTTCCGGATAGCGCAGCAAAATAGAAACAAGTAATCCTGTACTATAATTAAGATAATTTGATTCAACAGTTACGACTTCTGAAGCGGTCATCTTGATAATCCTTTCCCTAATGTGAATTAAGTATTCTTCTCCAAAACATATAATAATTCTTCAAGGAGACGTAAAGTCCTTCCTAGAGTGCCCTAGCAATTATAACCTATTTTGTCCCGACATACCAATATAACGTAAACCTGTGCACTTAGATGGCTCAGAAAATACTAGAAAATACTTATATTCTATGATACACAAACAAAGCAGGCCTAACACCTGCTTTGCTCTATATACGCATGGTTCAATATCTAATCATTGTACGCTTAATCCGTAAGGTATCTTTGTGTTAACGTCGTTTCATCGCAGATTACTTCGCATAATCTACTGCGCGGGTCTCCCGCATTACGACAACTTTGATCTGTCCGGGGTATTCCAGTTCTTCTTCAATTCTCTTTGCAATATCATGTGCAAACCTTGGTGCAAGTGCATCATCAATCTTGTCCGGATTCACAATAATGCGAATCTCTCTGCCGGCCTGAATTGCGTAGGATTTTTCAACGCCTTCAAAGGTTTCGGCAATTTCCTCAAGCTTCTGCAGCCTTTTAATGTAGGACTCCAAAGTCTCGCGTCTGGCGCCAGGTCTGGCAGCCGATACCGCATCTGCAGCGGCAACAAGCACTGCAACAATCGTCTTAGGTTCAGTGTCACCGTGATGGGCCTCAATCGCGTGAATAATATCCCATGATTCTTTGTACTTTTTGCAGAGATCAACACCAATCTCAACATGCGTGCCTTCGGTATCATGGTCAACGGCTTTACCAATGTCATGCAGAAGTCCGGCGCGTTTTGCGGTCTGGACATCAACGCCCAGTTCGGAAGCCATTAGCCCGGCCAGATGAGATACCTCGATAGCGTGTTTTAAAACATTTTGTCCATAACTGGTTCTGAAACGCAGTCGGCCAAGCAATTTAATCAGTTCGGAATGTATGCCGTGAACCCCAGTTTCGAAGGTAGCTTGTTCTCCTTCTTCCCTGATTTTTTGGTCAACTTCCTTCTGCGCCTTTTCAACCATTTCTTCAATTCTAGCCGGATGAATACGTCCGTCCAAAATCAGTTTTTCCAGAGCGACTCTGGCGACTTCTCTTCTAATCGGATCAAATCCTGATAAAATAACAGCCTCAGGCGTATCGTCAATAATCAAATCAATACCCGTTAAAGTCTCAAGAGCTCTGATGTTTCGGCCCTCTCGGCCAATGATACGGCCTTTCATTTCATCGTTCGGTAGAGCAACCACTGAAACTGTGCTTTCAGCAACATGGTCTGCAGCACAACGATGAATAGCCAAAGAAATAATATCTTTAGCGCGTTTTTCGGCTTCTTCTTTTGTCCGGGTCTCATATTCCTTAATCATGATTGCCGATTCGTAACGTACTTCTTCCTCGACACTTTTTAACAACAATTGTTTGGCTTCTTCAGGAGTCAGACCGGAAAGCCTTTCCAGCTCAGCTACCTGTTTAATCAGGAGATCATTTAAATCAAGTTTTTGTTTTTCAACTTCTGATTCTTTGCGATGTAAATTTTCTTCCTTACGCTCTAAAACTTCAATTTTTCTTTCAAGGGTCTCTTCCTTTTGGAGATTGCGTCTTTCCAGACGCTGGATTTCGTTACGTCTTTCTCTGGTCTCTTTTTCAATATCATTGCGAAGCTGCATAACCTCTTCTTTAGCTGCAACAACTTTTTCTCTTTTTTTAGCTTCAGCCTCTGCCTCAGCATTTTTTAAAAGCCTTTTTGCTTCTATTTCAGCAGATCCAATCATTTTTTCCGCAGATGATTTGCGGATAAACCAGCCGATCAGACTGCCAATCGCCAATCCGGCGAGTACAATAACAACTGCAATTAAGCCTGATATTTCCAAAGCTTCACCTCCTTAAATAATAGTATTAAATATTTCGTAAAATAACAAAAAAACTGGTCAGACCAGTTCCGTAAAATCTATAACCCTCATTCAATTATGTTTCCCTTAAATATAGCTACACCGATACCCGGTGCAGCTGAAATGTTCAGTTTAATATAAGAGAAAACCTTGAAAGGTTAAAAATTTACTAGAAACAGATCCATTTGATAATAGTTTAATGAAATGTGCAAATAATGTCAAGTTGGTGAGATAATAAAGTATACTAAATACTTAAAGATTATCAAAAATAATAATCTCTTCAAGTACTTTTTTGACGATATCCAATTGATAACCTTTCGCTAAGAGCTTGTCCCCGACCTTTTTCCTTAAATATAACTCTTTTGGATGGATATTTCTGTTTTGATCGTTTAGGGATTTTTTCTGGTATTTCCTATACTCCTGCTCAAACATTTTACGGCCAAGCAGCAGGCAATTTTGAACCTCCTGCTGCTCGGGATAGTATTCATCCATGACGAGAGAGATCATCCGATTGTCCAGACCGGCTTTTTGCAGTTCAATACATATTCTGATCCGAGAAAACCTTGTTTCCTTACTTTTAACATATGACAAGGCATATTGCCGATCATCAATATACTTCCATTCTTCTAGTTTTCGAAGAGCCTCAGCATTTTCCTCTGCTGAATAACCTTTAGCCTCCAATTTGCCAGCAAGCTGCCTGGCAGACAGCTGCCTGCGGCTTAAGAAATCCAGCGCAGCACCTAGCACACTTTTCTTCGGCGAGGCCTGATTTCTATTCATCATTCATGCTGTCATCCTTAGCACCGTTGGACCTGTCTTTCGAGACCAGAACCAGATCACGCACTTTTCTCTCGATCTCTGCAGCAATATCAGGATGCTGACGCAAAAAGTCCTTTACATTCTCTCTTCCCTGTCCAAGCCTTTCGCCATTGTAGGAATACCAGGCGCCCGATTTCATAAGAATACCTGTTTCCGATCCCATATCGACAATACTGCCTTCCCTGGATATCCCTTCGCCATAAACCAGGTCAAAATCAGCAAAGTTAAACGGCGGTGCAACCTTGTTTTTGACGACCTTTACGCGGGTACGATTGCCGATGATTTCCTGCCCCTGCTTGATGACATCCTGCTTTTTGACTTCCAGCCGGACTGAAGCATAAAATTTCAGTGCCCGTCCTCCGGTCGTCGTCTCAGGGTTGCCGAACATTACGCCAACTTTCTCCCTGATCTGATTAATAAAGATGACACAGGTACGGCTTTTACTGATTGCCCCGGTAAGCTTGCGCAATGCCTGGGACATCAGACGGGCATGCAGCCCCATGTGGGAATCGCCCATCTCCCCTTCGATTTCAGCCCGTGGCACAAGTGCCGCCACCGAGTCAATTACGACGACATCAACCGCGCCGCTACGGACAAGGGCTTCACAGATTTCCAGTGCTTGCTCACCGGTGTCTGGCTGGGAAACCAGCAGATCGTCGACATTCACACCCAGCGCACGGGCATATACCGGGTCAAGGGCATGCTCCGCATCAATAAAAGCTGCAACGCCACCTGTTTTTTGTGCCTCAGCAATAATATGCAGCGTTACGGTGGTTTTCCCCGAAGACTCCGGTCCATAAACCTCTATTACCCGGCCCCTGGGAACTCCGCCAACGCCCAAAGCCAAATCCAGGGCCAATGAACCTGTTGAAATCGTCTCAACAGCCATTCTGTCCGAAGCTTCGCCGAGTTTCATAATCGCTCCCTTGCCAAACTGCTTTTCAATTTGGCTCAGTGCAATATCCAATGCTTTCAGTTTATCTGGAGTAGCCATCTTTTCGTGCCTCCTCATGATTATACAAAACATATGTTCGGTTTCTATTATACTTTTTCTGACTGTCTATTGTCAATCCGTTTAAAAGTAAAATTTTTACATAGGATTGGTCATCTCTCGTTTGACAAGAACTTACTGCATGTATTTCCTAAGTAAATACAGCCGCAGCATATTCAAGGCGGTTTCTACAATCATATTTCTGACGGATTCCCTGCTCCCGACAAACTGGTTTTTAGTGATCTCGATACCTTCCGGATGAGCCAGGGCGATATAGACCAGACCGACGGGTTTGTCCGCAGTTCCGCCTCCAGGTCCCGCAACTCCGGTCGTCGCAATCCCAAGATCTGCACCGAGGGCCTTTCTTGCCCCTCCGGCCATTTCCCCGGCTACAAGTTCACTGACTGCGCCTTCCTGCAGCAGGCTGCTGCTTTTCACCCCGAGCAAAATTTCTTTGGCTGAATTCGCATAACTTACAACGCCGCCAAGATAATACGCCGAACTTCCGGCTTCGGCGGTGATTCTTCCGCCCAGAAGACCACCGGTGCAGGATTCGGCCGTTGCCAGCGTCAGATTGTTTTCCAGAAGCAGTTTTCCAACAATACCCGCCTGGGTATCCGTTCCGGCTCCGAATACCCTGTCCCCAAAAATGCTGCGGATCTCTGCTTCTGTCTGATCCAGGAGCTGGACAGCTTGACTGATATCCCCGCTTCGGACCGTAAGCCTGACATCCATGTAGGTATGCCTGTCCAGCAAAGTGAGAGACGGAGATTTACGCTGCATCAGAACGGTTAGTTCCCGTTCCAGTTCCGGTTCCCCGAGTCCAAATATTTTTAGAATACGTACCTGCATCCGTCTTGAATCTCGAAGGATAATCTGCTCCAGTTTGGGCAGCAAATACTTTTGGAACATAACCTCCATTTCGGGAGGCGGTCCGGGAAGGATCGCGCAAAACTGGTCATTTTTGCAGATAAGCGTCCCCTGCGCAGTTCCTTTATCGTTCGGCAGCAGGATCGAACCTTCTGGAAAATAAGCCTGTTTTTCCGTACTTGGCGGCATCCGGTCATTGATATAAAACTGCGTCAGGGACTGCATGCTTTCCGGATCATAGCTCATTTTCAGACCTAAGACTTCAGCGGCAATTTCTTTGGATAGGTCATCTGCCGTCGGTCCAAGCCCTCCGCTGACAAGCACAAGCCTGGAACGCTGCAGCGCATTCTTTAGTGTCTCGGTCAGCCGTTCTTTGTTGTCCCCTACCGTCGTATGGTAGCGTACTTCTATCCCGAGATCCGAAAGCTGTCCCGTAAGATAATGGGCACTCGTATTCAGCGTTTTTCCGAGCAGTAATTCTGTTCCCGTGGAAATAATTTCGGCCTTCATTATTTTTCACACTCCCTCAGTCATTATCTCACCGTGGGAGAATCTTATCCCCGAACTTTGTTACCTAGTCAATTCATGGCTCAAATAATTCCATTCAAGCCTGATTACCCCATATTAGGTCTGGGTGCCACAAGTTCCAGCGTCAAGCGGAGCATGGATGCGGAGCGCGGCTGTTAGACGGCCACGGATGGCTAATGTCGCGATGCCATGGATGGCTCTTTTTATTTGGAACGCACAAACAGCTGTTTTGATTTTATGATATAATCCACGCCGGAAATGATGGTTATCATCAGCGCAAGATAGATCATAGGCTGGGCAATATATATGTTAAGGATTGATAATGGCCAATCTCTCAAAATCAACAGTGCTATGGCAATGATCTGAGTGACCGTCTTCAGTTTTCCAAGCTTGCTGGCACTGATCACTACGCCTTCGGCAGCAGCAATCGCTCTTAACCCTGTGACCGCAAACTCTCGGGCCAAGATAATCCAGACAATCCAGGCCGAAACGAGATTTAACTCGACCAGGGCAATCAGCGCGGCTGAAACCAGAAGCTTGTCGGCAAGCGGATCCAGAAATTTACCGAGATTGGTCACTTGTTTCAGCTTGCGTGCGAAATAACCGTCCAAACCGTCTGTCGCAGACGCCAGGATAAATATCCCCGCGGCTACAAAGTCCTGATAAGGAAAATAAGCGGTGCCGTCAGGCATTTTTACCAATAAAAAGGCCATAAACAAAGGTATCATGGCAATTCGAATCAGAGTCAGCGTGTTAGGTAGATTCACTCGAGCTCCTCCCCTCCCATATCATAGCTGTCCGCTTCTGTAATTCTGGTCTGTATGATTTCACCAACCAAATGTTTCTTCTGAACCTTGAGGTAAATCTGACCGTCAATCTCCGGGGCATCCCCTTCGCTCCGTCCGACCCATTCATCAGGGGCAGTCTGTTCTTCGAGAATGACCCGGATGATTTGTCCGACCCTTTGCTGCTGGATCTGATCCGCGATTTCCGTTTGGGCTGCCATGACAGCATTTTTGCGAGCTTCCCGAACCTCAGGCGGTACCTGGTTCGCCATGTTCGCAGCAGGCGTATTTTCCTCCTGGGAATAAGCAAAAACCCCAATACGGTCTAATTTCATTTTATTGACAAATGACAATAAATGCTGAAACTGTTCTTCGGTTTCCCCAGGGAATCCGGTAATGAACGTCGAACGGATAAAAATACCCGGTACAGCCTCGCGGAGCTTTCCGATCAGCGTTTCTGCTTCTTCGGCTGTATTTCTGCGGTTCATTTTCGAAAGTATGGCGTTATCGGCATGCTGAAGAGGCAAATCAATATAATTGCATATCTTGGGTTCCGTCCCAATCAGGTCAATCAGTTCATCTGATACTGCCTCAGGGTAACAATACATCAGCCGAATCCATTGTATACCGTCTATTTCCACTAGTTCCCGCAGAAGATTCGGCAGCCGGTAAGCGTGATAAAGATCAATGCCGTAACGGGTTGTATCCTGGGCTACCAGCGCAATTTCCTTCACACCTTCACCGGCGAGCTTCCTTACTTCTTGTACGATTGACTCCATTGTCCTGCTACGGTAGCTGCCTTTGATCTGCGGAATGACACAATAGCTGCAGCGGTTATCACAGCCTTCGGCTATTTTGACATATGCAAAAAAAGAAGGGCTGAAACGGACCCTCGGCATCTCATTGTTATAAAGATAGTCCTGCTTCTCTTTTTTCCTGTATACTCTCTCGCCGCCGGAGCTTTCCAGGACCTCGGGGATTTTATCCAGATCCCCGTCCCCGAGCACACCATCAAGCTCTGGAAGCTCTTTAAACAGCTCTTCACCATAACGCTGAGCCAGACATCCCACAGCATAGACCTTTTTCTGAGCACCGCTATTTTTCAAATTGATCATTTCACAAAGGGTGTCAATCGATTCTGCTTTGGCATCTTCAATAAAACCACAGGTATTCACGACAATCATATCGGCTTCAGACGGTTCGGTTGTAATCTCGAAGCCTTTCGCCAGCATGCCGGTTATTACTTCACTGTCAACCTGGTTCTTCGGGCACCCAAGGTTAATCACTGCAACTTTTTTTTTCAATTTTCAACCCTCTGAAATCGTTTTTTATCACTTTAGTATATATCAGGTTCCGACCTGCTGTCAAAACGAATGCTTTCCCTTTACCTTCCCTGACGGCTTCCCCGGAGACATCCTTTTGACTTTCCCTGTCGCCTTGCCTGACGCCTCTGTGCGGCTTCCCTGGTGCTTTTCTTTTTGATTTTCTTTGAGATTTCTTTTCTTATTCCCCAGGCTTCTTTGTTGTCTTTCTTTTTCCATCTTTTCGTTTTTTACGGTTCCCCGGGATTTTCCGCTGTCCTCTGCAATCTTTTTTTTATGTTCCTTATTTATTCGTCCCTTGGATAAAAGGTCTTTATTTACTTTCTCTTTATTCAGCTTGCTTTTAACAGAATTTTTCTGTTTATTTTGTTTATAACCAGAATCTTGTTCCTTGTTTTGATCGGAATAGGCGGTTTTGCCTCTGGGCCTGATCAGACATTTGGGGCCGAACCCTATCAAATCCGTCCTATCGGCTTCAACAAGGGCAGCGTGGACCAGGGCATATTTCTTGGGTTCTCTGAACTGCAGCAACGCTCTCTGCATTGCTTTCTCCGTTTTGCTTTTTGGAACATAAACCTTCTGCATGGTCAGCGGATCGAGCCCTGTATAAAACATTGCCGTAGACAGCGTTCCCGGAGTCGGATAAAAATCCTGGACCTGTTCCGGCTGATAATGAATGTCACGCAAGTATTCCGCCAGTTCTACGGCTGCTTCCAGCGTACTCCCGGGGTGGCTGGACATAAAGTAAGGAACTATAAACTGCTTCTTGCCAAGACGCTCGTTAATCTTAAAGAATTTTTCCCTGAACTGTTCAAAGGTTTTCCCGGCCGGTTTACGCATATCGTGCAGGACCTTGGGCGAGATATGCTCCGGAGCCACCTTTAGTTGACCACTGACATGGTGTTCGAGCAGTTCTTTAAGAAAATGTTCGCTTTTATCCGCCATGATATAGTCATAGCGAATCCCCGAGCGCACAAATACTTTTTTGACTTTGGGCAGTTTTCTGAGTTTCCGTAAAATCCCCAGGTATTCCTGATGGTCGATATGCAGGCTTTTGCATGGTGAGGGATGCAGGCATTGTTTTTCCTTACATGCGCCGGTTTTCAATTGTTTCAGACAGGCCGGCCGACGAAAATTTGCTGTCGGTCCGCCAACGTCATGAATATATCCTTTAAAGTCTTCCAAATTGGTGATTTCCACAGCTTCGTGCAGGATCGATTCCTCGCTCCTGCTCTGAACGATTCTTCCCTGATGAAAGGTAAGCGAGCAGAAAGCACAGCTTCCAAAACATCCCCGGGAGCTAACAATACTGAATTTAACTTCCTCCAGCGCAGGTATTCCCCCATCTCTTTCATACATTGGATGTGCGTCTTTCAGATAAGAAAGGCCATAGACTTTATCCAGTTCTGCCTGAGACAAAGGCATTTCCGGTTTATTCTGTACCAGATATTTTATGCCGTGCTGCTGGACAATGGTTTTTCCTCTGACCGGGTCCTGCTCCTGATATTGGACCTTGAAAGCCTCCGCATACTTTGTTTTGTCTTCTGCCGTCTTTTTGAAGGAAGGTATCTCGATATAACCGCTGCTTACCCCTTCCAGAGAATCCGCTATATAGCAGGTTCCGGGGATATGGCGGATATATTTCACTTCCAAGCCGTCATTCAGATACGCGGCAATCTCCACAATCTGCTTTTCCGCCATGCCATAGACCAACAAGTCCGCACTACTGTCAATTAGAATTGATTTTCTAACGGTATCGCTCCAATAGTCATAATGGGCAAATCTCCGCAAACTGGCTTCTACACCGCCAATGATGATCGGAACGTTTTTATAGGCTTCCCGAATTTTATTGCAATAGACAATCGTCGCCCGGTCCGGCCGTAAACCCATTTTGCAGCCGGGTGAATAGGAGTCTTTTTCACGTATTTTTTTATTGACTGAATAATGGTTGACCATAGAATCCATATTGCCCGCCGAGACCAAAAATCCGAGTCTGGGACGCCCAAGCCTCTGAAATTCTTCAGTCTTATTCCAATCTGGCTGAGGAATGATTCCAACCTTGTATCCTGCGTCTTCAAGGACCCTGGAAATGATGGCCAGGCCAAAACTGGGATGATCGACATAGGCATCCCCGCTGACCAAAACGAAGTCCACCTGGTCCCATCCCCGGCTTTCCATATCTTCTCTGTTCACTGGCAGATAATTTACAGACACTTGATTTTGCTCCTAACTATATCAACATTAGCTTACTGCCTTCTATCCTTCATTTAATCCATTGGATTCTAATCTTTGCAGCCGTATTTATTTTAAATCGATTTAACCTGATCCGCAAATATAGGAAGAGGGTATCCTACTCTTCCGGCATACCCTCTTCACAATCTTATCTTATCAGCTTGGTGTAAACTAACTTCCCGCAAGCTCTTTCACTTTATTTTCATCGATGATGTAGTTTTGAAGGACATCACCAGTCTTCCCGAGTGGCGGGACGGTATGTCCGTTCACTTTGAGTGACAATCCACCGGCGTTGCCGATCGATGTAAACTCAATTTGGTTGTCAGCCTGCAAGGTTTGAGTTGTTCCTGCAGGGATCGTTCCGCTTAAAGCCTGCTTGCCGTCCACATTGACTACGACCCAGCAATCAGCAGTAAACGTAAGCTCAGCAACAATACCCTCGTATTGTTCAGCTTGCTGCTGAGACGGCTGCCCGGCATTTTGTTCCTGCCCTGCAGTATTCGTATTCTGCCCCGTACTGGAATCGGCAGTATTTTGATCGCTCACCTTCGGTGCAGTCGGCAAAGGAATGGGTGTATAATGGGAAGTACCGGATTTGTTGCCTAAATTTGATACAAAGATAATCCCGACGACAATGATCACAGCCAGGATGGCCATTCCTGCAAGGACGATCGGTCTGAACCATACCTGATTGCTTGGAATCGGACTTAAGGGTGGCTGAATTTCGGACTCAGCTTCTTTGACCAAAGAAGCATTATAGCCATCTATAATTTCCTGTGGATTAATGCCAAGATGTTTGGCATACGTCCGTAAAAAGCCTCTGGTATAAGTGGTTCCGGGTAGTATGCCGTAGTTCTCATTTTCCAGAGCTTCCAGATACCTTACCCTAATCTTAATACTGTCTTCAACTTCCTGATAACTTAAACGTTTTTCTTCTCTGGCCTTCCTAAGAACGGCCCCTTCACCAGCCATTTCTACACCACCCTATTAATATTTAATTTTATTTTAAATTAATTACTGTCAAGCAAACCGTTCATTCAAAAATTGTTTCAGTGTTTTCAGCGATAATAACATAGATTCCTGAGAAACACATAAGTCGTAGCCCTCAGATTCCTGATTGGGATAGCCATATAGCTGGTCATAGTATTCCATAATAAGATACCGGGCAAAGTCCTCGTAAGCTTGTTTCTGCAGAAAATCATAAAGCTGATCAATTTTCTTTCGTCCCAGTCTTTTCGTTAGTCTGTCCAGAGCCGTTTTAAGTTCTTCAGTCATTCCCGGGTTATCCGTATACTCGAGCATCAGCCGTTTGGCTCTGTTGTCCAGCGAATCGTAAACAAGAACGGAAATTCCCTGCTGCATGGCTTTGAAAACTGCGTCAGGGAGTGTGATTTTGCCGATCCGCCGGCTTTCGCATTCCATCACCAAATACAGATCGTGATTATAGCGATGGATTTCCTCGTAAAGCAAGGACTCAAACGTTTTTTGGGTAGGCTGAGCACCAAGACCGATGCAGCCAAAAACTGAACCACGGTTATTGGATAGCCCCTCAAGATCAATGACCGGATAACCCTCTTCCTTGAGTTTTTTCAGCAACTCTGTTTTTCCAGTTCCGGTATTCCCTTTCAGGACGATAACCTGATGATGAAATCCAGTCTCAAAAAATGAAACAATCGAATGCCTGTAGGCCTTGTATCCGCCAATCAGTCGAAATACCGGCAACCCCATCAGGTCAAGTACTGCCGCCAAAGACTTGCTTCTCATACCTCCGCGCCAGCAAAATAGCAGAATGGGTCTTTTTTCGGCAGCTTCCTCAACTTGTTTATATAAATCCGGCAGTTTTCGGCTAACAATCTCTAACCCGATATCTCTGGCTTTTTGGGGAGACTCTTTCGTATATATCGTTCCAATGACGGCTCTCTCTTCATTATTGAAGATCGGTATGTTTACCGCTCCGGGAATCGTTCCTTCCTCAAATTCGTTTTCTGACCTCACATCTATATATAATGCATCTGATAGCTCAGAACATTCATCGATGGAAATTTCACGCAGCATATTCTTCCCCAATCTTTTTTATTCTACAGTATTTTAACTAATCCTTCCTGAAATTAACCAAAAAGCGCAAATAGTTGGTAATTATGACTAAGAATTTAAGTTTTTCCCGAATTTTTGTTCAAATTGGCCCTTGGTCAACAAAACTTCCCTGGGTTTCGAGCCTTCATGTTGGCCGACAACCCCTTTTTCTTCAAGCATATCAACGATTCTGGCCGCCCTGGAATAGCCAATCTTTAGTCTGCGCTGAAGCAGGGACACGGATGCCGTATTGCTCTCCATAAAGATGTTCGCAGCCTTGTAGAAAAGCTCATCTTCCGGCTCCTCAGAATTTCCGGAACTCAAGCTCACTTCCGGAATTTCAAAATACTCCGGCTTGGCCTGTTCCAGCAGATAATCGACAATATTTTTAACTTCCTTGTCTGACAGGAAACAGCCTTGGACCCGGATCGGCTTGCTGATCCCAATTGGATGATAGAGCATGTCCCCGCGGCCGAGTAGTTTTTCTGCACCGCCCATGTCCAGAATGGTTCTGGAATCGATCTGGGAAGAAACCGCAAAAGCGATCCTGGAAGGAATATTGGCTTTGATCAGACCGGTGATGACATCAACCGAGGGTCTTTGCGTCGCAACAATCAGATGAATACCTGCTGCCCTGGCCATCTGGGCCAGCCGGCAGATAGACTCCTCGACCTCTCCCGGAGCAACCATCATCAGATCGGCTAACTCGTCGATGATGACGACAACATACGGCAGCGGCTTCGATTCAGTATCCTTTTTTTCACTTACAAGGAAGTTATACCTGACGATATCACGAACTCCGGAAGCTGCAAAAAGTTCATATCTTGTCTCCATTTCGGTAACAATCCACTTCAAAGCTCCGGCAGCCCTCTGGGGCTCTGTTACCACAGGAGAGATCAAATGTGGGATTCCATTGTAATTGGCCAGTTCAACAACTTTGGGATCAATCAGCAACAGTTTTACTTCATCCGGTTTTGCTTTATAAACGATACTTCCGATAATCGTATTGATGCAAACCGATTTTCCTGCTCCGGTCGCTCCGGCAATCAGTAGGTGCGGCATTCTCGTCAGATCACCGATAATCGGCGTGCCAGTGATATCTTTGCCGAGCGCCAAACTAAGCTTGCTTGGTGAGTCCTGAAAATCTTCCGTTTCCAGCACTTCCCGGAAATGAACAATGGCAATCTCCTTATTCGGGACCTCTATCCCAACTGCAGACTTTCCCGGGATCGGCGCTTCCATCCGCACATCGGAGGCTGCCAGGCTCAGTGCAATATCATCTGAAAGGCTGGTAATTTTACTGACTTTGACACCGGGCGCAGGCTGCACCTCGTAGCGGGTAATCGTCGGCCCCTGTGTGACTCTGGTAACTTTGACCCTGACCCCAAAACTGGCTAGCGTATCTTCCAGCAGACGGACATTATCGGCAATATCCTTGCCGCTTTTTTGGCCTTTTTTCATTGATTTATGAACAAGATTCAAAGGCGGCAGCCTGTAATGTTCATTCTTCTCGGTCTGTCTGGAAATAGGCGTCCCGGTAAGCTTGCCCGGCGGTGCCGCTGTGGTTTCCCTGCCTCCTGCATAATCTCCTATATTTCCAGCCTTTCTTTCAGCTAAATCATCCATCCTTGTGTTGATCAGGTAATGATCCGTTTCCGGCTGCGGAACCAGCTTGCTTTTTTTATTCCGTTCTTCTCCACGATTCCGTTCTTCCCCAAAAATTTCGATCACCGGGTTACCCTGCTTTGAATCGAAATAATCATCCGGGGTTAAGGACTTTACAGGCTCACCTTTCTTTGCTGCGGCAAACATGCTGTTCCGGTCATCCTCTTTGCGCTCCTGTCTTTCTTGGCGTCCGTCCGCCAGTACCTGCAGAAAATCCCTGATGTGGCGGTCGACCATCTGTGCAAAATTGGCTGTGAGAGACAACAGGTCTTTGACCGTCCCGACCATAGAGCGGTTCATTGCCAGGATAGCCCCGATTAAAGCTAATACTGCCAGAATCACATAACCACCTGTCACGCCGACCAGCATGACCAGCATAATACTGATCACCGCGCCAAGAAGGCCACCTCCTAATCCTGCTTTGCCAAGCTCAAGCAGCCCTGCAGTATCATACGCAGCAGATGACCCGAGATGCAGGAATCCTTCCGCTACAAGCCATAACAAAATCACACCGGTTGTTCTGGACTTCATACTTTTCCGGTTGTTGCTCATCAGACTGATCCCAATGACTCCGAGAATGATAAAAATTCCGACACTTCCATCGCCTGCCGCAATCCTGAGTGCTTTGACAATATGCGTGACAATAGCACCCTTGCTGTTGGAATAGAGCATGACAAACCCCAGACAGGCCAAACCCATCACCAGGATTCCAATAATTTCATTTCGAATCGTATCATGAACGGACTGTCTTTTTTTACGTGACCCCCGTCGGTTCTTTTTTGTCGCCTTCGTCGCCAATGTTTCTAACCCCCAGCTTTTCATTACAACAGTAATATTTCCACAATTCTAAGCCAATTCCTTTAATTACTCAACATATAAGGCCTTTGAATGATTCCTTGTTGATTCCTCGATAATCATTCTTACCTATATATGATGGTTATATGATGGTATATATAATGTAAAGCATTTATCACCCAAAAACAAGAAATTCTCAGGACAATCAACCCTTATTTGATAAGATTCTTAAAAAGCACAGGATATTAATAAGTCTTTAGTCCTATCACATCGTGACTTACGGTGAATTGTTTCGATTGTCAAACTGTTGTAAATTTGTAATACGAACCAGAATACCAAAAAACGAAAATATATTATTAAAGGGAGAGATTATCATGATGTTATACCTTGTTCAGTTCCTTCAAAGATTCCAGAAAGACGAAAAGGGTCAAGCACTTACAGAGTACGGTCTTATAATCGCCTTAATTGCACTCGTTGTAATTGGTGCAGTCGTGGTTATCGGCACAAACTTGAATGAGATTATGACTACAATTGGAGGAGACCTCGACATTACTCCAACTCCCTAAAATCAAGAGTCTTCGTTGGTTTTACCTCGAAAGCCCTACTGTCAGGGAACAGTAGGGCTTTTTTAAACTAAAGAAGGATAACTTTTATTTTGCGTTTTAACAGTTTTTGCATTGTAATTTGTCTCTTCACTGCTTAGTGGTATCAGAATTGGTTTAACGAAAGTAAACCTGCATTGAGAGGGTGTATAAAATGCTAAAAAAATTAATAAAATCCTCCAATGGCCAGTCTCTTGTCGAATTTGCGCTGGTCCTGCCCATCTTTCTGCTCTTAGTCTTTGGCGTGGTTGAGTTTGGGCGGCTTGGCTATTCCTATGTCACCCTAAACAACGCCGTTAGAAGCGGCGCCAGGACAGCAAGCCTGAGCGGGCTGGACAGCACTATCCAGGCTTCAGTAGCTGATTCCGCCCCTTTGTTAGACCGCAACCTACTGACCATTCAGATCACCCCAATTGAGTCCAGCAGACATTCCGGCTCAAATGTTACGGTATCTGCCTCTTATCCTGTATCTCTTACGACTCCGGTATTAAATCGTATTCTTCCGAATCCGGTTGTGATCCATGCGAGCCTGTCCATGCGCATTGAATAGGAGTGCATTCGCTATGAAGAATCATCCACTCAAAAATGAAAAAGGCAGTATTGCCGTTCTTACGGCAGTACTTTTAGTCGTTCTTCTGGGCTTTGGTGCCCTATGTACAGATATGGCAGTTCTCTACGTAGAAAAAGCAAGGTTGCAGAATGCGGTAGATGCAGCAGCGTTAGCAGGCGCTCAAAAATTACCGAACAGTCCGCAGGACGCTTATCTAACTGCTGCAGAATATGCTGACAATAATGATGTCTCCCTTCCCTCAATTTCGATATCCAATCATAACCGGGAAATTGAGGTATCTGCTTCTGAAGAACATTCCATGTTTTTGGCCAAAGCACTAGGTATTACCAAAGGAAAAGTCAGTGCACGTTCCAAGGCAGGTGTTTACCCTGTCCGCAGTATCGCCGGAGCCGCTCCTTTAAGTGTTACGATGCAGGACTTTGTCTATGGCCAGGAATATACACTGAAAAATGCCCCTCCGGAAGGTGAAACCGGCTGGTATGGTCCTGTCAGGTTGGATGGATCAGGTGCCAGCACCTACGAAGATGCACTCGCCTACGGAAATAATACCCCGCTATCTGTCGGCCAGACCCTGCAGATAGAAACCGGTAATATGAGCGGTCCGACACGAAAAGGTCTTGATACCCGGCTTGCTTCCGATACGCGTGTCCCTGGGAATACTTTTACTGATCATGACAGTAATGCTCCCGAGATTGTCTTTATTCCAATCGTAGAAGTCCTCACTCGATCAGGTGAATCCATCCAGGAAGTTAAAATTTTGGGATTTGCTGCTTTTTTCATTGAAAATGTAACTCACAATGGCAATGACTGTTTTATCACCGGGCGTTTTTTAAAGACCTGTTCCACGCTCGGCAAAGAAACAAGTTCAATTATTGATGACGGAAATAACCCCGTACAGGATTACGGTTTATATTCTATAAAATTGCTAATGAATTGAGGGATAAATGGTGAAAAGAAAATTCTATGTTTTTATGGCGATTATCTCAGGATTGATTTTTAGCCTGGCTGTCTTTTTCTACCTGAACTATGGTTCGGGAGCATCAAGTCAAGAATTAAAACCGCTGGTTGTTGCAGCAGCAGATATTTCCTCGCGAAGTATCCTGAAGGCTGATCAACTCCAAATCAAACAAGTTCCGCTCTCAGGCTATCCTCAGGGAGGGGCCTCTACCGTGAAAGAATTAACAGGTCGGGTGCTCCTGGTTGACGTCAGTCAGGGTGATGTACTGCTGAGTCCAATGCTTGGAGATCCGTACCAAAAAACCGGCAGCAGTTCAGGTGCCTCAGCCGACAGCTTTTCACTGACTGTTCCTTCGGGCAAAAGAGCCGTTGCTATTCCTGTCGATTTGGTAGGCAGTGTCAGCTATAAGGTAAAGGCCGGTGACCATGTGGATGTCCTGATTACCATGGATATTAAGGACAGTCAGGGAAATCAAAGAACAATTACTTCTTTGGCTGCCCAGGATGTTTTGGTCTTAAATACGGGTGAAACCATTCTCAAAGAAGGAGAAACTGCCGAAAATCCCGGTTCCTATATTTTGGCGCTGAGTGTTTCCCAGTCTATGTCCATAACACTGGGCGGTGAAAAAGGCTCCATCCGCTTACTGCTGAGAAACCCTGCCAATAAAGAAACTTACACCGAAGCACCCATCGATCCCAATGTCTATACAAACGCAAATTACTTCAATCATTATAAATAAAAGATAAATAAAAAAGGAGGTATAGCACATGCAAGGTATACGGATTCTCATTGTTGATGATATCAGAAATACCCGCGAAAACATTCGCCGAATCCTTGCTCTTGATTCCGGCTTTGAAGTGGTCGGCGAAGCGGGCTGCGGTTCAGAAGCAATCCGTCTGGCAGAATTGTTGAAACCGGAAATTATTCTAATGGACATCAGCATGCCCGACATTGACGGGATAAAAACAACAGAACTGCTTTCTTTCCGCGTCCCAAATACCTCCATTATTATGATGTCTGTTGAGAACGACCCCGACCATATGACCAAAGCCATGATGGCCGGAGCCAAAGCTTATATCGTCAAACCGTTTACCGGCAAAGAACTTACCAGTACAATCCTGAACGTGTATCACAAGGAAAGCCGCAAAAGAGAAATGATCAATTCCCCTCTGTCCCCCGATCCCGCTGTAAAAACATCCGACACTGCAGCAAAAGTAATCAGTATTTTCAGCGCCAAGGGAGGGGTAGGCAAAACGACGACCGCTGTGAACCTCGGTGTTGAATTGGCGAAGTCATCCAAAGTCCTCTTATTGGACTTGAGCCTGCAATTCGGGGACATCGCCTCCTTCTTAAATCTTGTTCCGAAAAGGACAATTACCGATCTGGTCCAGATCGGTTCAATCAAAGAAGAAGATATCCGGCTTCATACCCTTAGTCATTCTTCCGGACTGGATATCCTGGCGGCTACGAATCGCCCCGAATATGCAGAAAAAGTAACCACAGAACATATTGAGCAAATCCTGGAAGAAATTAAACCCCATTATGATTTTGTAATTCTTGACAATACCAGCCGTTTTGATGATATCAGCCTTGCCGGTTTAGAGGCCGCAGACGAGATCTGGGTTGTGGCCGGCATGGATATTCCGTCAATCAAAAATACCAAGCTGGCGCTGGAAATCATGCATACGCTTGATTATTCTCCAAAAATCAAGTTGATTCTAAATAAATTTGAAAAGAAAATCGGTATCAGCATGAAGGATATTGAAAGCAGCCTCGGCCTCAATGTAACCTATCTTATTCCTTATGAAGAACAGCTCACATCCGTGCTTAATAAAGGTGTACCGTTTGTTGATGCTTTAGCCCGTTCAGCTCCCGCTCTGGAAATTAAAAAGATGGTGAGTACGCTAGGTGTTAATTCGGAAATTACTAAAAAAGGTCAGGACAGCAAAGAAACCAGCCGTCTTTCCTTTTTAAGATTTGGAGGTTGATCGCATGTCGCTCCTTAGCCGTTTAGAACAGGAAAGAGGTAAAGAACGCGAAAGAACCGGATCAGAGAAACAAAGCCTGATTGAAATCAGACAAGCCTTTACCGCTTCTCCTTCCTCTCAGCCCGCTGATCCCTGGAGGGAACTCAAAAGCATTATCCATAAGGAAACCATCAAAAATATTCAACTCAATGATGTTGATCCGCAAGAAGTCGAGCCGATCGTTCAAAAAGTCATAGACCATTATGTTGAAACAAATGGTGCCCTTCTGCCCCGGAATGAAAGACAAAGAATCGTGCAGGAAGTGGTTGATGAAATCCTCGGTTTTGGTCCCATTTCCCCACTGTTAAATGACGACAGCATTTCAGAGATTATGGTCAACGGGCCGAGTCAGGTCTACGTAGAGCGTCATGGCATTGTCGAACTATCCAATGTAACTTTTAATGATGACCAGCATGTTCAGCATATTATTGAAAAAATCGTCGCGCCGATTGGCCGAAGAATTGATGAAAGTCAGCCAATGGTAGACGCCCGCCTGCCGGACGGTTCTAGGGTAAACGCTATTATTCCGCCTCTGGCGCTTAAAGGTCCTACCATTACAATTCGGAAATTTTCACGTGACCCCTACCGTGTCGAAGACCTGATTAATTTTGGCACGCTAACCCGTGATATGGCGCTTGTCCTCGAAGCCTGTGTTAAAGCCAGACTGAATATTGTTGTCTCTGGTGGTACCGGCTCCGGTAAAACCACGACATTAAACGTTCTATCTTCCTTTATTCCAGATCATGAAAGGATTATTACCATCGAAGATGCCGCTGAACTGCAGCTTGATCAAAGCCACTTGGTAACGCTTGAAACCCGGCCTCCAAATATAGAGGGAAAAGGTGCCATCACCATTCGTGACTTGGTTAGAAACACGCTGCGTATGAGGCCTGACCGAATCATCGTCGGTGAAGTCCGCGGCGGAGAAGCCTTGGATATGCTGCAGGCCATGAATACCGGACACGATGGTTCCCTGACCACAGGTCATGCTAACACCCCGAGGGACATGCTCTCCCGTCTCGAAACCATGGTTTTAATGGCAGGCATGGATTTGCCGATCCGGGCCATCCGTGAGCAGATTTCCAGTGCGATTGACTTAGTTGTTCAGCAAAGCCGGCTCAGGGATGGTACCCGGAAAATTACCCATATCACTGAGGTTCTTGGTATGGAAGGAGACACCATTGTCACCCAAGATATCTACAAATTCGAGCAAAAAGGTGTTGATTCCAACGTCCACGTTCTCGGAGGCTTTAAGGCTACTGGTGTCCGCCCCCGCTTTATGGATACGCTGGCTGCCACAGGCCAAATCCTGCCGGACAATATTTTTGTTAGTTGATTAGCCATCCATGGCCGTCGGAGGTATTTATATGACAAAGGTCATCGTCGTGGCCTCGATTATGGGATTTATCCTGATATACTCGGTGATCATGGCCCTGAAACCAAAAAATGAAAGCGTCGAAGATAAAGTTAAGCGACTAGTGGCAGAAAAAGAAGATACCCCAGTTAAAGCCAAAAAGGCTGCTTCTTGGAAAGAGTATCTGACTTCCCTATCCAAATATACACCTCGGAAATGGGGCAAACAACTTGATAAAGATCTTTACAGCGGTGATATTGGGTTAACTGGCAGGGAATTCATCGTGATGCAAATCTTCTTGTTCATTCTTGCTTTCCTTATCGCCCTAATTCTTCTGCCTTTGAGTGCTGTTTTTATTATTCTGCCACTGTTAAGTTTGATCTTTCCCAGGCTGTATATTAGCAGTGCTAAAAATAAAAAAATTAAGAAATTCAATAACCAGCTGCCGGATATACTTCTAACCCTTGCCAATTCCTTAAAAGCCGGTTTTAGTTTATTTCAGGCCATGGAAATGGCCGCCCAAGAAATGCCAGACCCGCTCTCCTCCGAAATCAAAATGACTCTGAAAGAAATGGCCTATGGGGAATCTACCGAAAATGCTTTGCTAAATCTCTCGCAGCGGGTTGAAAGTAAAGACCTGGAATTAATGGTAACCGCCATCCTGATTCAACGGCAAATTGGTGGTAATCTAGCCGAAATTTTAATTAATATTCACGATACAATTCAGGAACGTTTACAGATTCAAGGCGAGATTAAAACACTTACTGCTCAAGGTAGATTATCCGGATATATTATTGGTGCTTTGCCTATCTTAATTGGCCTGGTTATCACGATGATGCAGCCATCATTTATGATGCCGCTGTTCCAGGATCCACTCGGAATTGTGTTATTATGCTGTGGAGCTGTTCTGGAAATCATCGGTTTTATCGCCATCAGAAAGATTGTTAATATTAAATTCTAGGGGAGATTATCATGGAGTCAATCTTGATTTTCAGCGGTTTTTGCCTTATTTTCTTCTTAGTCCTGGCGATTCTGTCCAGGAAACAGCCTTCTCTTTCCCAGAGCAGGATTATGCGTTCCCTTGGAAGATCTTCAGTGCCAGCAGAAAATGAAGAAAATCAAAAAGAAAAATCCAAAAAAGACAAAAACACAAAAGATAAAAACAAGCAAGAAAAATCTGAGAACAGTTTTTTTCGCAGATTGATCATTGCCTTCTCAAAAAACAGCAAAGAAACAGACCAGAAAGACACGGAATTAATTGCTGCCGGACTAAAGGGCTGGTCATCAGCTGAATGGAAAGCGCTTAGGTTGATCCTTGGCCTATGCTTTGCAATAGCAGCTGCTGCCTTAAGCTTTATGTTAAGCTTTCCAATCCTTACAAAAATTGAATTCCCATTATTTTGTTTTGTTATTGGAAATATCGCTCCCAATTTCTGGCTTAAATCAAAGATCAAACAACGTAAGGGTGAGATTCTTCGTACGCTTCCTGACATCCTCGATCTCGTTATGGTCAGTGTTGAAGCCGGACTTGGCTTTGATGCAGCCATGATGAAAGTCGTAGAAAAACAAAAAGGCATTCTTGCTGAAGAGTTCAACTTGGTTCTCCAGGAAATCAAAATCGGCAAACCGCGCCGGGAAGCTTTGAGAGATATGGCCAAAAAAAATGACGTAGAGGATTTAAGCAACGTCATTGCCTCATTGGTTCAAGCTGACCAGCTCGGTATCTCTATGGGAAATGTCCTTAGAAACCAGTCGGCGCAAATCCGTTTGAGAAGAAAACAACGCATACAAGAAGCTGCGCAAAAAGCCCCCGTTAAGATGATGGTTCCACTTGTTTTCTTTGTTTTTCCAAGCCTTTTCATCGTGATACTTGGTCCGGCAATCATTAATATCATGGATATTTTGGGTAATTGATTTACGAGGAAAACATCTTATGAAAGAGCTAACCGTTAAAAACCTAAGAACACAAAATTATCTTGGTACCGTTTTGCTGGCTGACACCTTTCTCACCAGATTGAGAGGTCTGCTCGGAACCAAGTTTTTGGATGATTTTCGTGGTATGCTAATTAAGCCTTGCAACCAGGTCCATATGATCGGGATGACCTATCCCCTTTCTGTCTGGTTTATCAGCAAGGATCTGCAAATTGTCAAAATCATTGATGATCTCTATCCGAGAAAGGTCTCACCATGCATCAAGGATGCCCTTTTTGTGATAGAGTTCCCGCGTAACTGGGCAGATTTCACTGGAAGCATGGAAGGCGACAAGCTGGAAATATATTTTTGATATTTTCTTCAAGCAACAAGCTCACGATGCCGTTATAAAATCATAAGAGTATATGTACTTCCCTATGATTATTTGGAACAGAGTATTTCTCTATAAATAGAGTAACGCCTACCAATTATCTACGAAAGCGGGTAATTGCAGTTGTCAGAATTTCTGACTGTATTCTTAAATTATCTACAAGGGTTTCAACCTGATCGACAATTTCCGCTTGTTGCTTTGTAGCAATAGCAAGCTCCATTGCACTTTCTGAAGTTTTTTCTGCAATCTCGGCTACTTCGCGGGACTGATGTGCGCTTTTATCAATACCCTCCATTTGACGATCGACAAGTTTTGATATTTGTTCAACGCTACGTGCTACTTCAAGAATTGTTTTAGTCATTTTTTCTATTACTTCATTCGTCCTGAATCCTTTCTGTGCTTCCATATCTGCATTCTGAACTTGTATCGTAATCTGATTCACAACATTTATCACTTCAGACTGAATGTTCGTAATAAGACTTGAAATCCCTTGCATAGCATTTGCGCTTTCATCAGCTAGTTTTCGTACTTCTTCGGCCACAACTGCAAATCCCTTGCCATGTTGTCCTGCTCGAGCAGCTTCAATGGAAGCATTCAATGCAAGTAAGTTTGTTTGTTCCCCAATATCACCTACTAACTGGATGATCTGACCGACTTTCTTGGCATTCTCTTCGAGACTTTTAACAATTTCAAGCGATTGCTGGTTCCCTTTGGCTAGATTATTGATTCCATCTATTAAAGAATGAATTACTTCTTTACTTTCGGTTAGTTCCATTAGCATTTCTGCAGAGATTTTTTCAGAAGACTTGGCATAGTTTTGTACTTCTTTGGCAATATGGGCGACTTTTTCAACGGATTCTGCTGTTGATTGAATCGCAATCGAGGAAGTTTCTGCACCTGCAGATATTTCTGTGATGGTATGTACAATAGCATCGGCTTGGTGAGAAGCAGCTGATGACACTTTTGAAATTTCAAACATATTCTCATTAGTCTTCGCACAATTCGTTTCAATACTCTGGACAATTTCCCTAAGATTATAAAGCATATTGTTAAAAGCTATTCCTAACGAACGAATCTCATCATCAGTGTTTGATAATTCAACATCACAACCGATATCCCCTTCAGATGCCTGATTTGCAGCTTTTTCTAACTTCTGCAAAGGTTTAATGATAAAACTTGCCATAAAAAAGGAAAGTAAACCCGACCAGAAAACCCCTAGTACTAAAGTAGCAATCGTAAATATAACCTCATTGATATTCGGAACAAAATTGGGCCGAACAAAATAGATAAAGAATGCACTTGTAGAATAAGTAACAATTGCCAAAATAATAACAAATAAGGAAATCTTCTTTCTAATACTAAATCGATGGTTTTTTGATTCTCTCATTAATCCGCGCTCCTCTTAGCAAAAATCTTTGTCACCAAAACTGGAAAATCTAGCTGCGTATATTGTTATTTTGCAGCAATTCAATGAGCAGACAATAGTATTTTTTTCTATCAATTACATTATAATGTAAATATTACTTTTTTTGAAGTAATATTTTGAATTAATGTAAAGAGAATGTAAAACGTAATGTAAAAAGACTACATCAAATGATGTAGTCTTTTTACATTACCTGGCAACGTGCTATTTTTCCTTACAGTATCGTCGCCCCAGGAGGTCTTAACTTCCGTGTTCGGGATGGGAACGGGTGGTACCCCTCCGGTATAGTCACCAGATCTTTTCGAGGTTCGAAGTTCGA